>JACAEW010000286.1 GCA_013388675.1 Syntrophaceae bacterium | reverse complement strand
GTGAGGATCCTCAAAGAATTTCCCAAGGGGGGAACGGGGAAGATCCTGAAGTCGGTGTTGCGGGAAAAGTATCGGAACACCTAAAATTGCGAATGCGGAATGGGGGAAAGAAGAATTCAACAGTCGGAATCCAGAAGTTAGGAGAAAAAAAATTTTTTCGCTCGCCCTTTCTCCCGAGTTTTGACTCCGGTCTTCTGAATCCTCGATTTTTTTGGTATTTACAAGGAGGCGGTTTTGTCCAGGAACGTCGTCGATGTTTTGCGGGAAAGAGGTTTCATCGAACAGATCACCGATACCGGTCTACGGGAAGCGGCATCCAAGCAAACCCTTAAATGCTATGTGGGTTTCGATCCTACCGCCCGCTCTCTTCACCTGGGACACATCATTCCGGTCATGGGCCTGGCCCATTTCCAGCGCAACGGGCACATCCCCATTGCCCTGGTGGGAGGGGGGACCGGGATGATCGGGGACCCCAGCGGCAAGACGGCGGAAAGGCAGCTTCTCTCGAAGGAGGACGTGGAGGAGAATTCCCAGCGCCTGAAGGCCCAACTTTCCCATTTTTTTGAATTCGAAGGCCCCCATGCAGCCCTTTTGCTGAATAACGCAGAGTGGCTTCTGCCCTTGAACCTGGTCGATTTCCTTCGGGACATCGGCAAACACTTTTCGATCAATGCCATGATCGCCAAGGAATCGGTCCGCTGGCGCCTGGAGGAGCGGGGTCAGGGCATCTCCTTCACCGAATTCAGCTATATGCTGCTCCAGGCCTACGATTTCTACCACTTATACGAGCATAAAGGGTGTTCGGTCCAGGCCGGGGGCAAGGACCAATGGGGGAACATCACTGCGGGCATTGACCTCATCCGGCGGATGAGCGGAGGAAGCGCGCATGGTCTCACCTTCCCTCTCTTGACCACCGCATCCGGGGTGAAGATCGGGAAGACCGAGGGGGCGTCGGGGAGCGAGATGGTTTGGCTCGACCCGGAGATGACCTCTCCCTATCGCATGTATCAGTACTGGATCAACACCGACGACCGGGATGTAATCAAGTTTCTTAAGCTCTTTACCTTCCTGGAGATGTCCCCAATCGCCGAGCTGGAGGAATCGTTGAACCAGAACCCCGGAAAGAGAGAACCCCATCGGCGGCTGGCCTTCGAATTTACCAAACTGGCCCATGGTGAGGATGCGGCCCGGGCCGTGAAGGAGGCTTCGGAGGTCCTCTTTGGGAGCGAAGTGCAGTCTCTCTCCCGGGAGGTATTCGCTGCCCTGGCAGGGGAGGTGCCGGCCACCAAAGTCCCCAAAGAAAGAATCCAAAAAGGAGTTCCTTTGGTGGACTTTCTCCACGAAACCGGCCTGGCGAAGTCGAAACGGGCGGCCCGCGACCTCATCGGTCAGGGCGGCGCCTACATCAATAACCGGGCCCATAGGGACCTTGAGGGGAAGGTTAGCATGGACCATGCCTTATCCGGGCGGGGAATTCTTCTGCGGGCGGGGAAAAAGAACTATCATTTACTGATGATAGAATAGTTCCTGGTTTCTCGATGCCGGTTTTGGGCCCCGAAACGGGATCCGGCGCCCCGGCAAACAGGACCGAATCATCGGAAATTTGAAAGCCGCCATGAGGTGTTGAAACATGAAAGCTGCGATTCTGTACTGGTCCAAGAGCGGAAACACGGAAAAAGTTGCCAGGGCGATCCGGGAAGGATTGGAGGCGTCCGGAGCGCGGGTGGACTTCCGCCGAATCGAGGAGACGGGGGACTTAGACTGGTTCGGTTTTGACTGGGTTTGCGTGGGGTTTCCCTCTTACCAGTTTCACCCGCCCGAGCCGGTAGTCGCCTATCTCAAAAACAAATTCGGCCAATACCGGCAGGAGGGGCGGGTCAAACTGGGATGCCCGCGGATTCCGGGGAAGCACGCGCTGATCTTTTGCACCTATTCAGGGCCCCATACCGGGATCAGCGAAGCCATCCCGGCGGGAAAGTACGCGGGCCAGTTCTTCGACCACCTCGGGTTCGAGGTGGAAGCGGAATGGTATGTGGTCGGAGAATTCCACGGGAAGGAAGACAACAGCACCAAGGGACGGTTGGGAGACATCCGCGGAAAACCGACCCCGGAAGAGCTGCAAAAGATCAAAGAAGATACGATCCGGTTGGTAAACCGGCTGAAATAAAAAGGGTTTCGGGATCTCCCGATTGCCCGTTCCCGGGCTTTCAACCCAGCAAGCCGAAACTATGACCATCAACCGGGTGTAGGCTTTCCTCTATCTTCATCCTTTTCCGAAACTGATTTTTGGCTCGGTGCCTGGCGGAGAAATGGCCTAAAGGATTCTTGAACAAACCCTTTCATTCCGCGCAGGGAACCTGGACTCGAGGAGGAATTTTATGGAAACCAGGTACTTCGTGAGGGTGGACGAGGTCCCGGCTTACAACCCGAAGAACCACGTGGGGACGATGAACCGGCGGTTGATCGGCCCGGATAATGTGGGAGCCCATAACCTGGAGGTCGTCCTGGGGGTAATCCAAAAGGGGCCGGGGGCCTTGCCCCATGCCCATCCCAATCTCGAACAGGTCTGCTACCTTCTCGAAGGCCGGGCACGGGTGGAGGTTGCCGGGTATACCCGGGAGATCGGCCCGGGGGATTGCTGCTTCTTCCCGCCGGGAGAACCCCACCGCTTTGCGGCTGTCAGCGAAGAGCCGGTCAAGGTGCTCGTCATCTATTCCCCTCCCTATTTAGAGAACTCTGAAAAGACCTCGAGGCTTTAAACCCCCGGCAGAGGATTGGGTCGGAGAGCTTCGGGCGGCCCTTCATGTTTTCGCAGAGGCGATTTTGGGAAAAACGCAAGACGGAGCGAGAGAAACCAGGTTTGCAAATACGAACAAGGAGGCGGGTCCATGAAAAAAATTTTTGTTTTTCCGGTTGCATTCGTTCTTTTCGCCGCGATAGCGATCTCCCCTGCTCCGGCGCAGGAAAAGCCGCTCACCCTGATCTACGAGTCGGTCTACCCGAAAGGCCATATGCGGTTCTTGGTGGTCGAAGAGATGCTGGACCGGATCGAAGCCCATTCCAAGGGCCGGATCAAGGTGGACCGACATTACGGGGAGCCGGTGAGCCAGAAGGAGGCCCTGAACGCCCTCACCCGGGGGGCCATCGACCTGCTCGTGGCTTATCCGACTTATTACGACGGCAAGATCGCCATCGGCGATTGGATTCAATTGCCCGCGAACTTCAGGTCCTGGCAGGATTGCTGGGACCTTGCAGTCAATGGCCGTGTCGCTGAGATCATGGACCAAATATACCTCAAGAACGCCCGCGTCAAATACCTTACCTCCACTCCGGTGGCTCCCTACAACTTCCAGGTGGCCAAGCGGGCCAAGAAGGTCCGCACCTTCGAGGATTTCAAGGGAATGAAGATCCGCAGCGCCGGGGGATCGGCCTCGATCGCCATCAAGGCCCTGGGAGCATCGCCGGTCATGACCATCGGGGGTGAATACTACCAGGCCATGCAGAAGGGCGTTGTGGATGCCGGGCTCATGACCACCTATTCGCTCAAGCAGTACCGCCTCTGGGAGGTGGCCGATCAAGTCGTTGACCCGCCCCTGGTGGGATATTCGGTCGGTTTCCTGTGGATGAGCCTAAAGAGCTGGGAAAAGCTCTCGGGGGACCTGCAGGACATGATCCTCAAGACCACTCGCTCGAAGGACCTTTGGGAGAAGTGGACCCAGGCCTACGAGAAGGACCAGGATGGCCCCATCATCGCCGAGGCCAAGAAAATGGGGGTCGAATTTTATGTCCTGCCCGCAAGGGAAGCCGAAAAGATGTACCAGGCCACGAACAGCGTCTGGGATTGGTACGTGGAGGAGTGCGAAAAGCAGGGCACTGGGGCCGAGGCCCGGGAGGTCCGGAAGCTGATCCAGGAGCGTTTCAAGAGGAAGAACCCGTAAGCCGTTCAATCCAGGGGGATGAAGAATCATTTGTCGGCGAAGTTGGGCTTCAGAAGGATGCTTTGGTCAAGGAACAGGGGAAAGGCGTCATGAGCTCGCAGACGATTCCAGGGGGTCCAAGGCGACCCGGGGGCCGGATTGAGGAGGTGTGCCGGAAGGTCGGGTGGATCGCCGGAGCCCTGGCGGTGATTATGATGTTGGCCCTCGTGCGCGAGGTGGCCGGCCGCTATTTTTTTAACAACCCCACGGACTGGGCCGTGGACCTTAATTCTTTCCTGCTGGTCATCATGGTCTACTTGGGAGCCGCGTATACAACCTCCATCGACGGTCACGTTCGGGCCGATTTTTTTTATGGACGGGTCCGGGGACGGACGAAGGCCTTCCTGGATATTTTTATCGACAGCGCCTCCATTTTTTACGTGTCGATCCTTCTATGGGAGGGCGGGTTGCTCGCCAAGGACTCTCTCCTCATCGGGGAGGTGTCCTCGGGCGGGGTCCGCTGGCCGCTCTTTCCCTTTCAAATGATGGTGCCCTTAGGGGCGGCGATGGTCATCTTTCTCCTGCTGGTGAGAATCGGGCGCCATCTCCGCCTGGCGGCGGGCCGGCGACAATTCGGTCCCGCCGGGGGGAGAACGTAGCCATGGAATGGTGGGCGCTCTTGATTTGCATATTCGCCGCCTTGCTGTTGCTGATCATGGTGGGGATTCCCATTGCCTTCAGCCTGGGGATCCTTTCTCTGGTGCTGGTGCTGATCTTTTTGGGCCCCAACCAGCTCATCGTATTCTCCGCGACGGCCTTCGGGCAGATCAACAACTTTGCCCTCGTCGCCATTCCCCTGTTTATCTTCATGGCGGAGGTCATCCTTCATTCGGGGGTGAGCACCGACGCCTTTGACATGCTCGCCAAGTGGACCGCGAGGCTTCCCGGAGGGCTGGCCGTGGCCGCCCAGCTCACCTGCACGCTTTTCGCCTCGGTTTCCGGGGCGAGCACGGCCACGGCGGCCGCCGTCGGGAGCATTGCCGTTCCCGAGATGCTCAGCCGGGGCTACGACAAGCGGCTCACCTGCGGCTCCATCGCCGCCGGGGGCGCCCTGGGCGCCCTCATTCCGCCGAGCATCTACATGATTCTCTACGGGACCCTGGTCGAAGAGTCCATCGGACAGCTTTTCATCGGCGGGGTGCTCCCGGGGCTCATGCTGAGCGCCATGTTCATCACCTTCATTATCATCCGTTGCTCCTTCCGGCCCGGCCTGGCGCCGCTGGAGAAGGATGTGACCTGGGCCGAAAGATGGCGGTCGCTCCACAAAGTGTGGGCCATCCTGTTCCTGGCAGTGGCCATGCTTCTATCCATTTACCTGGGCATTGCCACCCCCTCGGAGATCGCCGGGATGGGCTGTTTCCTGGCTCTAGCGATCGGGTTTGCGGGCGGCAGGCTGTCCCGCAGGGCTCTGGGCGGGGCTTTCCTGAGCACCTGCCGAATCACCTGTTTCATCGGCTGGATCCTCGTGGCGGCGACGGTGTTCGGCTATGTCCTCTCCTACCTGAAGCTGCCCCAGCAGCTTTCCGAGTGGCTCATCCAGCAATCCGCTTCCCCCTTCCTGGTGATCGTGGGAATCAATATCCTCCTGATTTTCCTGGGGTGCATCATGGACCCGGCAGGGATTCTTCTGGTAACCATCCCCATTTTTGTGCCCATCATCAAAGCCCTGGGTTTCGACCCCGTCTGGTTCGGAGTCATGTTTGTGGTGAACATGGAGTTGGCGCAAATTACGCCCCCCCTGGGCTTGAACCTCTTCATCATTAAAAGCATCGCTCCCCCGGACGTACAGCTGAAGGACATTCTCATCGGCTCCTGGCCTTTCATGATCCTGGACCTGATTGGCCTCGCCCTGGTGATCCTCTTCCCGCAAATCATCCTGTGGCTGCCCTCCACGATGCTGAGGTGACCCGGTCCGGGGTAATTTCCCGTGCGCCTCGGTTGGATTTTTTGGGGGGGGTAGATGGCCAAACAGGGTCGTCTGGGGAGAGGCCCGGATTTCCATGGGAGCTATGGGAGTCCGGGCGCGCTCCTCCCTCTAAAAAATGAAAAGACGGCGTGGAAGCACATGGCGGCGGGAAAACCTCGCCGGAATGAAAGCTCTACCTTTTCTTTTGGAAGAAACCCTGCACGCTCCCGTAGATTCCCTTGGGCAGGAAGATGATCAGAAGAACCAACGCTAGCCCGTAGATGATCTGCGAGAACCCTACGAAGGTGCTCCCGTAGGCCACCCGGAAATACTCCTCCAGAGAGACGATCAGGGCCGTACCCACCGTGGGACCCCAGAGGCTGAACATTCCCCCGAGGATTGCCTTGAAGGCGATTTCGAGAGAAGGGGGGACCCCCGAGAGGGTATGGGGGTTCAGGTAGGTGATGTACTGGGCGTAGAGAACCGCCCCGATGGCGGTCATGAAGGCGCTGATCATGGTGATGATCATCTTGTAGCGGATGATCCCCACCCCCAGGGTGGAGGCGGCGATTTCATCCTCGCCGATGGCCCGAAGGGCTTTCTGCATCTTCGATCGGTCAATCCATTTCCAAACCAGGAGCGCGAGGATCAAGAATCCGAGGGAGGCGTAATAAAAATGAATTTTTTCTTCGGACTGGAGATAGAGAAGTGAGGTTCCCTTGGATTTCAGGGTGAAGCCCAGGGACCCCCCGGTGATATCCCGGAAAGCGATGATGGTCAGGGCTACGACCTCCCCCAGGGCCAGCGTGATCAGGGCAAAATAGTCGCCGATAACTCCGAAGCGAAAACAGGCATACCCGATTAGAACGGCCAGACCCACAGCGGCCAGGCCCCCCAGGAGCATCCCGATCCAGGGAGAAATACCGTAAAAGTTGAACAACAATCCGGCGGTGTAGGCGCCCAGGCCGAGAAAAGCTCCGTGGCCGAGAGAAACCAGTCCGAAGCGGCCCATGTAGGACCAGGCTGTGGTAATGAAGGCCCAGATAAAGATCAGGGTCCCGATGTGGAGAATGTAGGGAGAAGGAACGAAAAAAGGAAAGGCCCCGATGGCGATGAAAACAAGCGCAACGGTGAGCGTGGCGGCCAAAAGAATCCTCCTACTTGGACACCCGGATGCCCAGGAGACCCTGGGGTCGAATAAGAATGACGCAAATGAAGATGATTAAAACGATGATTTCAGCAATTTCCGTCGAGGTCAGAACGCCCGAGACCGAGGTCACCACGCCGATAACGAAGGCTCCGATAAAACCACCCAAGAGATTTCCCATGCCCCCCAAGACCACAATGATGAAGGCCATCATGGTGAACCCCCCCCCGAAGTGGGGATGAACGGCGTAAATGGGGGAGAAAAACGCGGCGATCAGGCCGGTCAAGATCCCCCCTGCGGCCATGGTGATAAAGTAAATCATCCGGGGATTGATCCCCATGAGCCTGGCGCTGTCCAGGTCCTGAGCGATGGAGCGGATGGCTAAGCCGAGGTAGGTTCGGTTCAAGAACAGGTAAAGCCCCCACAAGGTCAGGAGGGCCCCGAAGAAGGCAATGAGATTGGAGGTCCGGAGGAAAACCCCCCCGATGCTGATGAGAGGAAGCTGGATGTTGATGCCTCGAAGGTCGGCCCCCCAAACGACCTGAGCTGCATTTTCCACCACGATGGTCAAACCGGCCAGAGCCAGAAGTTGGGTCAGGGGGTTTGCCTTGGCCTTGAGCAAGGGGTTGATGACCAGGAGTTGGAGGAGCACGCCGACGGCCCCCATGATCGGCAGAGTGAGAAGGCAGGAGAAAAGGAGGGGAATCTGCAGTTGTACCGTCAGGGTGTAAACGGCATACATCCCCAGCATTACGCACTGGCCGTAGGCGAGATGAATGATCTTGACCACGCCGAAGATCAGGTTCATCCCGAAGGCCAGGAGGGCCAGAACGCCTCCCAGGAGGATCCCGTTCACGATGGAATTGAGAAGCAGCTCGATCATAGGCTACAGTCCGATGTAGGCTTTGCGGATGTAATCGTCCTCCAGGAAATTCTTCCTCGGCCCCTCTTTCACGATCCGGCCCGATTCGATCAAGTAGGCCCTGTCGGACAGCCGGAGGGCCTTGCGGACGTTTTGTTCCACCATCAGGATGGAGTACCCCTGGGACTTGATCCGGTGGACAAATTCGAGGACCCGGGTCACGACCCGGGGAGCCAGGCCCGAGGAAGGCTCGTCCAGGAGGATCAGCTTGGGGCGGGACATGAGGCTCCGGGCGATGGCCAACATTTGCCTTTCGCCCCCGCTCAGGGTGTCGGCGTACTGCTTCTTGCGCTCGTCGAGGATGGGAAAAAGGGTGTAGATATCCTTCAGGGTTGCGGCCGCCTCGCCCCTGGCCTTGGGCAGGAAAGAGCCCACCTTCAGGTTTTCGTAGACGGACAACTGGGGGAAGAGACGACCTCCTTCGGGGACATGGGATATTCCCAGTTCGACGATTTCGTGGGCCGGGATTCGGTCGATCCGTTTTCCCAGGAAGGTGATCGTCCCCGAGCGGGGCTGGAGAAGGCCCGAGATGGTTTTGAGAAGGGTGGATTTCCCCGCCCCATTAGGGCCCACGGTGATGACCGTTTCTCCTTCGGCCATGCGCAAGGAGACCTCGAAGAGCGCCTGAAATTCCCCGTAAAAAACGCTGAGATTGTGGATTTCAAGCATGGCCTGCGGTCTCTTCCTCCCCCAGGTAGGCCTCGATAACGATCGGATTGCGGGAGACCTCCTCTGGCGTCCCCTCGGCGATGATCTGTCCGTAGTCCAGGATGGTTACCCGCTCCACCAGGTTCATGAGAGCGCTCATGATGTGCTCCACCCAGATGATGGTGATCTTCAATTCTTCGCGGATTTTTTTCAGGACCTTCGATGCCTGAAGAATCTCCTCCTGGTTTAGCCCGCTCATGATCTCGTCCGCGAGGAGGAGCTTCGGATGGGTGGCCAGCGCGCGGGCGAGTTCCAAACGGCGGAGATTTCCGGCGGTCAATTCGCCGGGCATGGTGTGTTGATCCACTTTGAGGCCGACGAATTCTAGCCAGTGCAGGGCCTCCGCGAGGGGCTCTTGGGGGGCGAGATTCTTTGTCCCCTTTCCAAACAGGGATCCCAGCATCACATTCTCCACCACGGACATCTCCCGAAAAGGACGGGGAATCTGGAACGACCGGGTGATTCCGGCATGGCAGATCTTATCGGGGGTGAAACCGGTAACGTCCTGCCCGAGGAACTTCACCTGCCCGGCCGAGGCTTTATAGACTCCGGAGATGACGTTGAAGAGGGTCGTCTTCCCCGACCCGTTGGGCCCGATCAGGCCGCGAAATTCCCCCTCCTCGACTTTGAGGTTGATCTGTTTCAATGCCTGGAAGTGGCCGAAAAAACGGTCGACCTGGATCAGCTCTAGCATGGCAGCAAGGAAAAGGACCTTTCGGGTTTCTCGCAAGGAGGGGCGGGTTTGAAACCCGCCCCTCCAGCTAAACCATAACCGATTCCCAAATGGATTACTTCACCGCCAGCGGCCAATCCTTGGGGGCCGGGAGTTGGGCGTCGATCGTCTTCAAGGCATCCGGCCATACGATCTCCACTTTGCCCTTCACCCACTGCATGACCACGGGGTAGCAACGCAGGTTCTGCCCTGCGTATTTTTGGCCGGGGGGGGCGAACTTCACGCCATAGCCCGACGGTGTACCTCCCTCGGGAATATCAACCTCCAGGGCGGCTTTCCGGATGTTGTCGGCGGTGGGGGCTCCGTATTTCTTCGCTGCGATCTCCATGGTCTGAAGCAAAACCCAGGCATGGCCAAATCCCATGGTGGCGTGCGCCGGGGGAGAAGGTTCCTTGTATTTATCGTTATACCGCTTGAGGAATTCATCGATGATCGGCCCGATTTCCGCCTTCAGCTTTTTCTTATCCAGGTTCTGGGCGGGAGCCGGGTCGATGTTGTAGATGTACTGGGTGAGCTCCGGTCCCATCTGCTTTTCCAAGTTGGGAAAGTTGGCATACCCGGCTCCGTGGCCGATGAGGGCCTTGGTCTGCAGTCCCATCTCCCTCGCCTGCCGGGTGAAGAGAACGATGTCGGGATAATAACCGGTGTTCAGGATGGCATCCGGCTTGGATGCTTTGAGCTTCAAGACGAGGGAAGAAAGGTCCTTGGTCTTGTGGTCGTACCCTTCGTTAAGGACCACTTTCATTTTGTATTTCTCCGCCTGGGCCAGATTGGCGGACTTCACGCTGACCCCGTAAGGCCCGTCCTCGTAAGTGACGGCCACTTTGATTTCATTCGGGGATTTATAACCCAGCTTCGCGAGGTTGTCTTTCAAAAACTCCACCGAGCTTTGTCCCCATTGAGAACCCATCGCCTGGGGACGGAAAACGTAGGTCAGGTTCCTGTCCTCCACCACCTTGTCGGAAATGGCAATGGTGATCCAGAGAATGGTCTTATTCTTTTCACAGATCGGGGCCAGGGGCACTGCGATGGAGCTGGAGTAGATTCCCAGAATAACCGGAACCTTCTCCACGTTGATCAACCGTTCCGCCTCGCGGATGGCCACGTCGGGGCTGGATTGGGCGTCGGCCTCCACCGGGACGATGTCATACTGATTGAGAATCCCGCCCCGGGCATTCCACATGTCGACGGCCACGAGGGCGCCTCTCTGCCCGGCCAGGCCTCCCGCTAGGGCAAGGGACCCGGTGACGGAATGCATGACCGCGATTTTAACTTTTTCTTTTGCCCAAACCGCGGATTGGAGACCGGCGCACAACGACAAAATTAAGAAGGCGATAAAGGTCTTTTTCATTTCTCCTCCTCCTTTTTGGGATCAAGGGGTTTTTGCCACGGATCGGCCCCCCAGGGTGGCGTAGATGATCTTATTCAATGGGAAAAAGGTTGTCAACAAATTTTTATCGGAATCTTTTGGCGAGGGAAGAGGAGAGCGGGCAGCTTACAACCCTCAAGGATCGAAAGGGGAGCAGCTCTCCAGAGGCGATCGATCTAGGAAGACTTTTCTTTTCCGCCTTCCCGTTCGATCTCTTCGCAGAGGCGGTTGATCCAGCCGGGCTTGGGAGGCTTGGATTTTTCCGGGTGGGGGGGACGGACGGGGTTTTCCGAAGAGCGGTTGTTGATGATGATGATCACCATCTCGGTTTTTTCCGTTTTTCCCTTCTCTTCTTTCGAGCGGGGAAAAATCTTCTCGCGGAGTTTGGAATTGAGCTTCAGAAAAAGGTCCATCAGCTCCCCGAAGGCTTTTTCCGGGGCTTCGCGTTTCTCCGCCGAATCCTTGCCGGATTGTCCCATGGTTTTTGATCCTTCCCCGCTAGGCATGATAAGCGGCCTTCCCGGGCAACTTCTCCTTATTCAAGCGGTGGTGGAGGTGCAACCCTTCCAGGATAAACTCCAGCCCCGAGGCGATCCGGGCCGGACTCTGATCGCACTCCAGCTTTTTCAGGGCTTCCAACAGCCCCCTCATCTCGGCCAGGTGGGGGGACGCTTCCTGGGTCTTCTGCTGGTATTCGGAGGATTTCATCCGTTCGGAAACTTCCAGCGACCATCCCGCTTTGAACCGCGCCAGAAAGGGGTCAAACTGCTGCACCTGAAAATAACGGTTGAAGGTATTGAGCAGCGCCTTATCGATCAGCTTCTCGATCAGGCTCTGATTCCGGTCTTCTTCCACCGTCTCGAACTCGATCTTCCCGCTGGTCGAGGCCGCGAGATAGGGCAGATCGCTGACCCGCGGAACCACCTCTTCTTCCCCGACCCGGATCGCCCGGCGCAGCGCATTGCTGATTACATTTTCGTAGTTGGAGATCGACACGCGGACGGAGACGCCGGAGCGCTGATTGATCTCCGGGGACTTGCGGGCCAGGGCGGTAATCTCCGCGATGACCTCTTTGAAAAAAGGCGGAACGCTGGGGGCAAAGGCCCCATCGTCGTCGAACCGGGTCCGTTCCTGGTCCATGATTTCGATTTCATCCTTCAGCGTCCGGGGATAATGGGTCCGGATTTCCGACCCGTACCGGTCCTTCAGGGGAGTGATGATCCGTCCCCGGCTGGTATAATCTTCCGGGTTGGCGCTGGCCACGATGTAAACGTCCAGGGGAAGGCGGATTTTGTACCCCCGGACCTGGACGTCCCGCTCTTCCATGATGTTAAAGAGCCCCACCTGAATTTTTTCCCCCAGGTCGGGAAGCTCGTTGATGGCGAAGATGCCGCGATTCGTCCGGGGAATGAGCCCGTAATGGATGGTCAACTCATCGGAGAGGTAGCGGCCTTCAGCCACCTTGATGGGGTCCACTTCCCCGATGAGGTCGGCGATGGTCACGTCCGGGGTGGCCAGCTTCTCGCTGTACCGCTGATCCCTTCCCAGCCAAGCGATTTCAACCTTGTCCTGTAGGGCCTGAAGTTTTTCCTGACAGCTTTTGCAGATGGGGTGAAACGGGTTGTCGTTGATCTCACAGCCGGCGATGACCGGAATCTCCTCGTCGAGAAGGTAGACCAGGCTGCGAATCATCCGGGTCTTGGCCTGCCCCCGCTCGCCCAGAAAGATCACGTCTTGCCCGGAGAGGATGGCATTTTCCAGCTGGGGAATCACCGTTTCCTGGTAGCCGATGATCCCCGGGAAGAAATCCTTATCCTTGCGGATCCTCTCGATCAGGTTTTTGCGCATCTCCATCTTGACGGAATAAACTGGAAAGTTCGCCTTCCGGAGTTCTCCCACGGTGCGGGGTTTCTTATTTTTCGAGGCCTTGGCCACCTTCATTTCCTTTCCTTTTGCCGGGTCCTTCTTCTGGTTTTGGGTTCACCCGGAATCGGCAAAGAGCAAGCCGAAAATCGCTTGTTGCTAATCTCACTTATATCCCAGAATTCCGGGTCCGTCAAGGGCGGCCGCCGGTTCAAGGGCCAATCGGGGAAGGGAAAAATTCGGGAAAACCAGGGAATAAGCAAGAGAAAGGATCGGTCCATAAAATTCTGTTGAAAAAAAAGGAAGTTCGCGTTAGATTTGAGCCATCTTGCAGGCGAGGGGATGAATTTTCTCCAATGGGCGATCGGAGGGGTAGATGGTCAAGGACGTGAAGGATGAATTGAAGGACCTGAATCTCGGGCAAAAGATTAAAAATCTGAGGCAGAAAAAGGGCCTTTCCTTAAAACAGGTGGCTGAAACGGCGAATCTCTCCGAGCCGGTCTTGATGCAGATCGAGGGGGAAGTCGTGGCCCCCCCGGTCGCGACCCTGCTCAAAATCGCCAAGGCCATGAACGTGAATATCGGGTATTTTTTCCAGGATCAGGATGCCGAAAAAAGGGCCATCGTCGTCCCCAAAAGCGAGCGGAAGCGGGTCTTTCGGCGAATTCATGAAGACCCGTCCCGAGTGGGATATTATTACGAGTCCCTGGCTTATCCCAAGGCGGACAAACACATGGAGCCTTTCCACGTGACCTTCGAGGTGAAGGAAAAAGAGGACCTCATCTTCCTTACCCACAGGGGCGAAGAGTTTATCTATGTTCTGGATGGACAACTGGAATTCAGCTACGAGAATGAGGTCTACTCCCTGGGACCCGGGGACAGCCTCTATTTTGACTCCACCCTCCCGCATGCCTTCCGAGCGGTGGGAAAAAAGCACGCCACCGCCATCGATGTGATCTACGCCTCCGAATAGAAAAGATTCGCGTCCCCGGGTGGATAAATGAGGGAAATTCATTCCGCGATCCCCTTGGCCCCGCGTCTCTCTACGTAACCCCGGCCCCGTAAAGGCAGGCCCGACCGGATCATTTTTCCCGCTCTGCGAATCCCTCCGGTCTTCCCCTTGACGGGCAGTCGAAGATAAGAATAGAATTCAAATGAAAGGGAGAGGAAGGGGACGGAAAAGGAAAGAAACAGGAGAAACCAGTGTCTTCTGGAATAAAGCAGGGTTTCAGCCATGATTCCTGCGCCGAAATGCAGAAGGTTTACCCGGAGAAATTCGTGGCGGAGAATGAAATCTTCAGCCGGATCCACCGGGGAGATCGGATCTTCATCCATACCGCGTGCGCCGAACCCCAGTATCTGGTCAAGGCCCTGATCCACTTCGTCGAATCCCATCCCAAGGCCTTCTTCGATGCCGAGGTCGTCCATGTCTGGACCCTGGGAGTGGCGCCCTACACGGACGAGAAGTTTAAGTACAACTTTCGCCACAACTCCTTCTTCGTGGGGGACAACTCCCGGGAAGCGGTCAACCGGGGAATGGCCGACTACACTCCTCTCTTCCTTTCCGATGTGCCGAATCTATTCAACCGGGGAATGGTTCCCATCCAGGTGGCCTTGATCCAGACTTCCCTCCCGGACGAACATGGGTTCATGAGCCTGGGGATCAGCGTGGACATTACCAAGGCGGCGGTGGAAAAGGCCTCTTTGGTGATCGCCCAGGTGAATCGCTTCATGCCCCGGGTTCACGGGGACGGCTTCATTCACATCAAAGACGTGGATTACGTTATCTGCCGGGACGAACCCATCTTGGAATACGAAGCGGTGGCCCCGGACGACGTGGTCCAGCAGATCGGCAAATACGTGGCCCGTATCGTGCGGGACGGCGACACGATTCAGGCCGGGTACGGCTCTCTGCCCAACGCCATCCTTGCCAACCTGGGCGAGAAAAACAACCTGGGGGTGCACTCCGAGCTGTTGAGCGACGGGATGGTGGAGTTGATGAAGAAAGGGGTCATCGACAACAGCCGCAAGACCCTCAACCGGGGCAAGACCGTGGCCACCTTCTGCCTGGGACACAAATCCACCTATGAATACCTCCAGGACAATCCCGCCTTCGAATTTCGGACCATCGACTATACCAATAACGTCCTGGTGATCGCCCGCCAGCAGAACATGACGGCCATCAACAGCGCGCTGGAGATTGACCTGACCGGGCAGACCTCCTCCGAATCCCTGGGGAAAACCTTTTACAGCGGACCGGGGGGACACAACAGCTTCATGCGCGGAGCCACCCTGGCCCCCGGCGGGAAAACCATCCTGGCCATTCAATCCACGGCCGAATGGGGGAAGGTGTCCCGCATCGTTCCCTTCCTGCGCGAGGGGACGGGCGTGACCCTGGTCCGGGGGGACCTTCATTACGTGGTCACGGAATACGGGATCGCCTACCTTCACGGGAAAAATATCCGGGAGCGGGCCATGGAACTCATCGCCATCGCCCATCCCCAATTCCGTCCCTGGCTGATCGAAAAGGCCAAGCAGGCCAACCTTATCTATAGGGACCAGGCCTTCATCCCCGGGAAAAGGGGGGAGTATCCCGAGCACCTGGAAAGCTACCGCACTACGGGGAAAGGCCTGGAGGTTCTGATGCGGCCGGTCCGGCTCAGCGACGAGCCGCTGCTCAAGGACTTCTTCTACTCTCTTTCCGACCAGAGCCTGTACCGGCGTTTCATCTCCATGCGCAAGGATATGCCCCACGAACGTCTGCAGGAGTTCGTGGTCATCGACTACACCAAGGAAATGGTCATCCTGGCCACCGTACGCGAGGGGGAATTGGAAAAAGTGGTTGGAGTGGGGCAATACGGGATCAATGAAGCGAACCATACCGCCGAGGTTGCCCTGGTGGTGCGGGACGATTACCAAGGCCAGGGGGTGGGGACGGAGGTCCTTTCCTACCTGACTTTCCTGGCCAAACGCGAGGGGTTGTACGGTTTCACCGCCGAGGTCCTGGTGGAGAATAAACCCATGCTCCATTTATTCGAGAAGATGGGGTTCGATACTCAAAAGCGAAGCTCGCAAGGGGTGTACGAGATGCAGATGGCCTTCAGAGGCGCCTGATGGAAAGCCCAACATTGAACATTCGAGCCTTATTCGAACCGAACACCCTGGCGGTCATCGGGGCGGCGCGGGATGAGAATAAAATCGGCTACAAAATCCTGAAAAACATCCTGGACGGGGGATACAAAGGAAAAGTCTTTCCCGTAAATCCCCAGGGGGGCGAGATCCTCGGCCTGAAGGCCTACCGCTCCGTCGAGGAAATAAACGATCCGGTGGATGTAGCCAGCATCGTCATCCCCGCCAAGTTCGTTTTTGAAGCGGTCCGGAGCTGCGCGAGGAAAAAGGTCAAATACTTGACCATCATCTCCTCCGGATTCTCGGAGATCGGGAACAACGAAGAGGAGCGCCGGATCGTCTCCTATGCCCGGGAACATAACATGAGGATCCTGGGGCCCAACATCTTCGGGATCTATTCGGCAGCGGCCTCCCTGAACGCCACCTTCGGCAGCTCCGGCATCAGCCCCGGGAGGGTGGCCATCATCACCCAGAGCGGGGCTTTGGGCATTGCCATGATCGGCAAGACCTCGGTGGAGAATATCGGTCTTTCGGCCATCGTCTCCGTGGGAAACAAGACCGACGTGGACGAGGCCGACCTTCTGGAATATTTGGTCACCGACCCCCACACGAGGATCGTTTTAATGTACATCGAAGGAGTGCGGGATGGGGAGCGACTCATCCACGCGCTCAAAAAGGTCACCCGAAAAATTCCCGTGGTGGTCATCAAGTCGGGACGTTCGGAGCGGGGGGCCATGGCCGCCGCCTCGCATACCGGGTCCCTGGCCGGTTCGGATGAGATCTTCGACGCCATCATGCGGCAGTGCGGGGTCCTTCGGGCGGAGAACGTGGAAGAGGCCTTCAACTGGTGCAAGTTTTTGGCCCATACCCCTTTTCCTGCCGGGGAGAGTACGGTCATCATCACCAACGGGGGGGGGATCGGGGTGATGGCCACCGATGCCTGCGAGAAGTATGGGGTGAGGATGTATGATGACACGCTGGCCCTTAAAGAAATTTTCTCGCCGGTCACGCCGGAGTTCGGGTCGACGAAAAACCCGGTGGACCTCACCGGAGGAGCCACTTCCGCCCATTACAATTCCGCGCTGGAAGCCGCTCTGAAGAGTGAACCCATCCAATCGGTGATCGCCCTGTACGGCGAAACCGCGGTTTTCGATGCGGAAAATCTTTTTTCTTTAATCGATGAGAATTCCCGGAGGTACAAGGAAAAAAAGAAGCCCCTGGTCTTTTCCATCTTCGGGGGAGAAAAGATCGAAAACTGCCTCCTCGCCATGAAGAAAGGGGAGGCGGCGGTTTACGGAGACGTGTATCAGGCGGTCTCCTGCCTGGGTTCGATCTACAAGTATGGCCATTATTTGAAGGAATATTCCGACGGGGTGGATGAGGCGGCCATCGACCCGTCGGCCATCGATCGGGTGATCGACCAGGCTCTAAAAGAAGGAAGGACCTTCTTGCTGGCCCACGAAGGCCAGGCGGTCATGCGCTCCGCGGGAATTCCCATTCCCCAAACCCGGATTGCCCATAGCCTGGACGAGGCCGTTCAGGCGGCGGAGGCCATCGGCTACCCGGTGGTTCTGAAGGTGGTTTCCCGGGACATCCTGCACAAGAGCGACGCCGGCGGAGTGGCCTTGGACCTGGAGGACAAGAGGGAAGTCGTTGACGCGTACCAGGCGATCCTGCGGAACGCCCGGGCTTACAAGGCCGACGCCCATATCGAAGGGGTCGAGGTCGCGGAGATGGTGGAGAAAGGGCTGGAGACCATCGTCGGGGCCCGCCGGGACCGGACCTTCGGACCCCTGATCATGTTCGGCCTGGGGGGCATCTACGTGGAAGTGATGAAGGATGTGGCTTTTCGGGCGCTGCCCATCAACCGGAAGGAAGTCATGGCCATGGTCAAGGAAATCCGGGCCTACCCGCTCCTCTTGGGGGTGAGGGGAGAGGAGAAAAAGGACCTGGACGGGGTGGTGGAAACGATCATCAAGGTGGGGACCATTCTGCAGCGATGCGAGCGCATCACCGACCTGGAGATCAACCCCCTCCTGGTGTACGAGCATGGACGGGGGGTCAAGGCCGTGGATGTGCGGATTCTGCTAACCAGCGGGAAGAAGGGGGCCTAAATGGAAAAAGTGATCATCGCCTCGATGCGCAAGAGCGCGGGAAAAACCACCGCGATTGTGGGGATGACCGCCGCGGCGAATAAAAAGATCGCCTATGTGAAACCCTTCGGGGAAAGGATGCTCTACCGAAAGAAGCGGCTTTGGGATTACGACTCTTCCCTGATCAGCGCCCTCTTCGGTCTGAAAGAAGACCCGGTGGACATGAGCATCGGCTTTGACCATTCCAAGCTTCGCTACATGTACGACGAAGAGGGAACCCGGAAGAAGTTGATGGAAACCATCGGCAACGTGGGCAACGACCGGGAGGTTCTGTTCATCGAAGGAGGAAAGGACCTGAGCTATGGGATTTCGGTCCACCTGGACACGTTATCCCTGGCGAAGTATATCGGGGCCAAGCTGTTCATGGTGGTCAGCGGGGACCATGACGCGATTCTGGACGATCTCCTCTTTCTCCAGCGACACGTGAACCTTTCCGGGGTGACCCTGAACGGAGTCCTCATCAACAAGGTGCAGAACCTGGAAGAGTTCCGGAGTACTCACCTGCCGGCCGTCCGCCAGATGGGCCTGCAGGTCGTCGGGGTGATTCCCTATGAGAGCGAACTCACCCATTTCACGGTATCCTACCTGACCGAGCGGCTCTTTGCCAAAGTCCTTTGCGGCGAGGGAGGACTCAACCGGGTGGTGAAGAATTTTCTAATCGGGGCCTGGTCGGCCAATGTCTTTCTGCAGAACCCCCTGTTCAAAAAGGAGAACAAGCTGGTCATTACCGGGGGGGACCGAACGGATATGATCCTGGCTTCCCTGGAAAGCGATACCTCGGCAATCATCCTGACGAATAATATCCTGCCCCCTTCCAACATCATCAGCAAAGCGTCCGAGCGGAACATTCCTCTTTTAATGGTCTTCTCCGACACCTACCAGACCGCCAAGCAAATCGAGGACCTGGAACCCCTCCTTACCAAGGACGATGGGGCTAAGGTTGAAATGCTGAAGGGGCTGTTCCAGAAGCACGTCAGTATACAGGAAATACTGGGGAGATGAAAAACGGGTCATGGATCATACGTCATGGCATAGGGGCCCAAGGAATCCCCTTGAAGGTCCTTGCCATGACCCCCAACCCCTAACCTCGAAACTTTCTTTTTATGTCCAAACTAATCAAAAAAAGTTCCAAGAAGGCGGGCCTTCCTCCGGGGACCCTGGTGCATATTGGGGAGAAGAAGACGGAGAAGACCCGCGTTGCGGTCGTGGAATACGACGGCCACGGTTTTCAGGAAAAAGAGCTGAAGAATTTTGATGATTGTTACCTTTTTCCCAAAGAATCGGCGGTTACCTGGGTTAACGTGATCGGGATCCAGCAGGTGGAGGTCCTGGAAAAGCTGGGGACCTGCTTCGTAGTCCATCCCCTGGCTCTGGAAGATATTCTCAACACGGAACAAAGGCCCAAGGTCGAGGATTACGGGGAGGACCTATTCATTGTCGTCAAGCTGATCTCCTACGATGATAAGAGGGACGAGGTCGAAGCCGAGCAGATCAGCCTGATCCTGCGCCCCCAGGCACTCCTTTCCTTCCAGGAGAAAGAGGGGGATGATTTTGCCGCGGTGAAGGAACGGCTTCGGGGGGGGAAGGGGCGTCTGCGAAAAATGGGGGCCGACTATCTGGCCTATACTCTCCTGGATATTGTGGTGGACCAATATTTTGTGGTGCTGGAGAAATTGGGAGAAAGAATCGAGGTCCTGGAAGGAAAACTGCTGACCGATCCCAGCACGTCCACCCTGCAAAAGATCCAGAACCTGAAAAGAGAAATGCTCCTCCTGCGGAAATGGGTCTGGCCGCTCCGGGAAGTCATCAGCAGCCTCGAACGGGGGGAGTTTCCTGGAATTCAAGCGAGCAGCCGCGTCTATTTCCGGGATGTGTACGACCATACCATCCAGGTCATGGACTCCATCGAGATCTACCGGGACATGCTCTCCGGGATGCTGGACATTTATCTCTCCAGCCTCAACAACCGGATGAGCGCGGTGATGAAAGTCCTCACTATCATTGCCACGATCTTCATGCCCCTGACCTTCCTGGCCGGGGTATACGGAATGAATTTCAAGCACATGCCCGAGCTGGACTGGCCATGGGGATATCCCCTGGTACTAACGATCATGGCAGTTGTGGCGGTCCTCATGCTGACCCTGTTCCGAAGGAAGAAATGGCTCTGACGAATGCGGAATTCGGAATGGGGAATGCGGAATGAGGGAGGACGGAATTCAGGGATAGGAATCCGGAATCCAGTATTCAGAATCCAGAATCCAGTATGCAGAAGAACCCCTTTATTCTGGATTCTGACTCCTGACTCCTGAATTCTTGCCCCCTGGCATGATCAGCAACCGACAGAAAGGAACCCCTTTGGCGGGGAAATACATCCTGGCCCTGGACCAGGGCACTACGAGCTCCCGGGCGGTCGTCTTTGATCGGCAAGGCAGGATCATCAGCATTGCCTCCAAGGAGTTCCAGCAGGTCTATCCACAACCCGGCTGGGTGGAGCACGACCCCACGGAGGTCTGGGATTCCCAGATGGAGGCGGCCCGGCGCGCTCTCGACTCCGCCAACCTCTCCCCCCAGTCGATCGCCGCCATCGGGATCACCAACCAGAGAGAGACGACGGTTCTCTGGGACCGGGAAAGCGGGAAGCCGGTTTATAACGCCATCGTCTGGCAGTGCCGCCGCACCGCCCCGGCCTGCTCGCGAATTCAAAAGACGGAATTCTCTAAGAAGATCAGGAAGAAAACCGGCCTGGTGATTGACGCCTATTTTTCGGGGACGAAGGTCCAATGGATCCTGGGGCATGATAAGAAAATCCGCAAAGCTGCAGAGAGGGGAAACCTGGCATTCGGCACCGTTGATAGCTGGCTGGCCTACCGGTTAACCGGGAAGCAGCTTCATATCACCGATTATTCCAATGCCTCCCGCACCCTTCTCTTCAACATCCACGACCTGACCTGGGACCCGGAAATCCTCCGGTTCCTTAACATACCGGAAAAAATCCTGCCAACCGTCAAGCCATCCAGCCAACTATACGGGAATACCTCCCCGGCGGTCTTCTTCGGGACGGAAGTCCCCCTATCCGGAATCATCGGAGATCAGCAGGGAGCCCTCTTCGGACAGACATGCTTCCAAAAAGGGCAGGCCAAAAACACCTATGGCACCGGTTGTTTCCTCCTTATGAACACGGGCGAGAAGGCAGTGGCCTCGCGGAACCATCTGCTGACGACCGTCGCGTGGGGGACCGGAAAGAAAGTGGAGTATGCCCTGGAGGGAAGCGTCTTCATCGCCGGGGCGGCAATTCAGTGGCTCCGGGATGGACTAAAGATCATCGCCCAAGCTGCGGAAAGCGAACCCCTGGCGGCCGGCCTCTCTTCCAATGACGGTCTCTATTTTGTCCCCGCCTTTGTCGGCCTGGGCGCCCCTTACTGGGACATGTACGCCAGGGGGGCGATCCTGGGCGTAACCCGGGGGACCACCCAAGCCCACATCGCCCGGGCCGCCCTCGAGTCCATTGCCTACCAGACAAGGGATGTGCTGGAGTGCATGGAAAAGGATTCGGGAATCAAGCTGAAGGAGCTGCGGGTGGATGGCGGCGCCGCGGTCAATTCGTTTCTCATGCAATTCCAGGCGGATATCCTGGGCGTTCCGGTCGTCATCCAGGAAACCACCGAGACCACGGCGCTTGGCGCGGCCTACTTGGCCGGCCTGGCCGTGGGCTTCTGGAAGGACCCGGGCGAGGTAGCCCGGAATTTCAAAGTCCGGAAAAAATTCACCCCCAGGATGCCCGTCAAGCAAAGGGAGTCTCTCTACCGGAAGTGGAAGAAGGCCGTGGAACGGGCTCAAAGGTGGGAGGAGGAATAAGAGGAAAGGTAAAAGGTCAAAGAATACTACTTGCAACAGCCATCCTGAATCGGCCCCACTACGTGACCTCAGGAGAGGGGAAAAATAAGGGTTGCCCTAAATCTTCAGCCAATCAACGCATTCCGCGTAACAGTCCGGCTAAACTTACCCTTTTCCGTCCTGCGGTTGACCGCCCATCCCCCTCGCTCCACCCGCAGCCAGCGATGCGTAAATCCCGGAAGGTCAAATCCTTCCGGATGTCCTTCCCCGTAGTCAATAGGAAAATAGAGCACCCTGCCATTTGGGAAACCTGGAAAATCGGTCAAATTTTTTCAAGGAATGAATCAAATATCAAAGCTTTTTAAGTACCCGATAACTATAGGAAAATAACAGATCTCAAAACCGTCGATAATAAAGGAGTACGGCCCCGTTCGCAAAAAAACGGAGGAATGAATGGCTAGGCGCTTTTTTGATACTGCGAGGTGTACACATCTATAACTCGGCGGATCATTTTCTGGTACGAGATTCGCTGTTTCTTGGCTTCCTTTTTAAAGAATTCCACGCTTCCTTTGCTAAGAGAAATCGTTACCTTCACCCTGTCTTCCCTTAAGACCAACTGATCCGGCGGAGGAAGAAAATCCTTAATAACCCTTAGATCACCCATTGGTTCGTCAGTATATCCTATTTTTTTCTTCATAGATCCTTTTTCCCTTTCTCCAATATCCGGCCCCGAAAATCCGGATGACATTGGCCCGAAATGTAAATCGAACAGTCATTATGCCGTCATTTACGCGACCAATACAATAGAATCTTCCCTCCTCACCACTATGGCTTACATCTTCTGCAATAATACGGCAAGGGTCAAGAAAAGCACGCTGGGCCAAGGAAAAAGAAACGTTATGTTTCACCTGGTTCTGCTTGTCTTTTTCCTCGTTCCACTCAAACCGGATTTTTCCCATGAAGTCAATATACTTCGGGATGATCAATAAAGCAATATAATTATATGGCTATTGATGTGGTTTCCGAAATGATTCTCTTGGTGGGTGGGGGGGAAGCCCGATTTGAATACTTTGAAAAAACCAGAATTCGGAGAAACCTAAACGATTTCATGACCGCTTCTTGCGGCTATCCGAATAGCAGGTATCGTGCCAATCTCTGCAACTCGCCAAAATTCAAGGAATGGAAAGCATATCCAAACCCCGACTGAGGTTCAAAATCTTCGCCTGCGAGGAAATTTGGTCAACTGGCGACTGGAGCGTTGACGGCTTGAGCTTCTTCCCCTCCTTGCTTTCGGGTCTTTGGCCTGGGCTTCCTCGGCTTTTTCGGCTGCGTCTTTTGGGGTTTCTTCCTCACTTTTCCCTGCCAAGGCATCTGTTTGTTTGACTTTTTCCACTTAATAAAATCCGGGTACACATCACATATTCTTGCAAATCATCTTAGAAAGAAGACCACTCCCCCTATGGGTTTTGGCTGGGATGCATCGCTTTTGGCCCATGAGAGACCCGGGAATAGAGGGCGATTGATAGCGATAGGACGAAAAAAATATTCTTGAAAGAAAGAAGCGCAAACATGAAATACCTGACTTCAGAAATCAATCGGTTCTTTCCGGAAGGGGCAAGGATGGCTTTTTTGGCCGGCCCCCGGCAGGTGGGCAAGACGACGCTGGCCAAGCATCTCCTTTCCCTGGTTGCCTCGGAAAACTTCTATTTTAATTGGGATGTCGAAAGGCGGCATTGCCGGGCCATCATCAGAAACCCGGAAGATTTTTAGCAGGTCCCGGGAATGATCCCATTTAAGGGCAAACAGCGGATCCTGCCTGGATGAAATCCATAAATACCCATCCAGGGGGATCCTTTTCGTTCCTGCTTCCCATTTCCTATCCTTCGTTTAGGGGATTGAAACAAGGGGTAAGGGGCAGGGGCGGGGTGCAGGGAACGCAGCCGCAGGCCCCTACAATCCCCAAACTGCTTTTCAGCCGATTGTCGCCAGCTCCAGCCTTCCTTTCCAGCGCTCCTTCAGCGTTTCCTTCATGAAAAAATGCTCAGGCATTGAAAGGATAGGGTCGCAGGAGATGATCCCGAAGGCCTCCTTGCGGGCCTCGTTCAAAAGCTGGATGTCCCGGGCGAAGTTAGCCACCCGGAAGTCGGGGAGGCCGGACTGCTGGGTTCCCATGAGTTCTCCCGGGCCCCGGATGGCCAGGTCTTCTTCGGCGATCTTAAACCCGTCCGTGGTCTGCTCCATTACCCGGAGCCTTCGCTCCGCCTCCTCGCTCCTCGGGTACTGGGCGATCAGCAGACACTGGGACGGGTCTTTCCCCCTACCGACGCGCCCCCGAAGCTGGTGGAGCTGGGAGAGGCCGAAGCGTTCCGCGTGCTCGATGACCATGACCGAGGCGTTGGGGACATCGATCCCCACTTCGATGACGATGGTAGAGACCAGGATGTGAATCCGCCGGGCCTTGAAATCGGCCATGATTGCCTCTTTCTCTTCACTTTTCATTCGCCCATGGATGAGTCCCACCTTGAATTCGGGGAAAATATCCCGCTGCAGGTTTTTGGCCATCTGGGTGGCATCTTTGAGGTCCAGGCGCTCGGATTCCTCCACCAGGGGATAGACGACGTAGGCCTGCTTTCCCTTGGCAATTTCTTCCCGCATGAGGCGATAAACCCGGAATCTTTCCTTTTCGTTGAAGACCCGGGTGGTGATGCTTCCCCTCCCGGGCGGCAACTGATCGATGACCGAGACCTCCAGGTCTCCGTAGAGGGTCATGGCCAGGGTTCGGGGAATGGGGGTGGCGGTCATCACCAGGACGTCCGGATTCGTCCCCTTTTTCTTCAACGTCGCCCTCTGCAGGACTCCGAACTTGTGCTGTTCGTCGATGATGGCGAGGCCCAGGCGGTGGAATTCCACTGTTTCCTGGATGATGGCATGGGTCCCGATGACCACATGGATTTCCCCGGTGCGGATCCGCGCATAGAAAGTCTCTTTCTCCGATTTTTTCAGGCTGCTGGTTAGCAGGGCGGCCAGCAGCCCGAGTTTTTCCACCAGAGGGCGGATGTTGAAATAGTGCTGTTCGGCCAGGATTTCCGTGGGGGCCATGAGAGCCACCTGGAATCCCCCCTCGACGGCCATGAGGCCGGAGAGAAGGGCCACGATGGTCTTGCCGCTGCCCACATCCCCCTGTAGAAGGCGGTTCATGGGATGAGGCCGGCGCATGTCGGCTTCGATCTCCGCCAGCACCCGCTCCTGGGCCGGAGTAAGGGAAAAAGGAAGAATCTCGCGGAGACGGCAGGTGTGCCGATGGCTGACGAGGAAAGATATGCCCTTTTCCATGAGGGTGCCGCTGCGCCGCAGGGCCAGGCCCAATTCCAGGAAGAAAAGCTCATCGAAGACCAGTCGGCGATGGGCCGGGGACTTTCCCTCGTTCAAAAGGGCGAGGTCATCGCCGGCATCGGGATAATGGGCCCGGCGGAAGGCCTCGGACAGGGGAATGAGGTTCTGACGCCGGCAGATTTCTTCGGGGATGCCGCTGAATTCCTTGGCGGCGAAGAGGTCCACCGTATTTTTCATGATCCGACGGATGAGCCGCTGCCTCTGGTAGAGCCCTTCGGTTTCGGAATAGACGGGGACGATGCGGCCGAAATGGAGGGACTCCTCCTTCCCGGGGGGGGAGCCTTCGTTCCCGTCTGGCGTTTGAGGCTCTTCCTCCTCGATGATTTCCAGTTCCGGGTGATGGATTTCTTTTTGAAACTGGTAAAGACGAACTTCCCCGAAGAGGATCAGGCGCATCCCTTTTTTGAATCTCCCCTTCATGAACCTGGGGTTGAAGTTGAACCATTTGGCGATGAGCGTTCCGGTTTCATCGCCGATGGTCAATTCAAAAGTTCGGCGACGGCGATAAGGGGTCATGTCAGCCTGGAGGACGGTTCCCATGACGGTTTCGATTTTACCAACCGCAAGCTGGGAGATGGTCTTGATCTGCCTGCGGTCCTGGTAAAGGCGGGGGAGGAAATAAAGGGCGTCTTCTACGGTGACAATATTTTTCTTCTTGAGGACCTCGGAAAGTCGCGGCCCCACCCCTTTAATGAACTGGATGGAAGTTTGGAGGTCTTTGCGTGACTGACGGAATTCCTCTTGGGTCGGCCAAGGCTGACAGGGAAGGGGGGCTTCGTCCTCACCCTTCAAATCGTGTATGATCTTTTGAACTTCCAAGATACGGGCCTTCTTTTCGGCCAGGTCGAGGAGGTCGAAGCCCTGGGCCCGAAGGCGTAAGCTCTGTAATAGGGACTGGCTCCTCGGGCTGACCGACAAGGCGGCCGCCCGGTCGAGCCAGTGGGCCAGGTACGACTCGAGGCCCTTTAGGGTCTTCAGGTTGGCAAAATCATGCCCCGAGGCATAACGGAGGGGTTTTTCCATGGCTTCAAGGATTTCGTCAATTTCGGACTGACTCATATCGGCGAATGCGAAAAGACGGGTAACCTTTTGAATTTATTGGTAACAGACTTTTTCCCCCGGGGCAAGAAGAAAAGTGAGAATTGGCTTATTGACTTTTGATCCTCCTTTCATTAGAAATGAGGTATCCATCTTGAATGGGGGTGAGGAGTGGCCAAACGAATGACCTACCGCGGCGCCGGGGTGGACATCGACGCGGGAAACAAATTCGTGGATTTGATCCGACCCTTGGTGCGGAAAACCTTTCGGCCCGAGGTGGTGACGGACATCGGGGGATTCGGGGGACTTTTCGCCCTTCAGGCGAAGAAGTATAGGAACCCCATCCTGGTTTCTTCCACCGACGGGGTGGGAACCAAACTGAAGGTGGCTTTCATGACCGGAAAGCATGATACCGTGGGCATCGATCTCGTGGCCATGTGCGTCAATGACGTGGTCGTTCAGGGGGCCGAGCCCCTTTTCCTGCTCGACTACCTGGCCACGGGGAAACTTTCTCTTGAGGTTTCCACCGAGATCATCAAAGGAATCGCCCGGGGCTGCCTTCAGGCCGGTTGCGCGCTGATCGGCGGGGAGACGGCGGAGATGCCGTCCTTCTACCCGGAAGGGGAGTACGACCTGGCCGGTTTTGCCGTGGGAGTGGTGGAGAGGGGCAAGATCATCGACGGCTCGGCCATCCGGCCGGGGGACCGCCTGGTGGGGATCGCCTCCAGCGGGCTGCACAGCAACGGTTACTCCCTGGCCCGAAAGGTGGTTTTCGAAAGAATGAAGTGGAAACCGAACAAACGGGTGGGGGGAATTTCCCGGACGATTGGCGAAGAGCTTCTGGTTCCGACGAAAATTTACGTGAAGCCTCTCCTGGACCTCTTGAGACATTTTCGCATTCACGGGATGGCCCACATCACCGGCGGGGGGATCACGGACAATCTTCCCCGGGTGATTCCCCCGGGCTGCAAGGCGGTGATCCGCCTGGGATCGTGGCCGGTTCCCCCCATTTTCAGGGTCCTGCAGGATGCAGGGCAGGTGGCCGACCAAGAGATGCTGCGCACCTTCAACAACGGAATCGGGATGATCCTCGCGGTGGCGGCCAAAGAGGCAGATGGAGTCATCGCCCGGTTGAAACGTTGGAAGGAGAAGGCTTACTCGATCGGCGAAATCGTAGAAAAACTCTATCCCGGGGAAAACCCCATCTCATATCTATAAGGAGGAGTATGGTCAACCTCGGCGTCCTGGTTTCGGGGAGCGGCTCCAACCTTCAGGCCATCATCGACAACATCGAAGCCGGCCGGGTGGACGCCCGGATCCAAGTCGTGATCAGCAACGTTCCGGGGGTCTATGCCCTGGAGCGGGCGAAAAAGCACGGCCTCCTCCATCGGGTCATCCTGCACAAGGGACTCAACAGGGAAGAGTATGACCAGAAGGTGGTGGAGGCCCTGAAGGCCCGCGACGTGGAGCTGGTCGTCCTGGCGGGCTTCATGCGGATCATCACCCCGGTTCTTCTGCGGGCCTTTCCCATGCGGGTGATGAACATCCATCCGGCCTTGCTTCCAGCTTTTCCGGGGACCCATGTCTGGCAGACTCAAATCGACTATGGGGTCAAGTTTGCCGGGTGCACCGTTCATTTTGTGGACGAAGGAACCGATACGGGGCCGATCATCATTCAAGCTGTCGTTCCGGTCTACGATGAGGATACGGCCGATACCCTGAATGCCCGCATCCTGAAGCAGGAGCACAAAATCTATTCGCAGGCCATTCAGATGTACGCCGAGGGCCGGCTGGAGGTTCAGGGGCGCCGGGTCCTGGCCAAAGGGGTGCCCCGGGCCGTCGACTCTTTTCTGATCAACCCCCCGCCGACCTTTTTGGGGGGATGAGGGGAAGGCCCCTTTTGCTCTCCCCGGAGCCCGAGAGAGGCCGAATATATTTCTTGCCCGGTTTGGGAGAATATGCTATAAAATGAACAAAGCAGGGAGTTGCCCCTGCTATTTGTTTTTCTTTGGGGGAGGATTCCGATGGCCCGGTCGTGCGAGATTTGCGGAAAAAGTCCTTCAGTGGGGCATAGGGTAAGTCATTCCAACATCAAAACCAAACGCCGGTGGTACCCGAACCTGCAAAGGGTGCACGCCATCCAAGATGGGGCCCCCCGCCGGCTCCGGGTTTGCACCCGCTGTCTTCGTTCCGGTCGGGTGGTCAAAGCCGTTTAAACGCAGGTTGACGTTTCGGGTTTCGCGTTTCGGGTTAAAAAAAACGACGCTCGAAACCCGAATCCCGAAACGGCCTTCAGATTTCCGCCCCCGGTTCTTCCCTTTCCCCCGAAGCTGCGCCCCGCATTCGCTCCACCTTCAAAACGTCCTTCAGCTTGGTCAGGTTCCGGAAAGCGCCCTGGAGATGCTTGAGGTCCCGCACCTCCAGCTCGAAGTCGCAGATGGCCTTTCGGTCTTCGGTCGTCACCGTATGGGCGCGGAGGATGTTGATATCCGAAGATGCGAGCGCCGTGCTGAGGTCGGCGAGCAATCCTTTTTTGTCATTACAGGTCACCCGGACGCGCACGGCGTGAACCGCTTTTTCCTGGAGGTTCCAGGAAACCTGGATCAGGCGCTCCGGGTCCCCTCCCAGGGCATTGGGGCAATCGGCGGTGTGAACGGTAACCCCCCGCCCGCGGGTGATGTACCCGGTGATCCGGTCGCCGGGAAGGGGGTTGCAGCACTTTCCGAAGCGGACCATCATGTCCCGGATTCCCCGGATCTGGATTCCCGTCGGCTCGCGGCGGATCTTGTCGGCCAAACGCTTCAGCCGGGATTCTTCGGACTTTCCCCGGTCCAGCTTTTCCGGAGGGAGGATCTTCCCCACGATCTGCCGACAGGAAATGTTGCCGTAGCCGACCTCGGCCATCAGGTCGTCGACAGAGGTGAAGGAGAAGTCTCCCACCACCTTTTTCAAGTCCTCGGATTTCAAGAATTTGGCGAAATCCAGGTGGTACTTTTTGAACTCCCGCTCGCAGATCTCCCGGCCCAGGTCCACCGAACGGTCCCTTGCTTCCGCCTTGATGAGCTGGCGGATTTTGGTCCGCGCCCGGACCGTCTTGACGAACTTGAGCCAGTCCTTGCTGGGACGGTGCCCGGGGGCGGTGACGATTTCCACCATGTCGCCGTTCCGGAGCTGATAGCGGAGGGGGACGATCTTGCCGTTCACCTTGGCCCCCACGCACTGGTGACCGATTTCGGTATGAATGCTGTAGGCGAAGTCGACCGGCGTGGCGCCGGCGGGAAACTGCTTTACATCTCCCCGGGGGGTGAAAACGTACACTTCATCCGGGAAGAGATCGATCTTGACCGTCTCGATGAACTCCCGGGGGTCCCGCAATTCCTGGTGCCACTCCAGAAGCTGACGGACCCAGGCGATCTGCTTCGTGTCTTTGGGGTCAAAGGCTTTCCCCTCTTTATACTGCCAGTGGGCGGCAATGCCCTCTTCGGCGGTCCGGTTCATCTCTTCGGTCCGGATCTGAATTTCCACCCGTTCCCCATAAGGCCCAATCACCGTCGTCTGGAGAGATTGATAGCCGTTGGCCTTGGGCATGGCGATGTAATCTTTGAAGCGGCCCGGGATCGGTTTCCACAGGGAATGGATGATTCCCAGGGCTTCGTAACAGTCTTTCACCGAGGAGAGGATCAGGCGGAAGGCGATGACGTCGTACACCTGCTCGAAATCCAGGTTCTGGGCCTTCATTTTTCGGTAGATGCTGTAGAAGTGCTTCAGGCGGCCGCTGACCTTACCCCGAAGGCCGTAAGAAGACAGCTTATCCAAGATGATGGAACTGACCTCCTGGATGTATTTTTCCCTTTCTTCCTTCTTCCAGGCGATGGCCGCCATCAGGCGGCGGTACTCCTCCGGGTGAAGATAGGGGAGGGTGAGGTCTTCCAACTCCGTCTTGATGCGGTCGATCCCCAGCCGCCCGGCGATGGGGGCATAGATATCCAGAGTTTCCTGAGCGATTTTAAGCTGGGATTCCGGGGGCAGATACTGGAGGGTCCGCATGTTGTGAAGCCGGTCGGCCAGTTTGATAATGACGATGCGAATATCCTTGGACATGGCCAGGAGCATCTTGCGAAAGTTTTCGGACTGTTGCTCCTCGTGCGTGGCCAGGGTCATTTTGCTGATCTTGGTGAGGCCGTCCACCAGAGCGGCGATTTCCGTGCCGAAGAGTTCTTCGATCTCCTCCAGGGTGGCAAAGGTATCCTCCACCGTGTCGTGAAGCAGCCCGGCCACCACCGTGGCGATGTCCATCTTCATGTCGGCCAGGATGGCGGCCACGGCGAGCGGGTGGATGAGGTAAGGTTCTCCCGAAAGCCGGACTTGACCCTGGTGCACCTTGGCGGTGTAGACGTAAGCTTTTTCGATCAGGCTCAGCTCGGCCCCGGGAAAGTTGCGGCTGACCTTTTCCAGTATGTCGTTGAGTCGGATCATGAAAAAAGTTTCGAATTCCGGGTTCCGGGTTTGGCGTTAAGGCAACGACGTCCAAGTCCAAAATTCCAGGCGATCGGCAAGCGCTTGGAGAATTCGGGTTTCGGGTTTTTAACTTGAAACCAAAACTCGAAACCCGAAACTATTTTTTCTTCTGGTCCTCGATCCAATTCTTGACCCAGGAAACCGCCTCATCCAGAGGGACCATCCGGACCTCCCCGGACCTGCGAACCTTGACCTCGGCCGCTTTTTCCCTCAAGGTTTTGGCGCTCAGGGTCAATCGCAGGGGGGCCCCCAAGAGGTCGGCGTCCTTGAACTTCACTCCCGGCGCCTCTTCCCGGTCGTCGAAGAGGGGTTCCACCCCGGCCAAAGATAATCCCTGATAGAGTCTTTCCGCTTCCTCCCCCACGGTCCCCTGTTTCAAATTGACGGGCAGGAGGTGAACTTCGAAAGGGGCGATGGAAAGATTGAAAATGATGCCGTCCTTGTCGTGGTTCTGCTCCACGGCTGCGGCGATGATTCTTGCCGGCCCGATTCCGTAGCTCCCCATAACGATCGGCCTTTCCTGTCCCTGCCGGTCCAGGTACATAGCCTTGAGGGGGATGGAGTACTTGGTCCCCAGCTTGAAGATGTTTCCGATCTCGATCGTTTTTTCCACTTTGAGGGGCCCCTGGCATTGGGGGCAGGCGTCCCCGGACATGGCCAGGTGAATGTCGGCGAACCGTGCGGAGAAATGCTCCCCCGGCACGACCCCGCGCAGATGATACCCCTCCCGGTTGGCGCCGGCGACGAAGACCCCTTCCCGCAGGGAGGTATCGGCAATCACGGGAATGGGCTGTTTGGGGAAAAGCCTGGCCGGGCCCAGAAACCCTGCTTCCACGCCGGTGAATTCTTTGACTTCCTCCCGGTGGGCGGGCCGGAATTCCCCCACGAGGGAACGAAATTTCTTCTCGTGGAGCTGCTGATCGCCCCGGACCAGGGCCATCACGGGCTTATCGTCTGCCATGAGCAGCAAAGACTTGATGGTGAGCTTGGGAGAGACCCCCAGGTAAGAGCAGACTTCTTCGATCGTCCGGGAATCCGGCGTGGCGACCTCCTCCAGTTTCCAGGAGGGGAATTCGGGGGCGGGGGGATTGGATTGGGCGAGTTCCACGTTGGCGGCGTAGCCGCACTTTTCGCAAAGGGCCACTTCGTCTTCGCCCGCCTCGCTGGGCGCCATAAACTCGTGAGCCCCCGCTCCGCCCATCATTCCCGGGTCGCTCTCCACGATATAGAACTTCAGCCCGCACCGCCTGAAGACCTTGACGTAGGCTTCATAGTGGAGCTGATAGCTTTGGTCCAGGCCGGCGGCATCCAGGTCCAGGGTGTAGGAGTCTTTCATCAGGAATTCCCGGGTCCGCAAGACCCCGCTTTTCGGCCGCGCTTCGTCGCGCAGCTTGGTCTGGATCTGGTACCAAATCTGGGGAAGGTCCCGGTAGGACCGGACCTCCCGCGCGGCCAGCCAGGCGATGATTTCTTCATGGGTCATCCCCAGAACCATGTCCCGCTGGTTCCGGTCTTTCAGACGGAACATTTCATCCCCGATATCGTACCACCGTCCGGACTGCTGCCAGACTTCGGCCGGATGGAGGACGGGCATGGTGATCTCCTGCCCGCCGATCGCGTTCATCTCTTCCCGGATGATGCGGTTCACCTTTTCCAGGGAGCGGAGCCCCAGGGGTAGGTGGATGTAAAGGCCGGCGGCCAACTGGCGGACCATTCCTGCCCGGACCATCAATTTATGACTGATTGCCTCGGCATCGGCCGGGTCTTCTTTATGGGTCGGAAGGAGTTTTTTCGAATACCTCATGAACCTTGCCTTTCAGGTTGGGCTTCGGAGGGACTCCGCTTCTTCCAGCAGGGCCCCGACCATTTCCGCCTCTTTCACTTTGCGCAGCACTTTCCCCTTGCGGAAAAGGAGCGCCACCCCTTTTCCCGCGGCGATGCCCACATCGGCCTCCCGCGCCTCCCCCGGACCGTTTACCGGGCAACCCATGATGGCGATTTGCAGGGGCTCGGCCCAGTTGGCCACGCGGGCTTCGACCTTCTGGACCACCGGGGTGAGGTTGATTTCGCATCGGCCGCAAACGGGACAAGAGATGATTTCCACGCCCCGGCGCCTGAGTCCCAAGGACCTAAGAATCTGATAGGCCGCCCGGACCTCCAGGACCGGGTCCGCGGTGAGCGAGACCCGAAGAGTGTCCCCAATGCCATGATAGAGAAGAACCCCCAACCCCACGGCTGATTTGATCCCCCCGGAGAAGGGGGGCCCTGCTTCAGTGACCCCGATATGGAGCGGATAATCGGTTAGCTGGGAGATCTTGCGGTAGGCCAGGATGGTCCCCCGGGGGTCCGAGGCCTTGAGCGATATTTTGATTTGGTTGAAACCCAGGTCCTCCAGCAGATGAACATGGCCCAGAGCGCTCTCCACCAATGCTTCCGGGGTGGGGCCGCCGTACTTTTGCAAGAGTTTTTTTTCCAGCGACCCCGAATTCACTCCCACCCGGATGGGCACCTTTTTTTCCCCGGCCAGCCGGACCACTTTCGCAACCCGATCGCGGCTGCCGATGTTTCCCGGATTGAGACGAAGCCCATCCACCCCCCGGTCCAAGGATTCCAGGGCTAAGCGATAGTCGAAATGGATGTCGGCGATAAGGGGGATGCCGATCCTCTTTTTGATCTCCCCCAGCTTTCCCGCTGCCTCGCGGTCCGGGACCGCCACCCGGGCCAATTCGCAGCCCGCCTTTTCCAGTCGTCGAATCTGGGATACCGTGGCGGCCACGTTCCGGGTATCGGTTTGAGTCATGGACTGGACCACGATGGGAGCTTCTCCTCCCACGGGTACGGACCCGATAAATATTTGACGGGTGGGCCTGCGGGGTTGAATGTCCGGGGATAACAAATTTCTTTCCCAGCGAGAGTTGGGGGAAAAAATCATCCCTTCCATCCCTCAGCATTCCCGGTGGCTCACTCAGGATCAAATAAAGAAACCCGGGATTGGGGGGCTGAGCACTCGAAATGGAAGGCTTTTTTTCCGGGGTTTTGATTAAATTCTTAAATGTTTTCTAGAAAATTATCAAAATTTTGCGGGTCTGTCAAGAAAAGGTGGGGAAGGGGTGGAAATATTGCAATTCGATGGTCAATTTCTTCTCCCAAGAGGGAGGGACAGGTTGAAGTTGAGCAGGGGTTTTTTCTTAGCTGCGGGGGAGGAAAGGGAAGGGGAAAAGGCCTGTTTTGCCTCCCTGTTTCGGCGAACCCCCGATTGGGAAGACCTTCTCGGGGGCTGGAAAGCTAGGGGGCAGAATCCTCCCAGGGCGGGGGCTGTTCGGGAATGATCTCGTAGGATGCGGGCCTGCTCACGCCCGGCTTAAAGCGCCTGACCAGGAATCGGTCTTTGCCGTTGCTGGCTTTCATGTAGGTGACTCTCGAGGGTTCGTGGGGCGGCTTGTTGCTGAAAATGGTTTCAGGGTCGATGGAAACTTCCTCGAGGAGATGGCCCCCGTGGTCCCTGTAAAAGGCTTTCTGTTCATCCAGGTCCTCCGAAGACCACTCGACCCCCGGGAGAGAGGAAGTTTCGCCAAAATCCCCGTATCCGGAGTACCGGGGGGTCACTTTATTGCATTGGGTGCAGCGGATCAGCTTTTCCATCGCGCGATTCTCTCTTTTCTTTCAATGAAAGCTTCTGGAAGGATGGATGGAGGGAATGACTCCCTCCGTTTTGACCTGCTTCAAAAAGACCTCCGCGAGGAAGGGATCGAACTGGCTTCCTGCGTGGGTCTGGATCTCCTCCTGAACCCTCTGGAAGGAGAGTCCCAGGCGGTAAGGGCGGTCGGATATCATGGCATCGTAAGAATCCGCCAGGGCGATAATCCGAGCCAAAAGGGGGATGGCATTCCCGGCCAAACCATCCGGGTACCCTTTTCCATCCCATCGTTCATGATGATGGCGGATGGCGGAGGTAATGGTGTGGGAGAAGGCCAGGGGCTCGATGAGGTGAACGCCTTTTACCGGGTGCAGCCGGATATCCAGACTCTCTTTTTCGCTGAGTTTGGTCTTTTCCAGTAGGCGGTTACTCAGCCCGACCTTCCCGATATCGTGGAGCAAGGTGGCGATCTGCAAATCTTCTTTCTCGCGGGAGGAGAGGTGGAGTTCCTGGGCGATCAGGTCCGAATAGACCGAGACCCGTTCGGAATGTCCGTTGGTGTAGGGCTCCTTGCTCTCCAGGATATAAATAAGGACCTTAAGAAAATCCAGGTAATTCACCGAAACCTTTTGCATCCGGAAGTTTTCAAGCTGACGGAGAGAGTCCTGGATTTCATAGCTTATGCGATTCTCTTCTGAGGCCAAGTGCACGCTCGCGCTGAGATTCAACAGAGCTTCTCCCTGCCCCTCGAGGTCCAGGAATTCCAAGGCCTTGACCCGTTGAAGGATGCTCTTGATGGCCAAGTTAAAATTGCGCCGTTCCACGGATTTTTTGACGATGGAGATGATCTCGGTCACGTTGAAAGGTTTAAAGATGAAATCCACCGCTCCCAAGCGGAAGGCCTCGACCGCCGTATTCATGGTCCCGTAGCCGGTGATGATCACGACTTCCACATCGCTCCTCGTCTTCTTGATTTCCCGCAACACGTCGATTCCCGAGGGCCCCGGCATTTTTAGGTCCAGGGTAACCAGGTCTACGCTGGCGCGGCAGAGGTAATCGAGGGCATCCTGTCCATTGTCAACCGCGTGAACATCATAGATGGGTTTGAGGATCATGCGGAGGGATTCTCGGGGTCCCAATTCGTCGTCTACGACCAGAATGGATCCTTTGACTGACATTTGGGTCTCACTGCAGGAAGGAATTCGAAGCCCGCCCCGAAAATGAAGGCTGGTTGGGGTACAGCAATTTACATGCCCTCAAGCTGTAATTCTCCTGCGGGAAATTTCCTTCGATTTTCTTAACTTTCTTCTGCGGAAGGGAGCGGGGGAGTAAACGGAAGAGCGGAACAGTACCCCGGATTGTCAATTCTATGACGACGAAAGTTGATTTATTGAATTCTTACCCGCTTTGAACGCCGGGATTGAGGTCCGTCGCCCGGCTCCAATCCGGCAGGACTTCTTTACTGTCGTTCAAGGAAGTCCGCAACCCCTTGATCTGCTGGATGAGGTTTTTGATTTTGAGATTATAGTTTCGCCTTTCGAAGGACTTGCTCACGATAGCAATAATATCGGCGACATTGAAAGGCTTGGAAATGAAGTCCCCCGCTCCGAAACGAATGGCCTCCTGGGCGTTGTTCAGGGTGCCGTAGCCGGTGATGACGATAACTTCCACATCCGGTTGAATTTTCTTTATTTCCCGCAGGACATCGATGCCCGAAAGGCCGGGCATTTTAAGGTCTAGGGTCACCAAGTCGATGGTTTTTTCGCTGATGATGCGGATGGCTTCCTGGCCGTCCCCAGCGGTGCAGACATCATAGATGGGCTTGAGAATCATGCGCAGGGACTCCCGCGGCCCTACCTCATCATCAACTATCAGAATCGTTCCTTTACCCGTCATCTTCGACTCCTTGGTGATTGATTGAACCGCCCTTTAAACCCGGTGGGATGCTACCTGGATCATTTACAACAATCTTTTCGTCAACCGGCGGAGAAACTTTAGCTTTCCCCGGACCTTTAAGAGGATTATTTTCTGACACTCCGCTTCTTCCAAATGGTTAAAGGGAAGGGAAATTCATGTAAATTTGCTGAACGTGCAAAAAGTAAAAAATCCCTCATTTGCAGAAAGGGATGAAGGAGATGGGGATAGAACTTTTGAAAATATTCCATTATTAACCATAACCTGCCATCTCCGAAGGTGTGGAAAAATTGAAAAATTCCGTTCATTCTCCCCTCTCCCTCCGGGGGATAGGGGGAAAAATATTAAATACATAAAGAATTTACCTCCCCCTCGATGGAAGAAATGATGTGAAAATATTGGGTTCTGTCGTTTATCCGGCATTCCGGCGAAATCCGGAATCCAATATTTTCAATGCTATAAAAACTTCCTGGACCCCGGTTTTCACCGGGGTGACGACGAAAAGGGAATTTTTTCACAGTTTCGGTAGGGGCCAGGGTGGGGGTG
>JACAEW010000243.1 GCA_013388675.1 Syntrophaceae bacterium | reverse complement strand
GATGGAAGAACCGCTGCCTCAGGATGTCCTGCCCCGGGCGGCATGCACCCCTGGGCCCGGCCAACTCCCTTCCGGCAGCGGTAGACCCGGGAAGCTCAAAATCTTCCTCAAGCACCCACTCGATTGGGAGAAGACCCTCTAAAATAAAGGGGCCTTCTCCCCGAAGGAGAAAGCCCCTTTTTCCGGAAAGAAAAATTACTTCAGCCGGCCTTCGGCGGCCTTCCAGTCGATATTCTTGAAAAAGGCGGCGATGTAATCCGGTCTCTTCAGGCCGTAGTCGATCATGAAGGCATGCTCGAAGACGTCCAGAATGAGGAGGGGATAGCACCCGGCCAGATGGCCCCCGTCGTGCTCATTGATCCAGCAGTTGCAAAGGGCCCCGGAAACGCTGTCCTGATAGAGGATGGCCCAGCCGATTCCCCGCATGGTTCCCACCCCTCTGAAATCTTTTTCCCACTCCTCGTAAGTCCCAAAGGACTCGACGATCTTCTTGAATAGCTTTCCGCCCTTGTCGATCGCTCCCTTGCCGCCGAGGTTCTCGAAGTAATACTCGTGCAGCCTCATGCCGTTGAATTCCCAGCCGAATCGTCTTTTCAATTCGGCGAATTCGGGGGTTGCGGTTTTGCCCTCCTTTAACATCTGGCCCAGGGTCTCCATGAGCTTATTGGTGTTGGTTACGTAGCCCTGGTAAAGGGTGAAATGGTTTTTCAGGAGGGTCTCGCTGAACCCCTCCATCCCGATGAGTTTTCCGTAATCTTTGGCAGCGTAAGGCATTTGGCTCTCCTTTCTCGCCTGAGCGAAAATGAAATGGGTTTTTCCGGCCAAAAAACAAGCCCCTCCCCATGCAGAAAGGGCTAAAAACTGGCGTCGAAGCATGATGAAACGCCTCCCCAAACCTCGGTTACCGATAAACCGTTTCTGGATATAAAATACTAGATCGCAAGGGGAAAGAGAATGGGGTGAATCCTGTATTTTGGGTCGGGAAACAGGGTATTTTTGGGGGGGGAGTCGCGGCCCTTTCCCTTTGTCCCGAGTGAAATTTAGGAAGGGGTGACTTCCCCTGAATTCCTCGGGGGATGGCTCAGCGTTTGTAGGCCTTCTGGATTTTCTTGGGAATTTCGAATTCGCAGGGCACTTTGGTCTGGCAGAGGCCGCAGCCGGTGATCTTCACCCCATATTCGGATCGCTTCAACGGCCCGATTGTGTTGTAGGCGTATTCCTCGCACTTATCCTTATCATGACCTTTCGAGGTTATGGCTCCGGCAGGACACCGCAGGGCGCAGACTTTGCAAGTCTGATCGAAAAAATAAAGGCAGTTGGCCCGGTGGTGGGGATACTTTTTGGCCGACGGCTTCAAGGGCAGGTCGGTGACCACGCTGCCTACCCGGATCGCCTTTCCTTTGGGAGTGATGAACCCGTCGCTCAAACCGAAACTTCCCAATCCGCAGGCATAGGCCGTATGCCTTTCTGACCATCTGGAGGCCAGACCCACCCGGGGAGACCTCAGCCTCTTCCAATGAGGGGAATTCATGGGGGCTACGGCCTGATATCCTTTCTTCTTCAGGAGGCTGACGACATGGTTTCGCAATTTGACATTGAACTGCTCCCCGAAATCGCGGGCGTGGGCCCAGAGCCGGGAGGGGTATTTGATTTCCTGTCGGTTGCTTTGGCGAATGTCTTCGGCATGGGGCAAAATCCAGGCGATGACCGACAAGGGCCGGGGAGCTTTTTTATTTCCAAAGGTCAGGCCGAAAATCTCCCGAGGGGTAAAATGAAATCGGCCGATGATTTTTTTATAGGCCTTGAACAGGGGGTCATCCCCGGAAGCGAACCCCACCAGAGGCCGGTCCCAATATTTTCCCCGGCCCTCTTTCCTTTTGTTGGCCGGGCTCGTCCGGGTGAAATCGACAATGGCCCTCTCGATGAACTTTTCGGGTTCCTTGGCAAAAATAAGTCGTTTCTGCGTTTTCATGGCGCTTCCTCCCGGCAAAAGCTGGATTGAAAGCTGGATTTCGAACCTTTACCATGAAACCCATTTCGGTGCAAGGACCTTCCGGAGCAAAACCGGGGGCCGCAGAAGGCTTGACTTTACTCAAGCGATTGGATAAATAGAGAAGGACCCTGGAAGGCCTGATGCATATCGATCGCGGGTCAAAAGCAACAGGGGCTCCGGAATAGCCCAAGAGGACAGAATGGTAACCAAGAAATCGGCGGAAATCCCGCCTTTCATCGTCATGGAAGTAATGGAAAAAGCGGCCTCCCTGGAAAGGCAGGGGGAGGACATCATTCACCTGGAGGTGGGGGAGCCGGACTTCGATACCCCGGAGTGCGTCAAGGAAGCGGCCATTCGGGCGATTCGGGAGGGGAAAACTCATTACACCCACAGCCTGGGGTTGGTTGAACTCCGGGAGGCCATCGCCGAGGACTATCACAAGCGATACGGGGTGCAAGTGAACCCGGATCAGATCCTGGTAACCTCCGGCACTTCCCCGGCCATGCTCCTGCTCTTTATGAGCCTGCTGGAGCCGGGGGAGGAGGTGATTCTTCCCAATCCCTATTACGCCTGCTACCCGAACTTCGTACGGATGGTCGAGGGGGTGCCCATTTTTGTCAAGGTGTACGAAGAAGATGGTTTTCAATACCGGCCCGAGGACATCCAGCCGCTCATCGGGCGGAAGACGAAAGCCATCTTCGTAAACTCTCCGGCCAATCCCACGGGAAACCTGACCCCCCCGGAACGAATGAAGGCCATTGCCGATTTCGGCAAGACGGTCGTTTCCGACGAGATTTACCACGGGCTGGTCTACGAGGGCAAAGAGCACAGCATCCTGGAATTCACCCGCAACGCCCTGGTCATCAACGGTTTTTCCAAACAATACGCCATGACCGGATGGCGGCTGGGGTACCTCATCGTTCCCCCGGAATTCATTCGCCCCCTCCAGAAGCTCCACCAGAATTTTTTCATCTCGGCCAATGCCTTCGTTCAATGGGCGGCAATCGCCGCCCTGAAAGAGGCGGAAGCCGACGTGCTCCGCATGAAGAATCTATACAACGACCGGCGGAAATACATCATCCGGCGGTTGCGAGAATTGGGGTTCGGAATCACGGTCGAGCCCACGGGGGCCTTCTACGTGCTGGCCAATGCGAAAAGGTATACCCAGAACTCCTTCGAATTGGCCTTCCATATCCTGGAGGAGGCCAAGGTGGGGTGCACGCCGGGGATCGATTTCGGAAGCAATGCCGAAGGCTACCTGCGCTTCTCCTATGCCAATTCCATCGAAAAAATCCAGGAGGCCATGGGCCGGCTGGAGGCCTATTTGCGGGACAACTTTTGGTTGCGGGAAAAGGCGCCATGAAAGTGATTTCCGCCGAATTCGTGAAGAGCGCCACGAAACCTTCCGAGTATCCCCCGGGAAACCTGCCCGAGGTGGCCGTCGCCGGAAAATCGAACGTGGGCAAATCTTCCCTGATCAACGCCCTGGTCAACCGGAAGAACCTGGCCCGTACCTCCGCCCAACCGGGACGGACGCAGACCATCAATTTCTTCCGGGTGAACGAGAAAATCTCCCTAGCGGACCTCCCCGGGTACGGCTTCGCCAAGGCCCCCCTGGAGGTGCGGAAGGCCTGGAAACCCATGGTGGAAAGCTATCTCCAGACGCGCCGGGCGATCCGCCTGGTGATCCTAATCCTCGACGCCCGCAGGGGTTTGTCCCCCGAGGATTCGACGCTCCTGGACTGGCTGGACTATCACGGGATCCCTTCCCTGATCGTTCTGACCAAAGCGGACAAGCTTTCCCAGTTCGAGCGAGCCAGACAAAAAAAGACCCTCTCCGCAGAGCCGTTGCTTGCCGATCGGGCCCTCCTCTTTTTCTCCGCCCTGACCGGGGAGGGGAAGAACGAACTCTGGGGCGAAATCGCCAGGGCTTTATTAACCAGTCCATAATAGAAATGACATTATTTATGCGGCATATTTGGTTTCTTTTTTTTGAAAAAGTGCGCGAATTTTATCGGGGCGATGCGCCATATGTCGCATAGCTCGCATGG
>JACAEW010000192.1 GCA_013388675.1 Syntrophaceae bacterium | reverse complement strand
ACCCACTCGATTGGGAGAAGGCCCATTTCTTCTTTGCCCTCGGTGTATCTGTGGTGAAATCCAGATGAAACGTATTTTCACCGTTGAAATCGAAAAGATGGTTTATGGCGGCAAAGGATTGGGCCGGGCGGGAGGGAAAGTGGTATTTGTCCCTTTCACCGCACCGGGGGAAAGGGTCGAAATCGAGGTGGTAAGGGAAAAAAAGGATTATGCCGAGGCAAGCTTGAGAAGAATCGAAACCCCCTCTCCCCGGCGAAGGAATCCTTTCTGTTGTTTGTATGGCGAATGCGGGGGCTGCCAATATCAGCATTTCACCTATGAAGACCAATTGAAGCTGAAGGAAGAAGCGCTGCGGGAGGCGTTTTGCCGGCTATCCCGCAAAGCGAGCCTTGAATTCCTTCCTATCGTTCCCTCTCCTGCGGACCGGGGCTACAGGATTCGTGCCCAACTGAAAGCCGGGGTAAAAGGGGGGAAAAGAGTCCTGGGCTTCTATGCCTGGCGGACCCACCAAGTGGTGGCGGTAGAGGACTGTCCTATCCTCCACCCGGTGGCCAACCGGATTCTGTTCGCGCTGAACGCTTATTTACGGGAAAGGGATGAAATCCCTCTAAAGGGCGCGGATATCCAGGTTAGCCCGGACGAAGGCCGGGGCGTGGTGAATCTGCGGGTTGAGGGTTTCTGGGATATTAAGGGGATGAAGGGGATTGCGAGAGAGGTCCCGGAAATCAAAGGGATCATCATGGAAGGGAAGGGGATCGCCTCCTGGGGGGAACCGCACCTTCGGTATGAAGGACCGGAGAGGGGAGGGAAAAAACTTTTCCTTCAGGCCGGCGGAAAATCTTTCATCCAGGTCAATCCCGGCCAAAACCGAAACCTGATTCGAAAAGTGCTGGAATGGGCTGGCCTCGAAAATGACGAGAAGGCGGTCGACCTCTTTTGCGGATCGGGAAATTTGACCCTTCCCTTGTCCCTTGAAGGCGGAAAGGTTTGGGGAGTGGATCAGGATGAAGATGCCATCGAGTGTGCCCGCGAAAACGCCCGGAGAAATTCGATAGACAACTGCACTTTCTGGGCTGGCACCGCAGAAGAGGGGATCGAGAGGGTCCGAAGAAAAACGGGGGAGGTGGACTTGGTCGTCCTGGATCCCCCGCGCGTCGGGGCTCACGGCGCCCTGAAATCTATTGTTTCCCTTCATCCCCGGAAGATACTCTATGTTTCCTGCGAGCCCCCCACGTTGGCCCGGGACCTAGCCCGGCTGGTTTCGCTGGGTTATAATGTGAAACGGATCCAGCCGCTGGATATGTTTCCGCAGACGTATCATATCGAAGTGATCGCCGAACTCGAGGCAGCCGGCAATTAGCGCTCAGCCATCGGACAGTCGAGAAAATTCGACCCCTGGCAATGGATGCCTTTCAGAGGAGGTATATGAATATTCTGGTAACCGGCGGTGCCGGTTTTATCGGGTCCCATTTGGTCGAGAAGCTCCTGGCCGTGGGCCATGGGGTCGTCTGCCTGGACAATTTTGATGATTTCTATGATCCGGCCCTGAAACGCCGAAACCTGGCGGGGGTTGTCCGCAAGCCGGGATTCAAATTAATCGAGGGCGACCTGCGCGATGACACATTTCTGGAGCAAATATTCCAAAAAGAGAAGATCGATCGGGTCGTTCATCTGGCCGCCCGGGCAGGGGTCCGGCCTTCGCTCCGGCACCCGGCGCTTTACGCCGACGTGAATATTCGGGGGACCGTTTGCCTGCTGGAAGCTTGCCGTCGGCATGGGGTGCGCCGCTTCATCTTCGCCTCCTCTTCTTCGGTTTACGGGAACAGCTCCCGGGTTCCCTTTTCCAAAGACGATCCGGTAAACCACCCCATTTCCCCCTACGCCGCAACCAAGAAAGCGGGGGAACTTTTATGTTTTACTTACCATCACCTTTACGGATTCGATGTCGCCTGCCTTCGCTATTTCACCGTGTACGGTCCCCGGCAGAGGCCGGAGATGGCCATTCATCACTTCACCCGCTCGGTCCTTGAAGGTCGAAAAATTTCTCTTTTTGGCGACGGCAGCTCCCGCCGGGACTATACCTATATCGACGACATCATCGAAGGAACGCTGGGCGCCTTGTTCCGAGAGCACGGCTTCCAGATATACAACCTGGGCGAATCTCAGACCATAACTCTTGCCGGCCTGATTCGGGAAATCGAAGAGCAGGCGGGAAAGAAGGCAATTCTCGAATACCTGCCGGAACAGCCCGGGGATGTAAAACAAACCTATGCGGATATTCGCAAAGCAAGGCAGATGCTGGGATACAATCCCCGGACCCAGGTCCGGGAAGGCCTGGCCCGCTTTGTCCGGTGGTATTCGGAACAAACTAAAAAATAGGTTAAACTTTCGCATTTTGAACAGGCCTCTCCCAAAAATCCCTCCCGGCCTCCCTTTTTCAAAGGGAGGAGAGTTTTTGGGGGATCCGTGTTGAGAGATTCCACTTTTTCTCCCTTTGAAAAAGGGGGAGGAAGCGGGATTTTTCGGCTT
>JACAEW010000271.1 GCA_013388675.1 Syntrophaceae bacterium | reverse complement strand
GGGTTAGCCATCGCCAAGCAGATCATCACGGCACACGGGGGTGAAATATGGGCGGAAAGCGAGCCTGGGAAGGGAAGTTCTTTCATTTTTGTGCTGCCGGGTTGATCGTCTTTCTCCTTTCGGGGTGCATGACCTCGAAGAAAGAATTCAATCAAACCTTGACCCAGGAGACGGCTGCGGGAAAAGCGGCCAAACCGGGGGAATCCGCGAACCCGGCCTGCGAACTTCTCCTGAGCTCCAGGAAATTTTGGCAACGCGGCGACTACGCCAGTTCTCTAAAGGAAAGCCAGAGGGTGATGGCCCTGCCGGGGAAGAATCCCCCCAAGGACCAGGCTCTTTTCCAAATGGGGCTCATACATGCCCACCTGGACAATCCCCAGAGGGACTTCGGCAAGGCGCTGGAATTTTTTAAGAGAATCGTCCGGGAATATCCTCAGAGCCCTCTGGCCGAGGAGGCCCGGGTATGGGCCGGAGTCCTGCAGGAGAATGAGAAATTGAGCCAGGTCATCGAAAAATCAAAACAGGTGGATATTGCCGTGGAAGAAAAAAAGAGAGAGAAAGCGAGATAGGGAGGTATGTCTTCGGGGAATGTTTTGGTGGTCGATGACGACCCGGCCCTCCTGGAATTGCTCCGCATGAGACTGGAATCGGCCCAATACCGGGTCACGACCGCCCAGAACGAGGCAGAAGCGATTGCCGCGGTCAAAGGCCAGACCTTTGACCTTTCGATCCTCGACCTGAGGCTGGGACGGGGGGACGGGATCTCGTTGATGGAGGAGATTCATTCGCTGAATCCCGAGCTGCCCATCATCATTCTCACCGCGCACGGAACGATCGAAAGCGCGGTGGAGGCCATGAGGAAGGGCGCTTACAGCTACCTCACCAAGCCTTTTGAATCCCGGGACCTCTTCTTCCAGATCGAGAAAGCGTTGGAGAACCGCCGGCTCACCTCGGAGGTGAAAAGGCTGCAGGAACTGCTGCGGGAGAAGTATGATTTTGCCCACATCGTGGCGAAGAGCGAAAAGATGCAGGCCGTACTGGAGATGGTTTCCCGGATCGCCAAAATCGATTCCACGGTTTACATCCGGGGGGAAAGCGGCACGGGAAAGGAATTAATCGCCCGGGCGGTCCACCTGGCCAGCGACCGGAAGAATAAGGCCTTTGTGGCCATCAACTGCGCGGCCCTGCCCGAATCCCTGCTGGAAAGCCAGCTCTTCGGCCATGAAAAGGGGGCCTTCACCGGGGCGGTCCGGAGCACCAAAGGATTGTTCACCCAGGCCCATGAGGGAACGATTTTCCTGGATGAAATCGGCGATATGCCCCTTTCGATTCAGGCCAAGCTCCTCCGGGTCCTGCAGGAGCGTCAGTTCTACCCCCTGGGCAGTGAAGAACCGGTGGAGGTGGATGTCCGGGTGATCGTGGCCACCCAGAGGGACCTGGCCGAACAGGTCAAGCAGGGACTCTTTCGGGAAGACCTTTTTTACCGGATCCATGTGATCCCCGTTCATCTTCCTCCGCTCCGGGAGCGGAAGGAGGATATCCCTCCCCTGGTGGAGCATTTTTTAAAAAAATTCAGCGGCCAGATGAAAAAAGAGGTGAAGGGCCTGAATCCCGGGGTTCTCCAGAAGCTTATGCTCCACGATTGGCCGGGGAACGTGCGGGAACTGGAAAACGCCGTCGAATACGCCGTGGCCATGACCCGGCAGGATTTCATCGGCGAAGACCTTTTCTTCCAAGCCAAACCGGCGGAAAAATCGGACTCTCCTAAATCCTTCAAAGAAGCCAAAGAGGCCTTTGAAAAGGATTACCTTCGCAATCTCCTGGGACTCTGCCAGGGCAATGTCAGCCAAGCCGCCAAAATGGCGGGGAAATACCGGGCCGATTTTTATGACCTCCTGAGAAAGCACAATTTGCAGACCGCCGATTTTAAAAAGCCCGGCTAGGGTGTAGGAGGTCTTCTCCCAAGAGGGACGAAAAAAATCCAAGGAATTTACCCCCGGGGGCCTTTTGCAGTTTGATGCTGTAGGAAAAACCCTTCTCCCAGCCCTTCCTTGCTGACCCGCCTTTCCAGAAATTCCTTTAAAAATCGCGCTCGTTTTTTCTCCCATCCATTGGCATCTCCTTTGCTGGAAGAAAAAAAAGCCATAGGCCAAACCGGGAAAGGAGAAGCAGTACGAAAGTATTGGTTGTCGATGACAATATCTTGCTGGGTTCTCTTCTGAAGATGATGCTGGAGGATGAGGGCTACGAGGCCCGATCCGCGGGGAATGGACCGGAGGGCTATGCCAGCTATCTCCGCTTTCGGCCGGCGGTGGTGATCACCGACCTCCACATGCCGCAGGGCAATGGCCTGGAGTTGATGAAAAAAATTCGCCACCATGACCCCGGGGTGAAAACGATTTACATGAGTGGGGATATGCACCCTTTTCCCCCATTTCTGGATGAGGAGCAAAGGCAATACCCCGTTAGCCTTCTGCCCAAACCCTTCTCGAAAGAGGAATTGCTGAACCTGCTTGCGGAATTCGGAATCGGCGAAAAAAAGGGCGGCTCGCCGGAATCCTCAAAACTTCATACGGGGGTCGGTTAGAGAAAAGCGAGGCTCCCGGAAATTTCGGCAACCCTGCAAAAGAGGAATCGGCCTAGCCCGGTTCGCCCGATCCTCGGTCCTCAGGGTTATCCCGAATCGACCTTCCGGACTTTGATGAAGATCATCAGAAAGGATGAAAAAGATTCGACCGAAGAAAGGGTAGAAAAGTCCTCGGGGTCTGACTAGGCCTCTTCCAATAACCCTGCCCACCACGAAAAGGCCGGCGCGGACCGCTGATCCCCAATCCTGAGGCCCCTCGGGAACGGGACTTCTCAAGCTCTCCGCCCGGCCGAAAGGAACAGAGACCTGGGCAGACCCCCAATTCCAAAAGCAAAAGAGCCCCGCAGGCGATTCTTTAGAACCCGGGCCTTCAGGCTTACGTCCGGTGAATTTCCCCAAAAAGGCGAGGCTGCTCCTTCAAGCCATGCGCAGCCGCCTTTCCCCCGCGAAATGAAATCCCCCTCCAATCCTGGTTGACTCCCTTCCTGCAAGTTAGTACACTTTTAGCGGTATCCTTTTCAGATAATAATTCGATGGAGGAGAAAGACCATGAAATGGGTGACCTTCGTTCCCAAAGGCAGCAAAGACAAGCAACCCCATGTAGGAGCTCTTATCGACGACCGTTCGGTCCTGAGCTTGCAGCCGGCCGTAGCTCTCTATTTGAAGGAGGTGGAAAAGGAAAAAGACCCTTTCTCCGCAGCCTCCTGGCTGGCCCCCCGCGACATGGTTGCTTTCCTGGAACGGGGAAAACCCGCCGCCAAATTGGCGCGCCGGACCCTCCAATCGATGGCGCAATGGCAAAAATCGGAAAAGAAGGCGCTCCGGGGGCTTCGCAAGGAACCTTTGATTTATCCCCTGGCCAAGGTCCATCTGAAATCTCCGGTTCCCCGGCCCGGGAAGATGATTGCCATGGGGTTGAATTTCCGGGACCATGCCGAAGAAAACAAGGTTTCCATTCCCGAATTGCCCGTGGGCTTTTTGAAAGCCCCCTCGTGCGTGGTGGGTCCTTACGATCCGGTTCCCTATCCTCATGGTTCAACCCAGCAGCTGGATTACGAAATCGAAATGGCCATCGTCATGGGGAAGAGGGGCAAAAATATTCCCAAAGACAAAGCCTATGATTACGTGGCCGGTTACACGATCATCAATGACCTCAGCGCCCGGGACATCCAAAGCAAGGAGATGCAGAAACGTCTCGTTCTGCTGTCCAAAAGCCTGGATGGCTTCGGGCCCATGGGACCCTACCTGGCGACTCCGGACGAAATTCCCGACCCGCACAACTTGGGTATGGAGCTCTGGGTGAATCAGGAAAGCCAGCCGCGGCAGAAATCGTCCACCAACCAGTTGATTTACCGGGTTCCGGACCTGATTGCCTACTGGTCCCAGATGACCCTGGAGCCGGGGGACGTGATCACCTCGGGAACTCCGGGGGGAGTGGCCTTTTTCAAACAGCCCGACCCGCAGCAATGGTTCCTGAAGCCGGGGGACGTGGTGGAGGCCCGGATCGAAGGGCTGGGATTCCTGCGGAACAGAATTGTCTGAGGACTTTTCGCTCCGGAGCCCCTGCTCCGGCATTTCTTCCGAAGGGAATGTCCGGTGGAGAGGGTTTCGATTCGGATAGGGGAGGACGAGATGAATCCAGCGGCAAAAAAAAGAATTGAAGGGCTGGCGAATGCTCACCGATTGACGGATTTCAAGTGGATGGACCCGGGCAGAGTCATCATCGGCAACTGGGTGCGGATGAAATGCAATTTTGGCTGTCCGGGGTATGGGAAAAGGAGGACTTGCCCGCCCTATCTCCCGCCGGTGGAGGAATGCAGAAATTTCTTCAAGGAATACAAGCGGGGTCTTCTCTTCCATTTCGCCAAGAGGTTCAAGAACCCGGAGATGAGGCACCCCTGGTCGAAGGAAGTCAACCGGAGGATGCTGGAGCTGGAACGGGAGGTTTTCCTATCGGGCTATCAGAAGGCCTTCATATTTACCCAAGCCCCCTGCCGGGTGTGTAAAAACTGCACTGGAACCGGGGAATGCCGACATCCCTACCAGGCGCGCCCCACGCTGGAGGCCTTCGGCGTGGACGTGTACGGCACGGCCCGGAGGATGGGTTATCCCATTCAGGTGGTGAAGGATTATCACGACGAGATGAATCGGTATGGGATGCTTTTGGTGGAATAAAAAAAGGGGGGCAGAGGGGGATTTTAGAGGACCCTTGCAAAAGGTTCAATTCGAATGGGGTTTCGAATTTTACGCCAGGAGGCAAAGGAATGCCTAGAATTGCCGTGCGGGATTTGGAAGTCAATTACGAAGAGGCGGGGACCGGGTTTCCTTTAGTCCTGGTCCATGGTTTAAACGGGGACCTCACCGGGTGGGCCTTGGTCCTGCCCGAATTCTCCAAACACTACCGGACGGTGGCCATGGATGTTCGGGGCCACGGCGGAACCACCAAACCGGACCAGCCTTACTCCATCCGGGGTTTTTCCGAGGATTTGTTCGGGTTCATGCGGGCCCTGGGAATCCCCCAAGCTCACCTCCTTGGCCTTTCCATGGGGGGAGCCATTGGCCAGCAATTCGCCCTGGATCACCCGGAAATGATCCGGTCCCTTGTCCTGGTTTCCACTTTCAGTTACGTGGACGAGCACGCGCGGCAGGCGGTCAATGGGTTGAAAAGCAGCCTGGCCCGGGGAGGGTATCCGGCCTTCTTCGACGAAGTGGTTAAGCTGGCCTTTACCCCCGGGTATATTGCCGCAAACCCCGGGCCGATCGCTGAACTGAAAAAGAAGCGCATCGCCACGAATTCCCCGGTGGCCATCGGCAGGGCCACGGATGCCTGCCTGGCCTTCAACCTGAAGGAAAACATCGCCCGAATTGCCCTTCCCACCCTCGTAGTCTCGGGCAGGGAAGATGTCTTTACGCCCATCCATCTTGCCGAGCAGATTCACCATTCCATAGGCGGGTCGGAATGGAAAATTCTGGATGGAGTGGGCCATAACCTCCACATCGAGGCGGCCCCGCAGCTGGTCCAAGCGGTTCTGAGTTTTTTGAAGAGGCATTGAGCCGGGGAATTTCTCGAATGGAGTCATGTTGGAAAGAAAGGCGAAGGACCCGGCGCATCGGCGGAGCGCCCCAATAGAAAATCCTTCCGTGGAAAGGGAATTCCTCGAACGGGAGGGGAATCGTTTCGCGGCCACGGCCCGGGGGTTGATCTATTGTCCCAGGGCCGGGGGGGCGAAGAAACATCCCTGCCCGGATTGCTATTTCTGTCAGTTTTGTTCCGACTCCCGGTGCGGCCTCTGCCGCAGAGGGCCGCAGCCCCGCAAGAACGGAAAGGAGCCTTCCGATTGATGTTTCGGAAGTTTGGTGCTATAAAGAAAGAGGCTCATTTTCATTCAGAGAGTCGAGGGCTTTTCAGGTAGATGGACGCCACCCCGTTTCTGAATCCGGACCGGGGTTTTTTATTTCCAAAGAGCTTGGAGCAGCGAATTCGAATCGGGAAAGGAGCGAGAATGATTTTCAGATTGATATTGACGGCCCTTTTTGCCTTGTCGGTGGGTCCGGCAGCGGCCCAGGATAAGCCGAGCCTTAAGGACCAGAAGGAGAAGATCAGCTACATAATCGGGATGGACATCGGGACCAATTTCAAAAAGCAATCCATCGAGATCGACCCGGATATCCTGGCCAGGGGGATCAAGGATGGGCTTTCCGGGGCGAAGCCGCTTTTGAGCGAAGCGGAAGCCCGGGAAATCATGACCGCCTTTGAGAAAGAGATGCGGGCCAAAAAGGAAGCAGAGCAGAAAACGGTCGGAGAGAGGAATAAAAAAGCAGGGGAGGCTTTCCTGGCGGAAAATAAGAAAAAGCAGGGGGTGATCACCCTGCCCAGCGGCCTGCAATACAAGGTGATCAAGGCGGGCAGCGGAAAGAAGCCCGTGGCGACCGATACCGTGACCACCCATTATAAAGGGACCCTGATCGACGGGACCGAGTTTGACAGTTCCTACAAAAGGGGAAAACCGGCCACCTTCCCGGTCAACGGGGTCATTCCGGGTTGGACGGAAGTCTTGCAGATCATGGAGGAGGGAGCGAAATGGCTGGTCTTCATTCCCCCGAACCTGGCCTATGCCGAACGGGGGGCCGGCCAGAGCATCGGCCCCAACAGCACGCTGATCTTTGAAATCGAGTTGATCTCCATTCAGGAAAAAAAATGAGCGCGGTCCGGCCCATTCCTAAATACCGGTTTCAACCCATGGAAAAAGGGGACCTGGCGGAGGTGATTCAATTCTGGCAGGGGATGGAAGGAATCGGGTTGAGCGAATCGGATTCCTATTCCGCCCTGTCTTTTTTCCTCAGGCGCAATCCCCGGCTGAGCTGGGTGACGCGAAATGAGGAGGGAGAACTGGTCGGCGCGGTTCTCTGCGGGCATGACGGCCGGAGGGGCTACCTTCATCATCTGGCGGTGGCCCGGGACCACCGCAGGAAGGGAATCGGCAAGGCGCTGGTGGAAAGATGCCTTTCGTCCCTGCGGGACTTGAAGGTCCTGAAATGCAATATTTTTCTCTTCGCTCATAACCCCGAAGGGCAAGAATTCTGGGAAGCGATGGGCTGGAAGGCCAGAAAAGACCTGATTCTGGTGCAGAGGAAGCTGAGCCTGTAAGGGGGCGCGGGGGCTCCATGAAAGCCATGGTGCTGAAAGAAACCGGCAGGATGCAGGAGGATAAGGCTCCTCTTCAGCTTGTGGACCTGCCGATTCCCGCACCCGGCAAGAGGGAAGTCCTGGTCCGGGTATCGGTTTGCGGGGTCTGCCATACGGAGTTGGATGAGATTGAAGGAAGAACCCCCCCTCCCCGCCTTCCCGTCATTCTGGGCCATCAGGTGGTGGGCAAGGTGGAGACCCTCGGTCCCGGGGCGGATTCCTTCCAATCGGGAGACCGGGTCGGGGTGGGCTGGATTTACTCGGCTTGCGGAACCTGCAAGTTCTGCCGCCGGGGGGATGAGAACCTTTGTCCGGATTTCCGGGCCACGGGAAGGGATGCCAACGGCGGCTACGCCCAGTACCTGACCGTGCCCCAGGATTTTGCCTACCGAATCCCCCCTGTATTTTCCGATGTGGAGGCCGCGCCCCTGCTTTGCGCAGGAGCCATCGGTTATCGCTCTTTGCGTCTGGCCGGCTTAAGGGATGGCCAGAGCCTCGGCCTGACCGGCTTCGGAGCCTCCGCCCACCTGGTTTTGAAAATGGCCCGCCATCGATTTCCCAGGTCCAGAATCTTTGTCTTCGCCCGGAGCGAAAAAGAGAGAGCCTTTGCCCAGGAATTGGGAGCCGCCTGGGCCGGCCACCCCTCTGAGGACTCGCCGGAAAAGCTCGACTGCATCATCGATACAACCCCGGCCTGGAAACCCGTCGTCGAGGCCCTGAAAAACCTGGAACCGGGTGGCCGGCTGGTCATCAATGCCATCCGGAAGGAGGAGGCAGACAAAGAAGGTCTCTCCCAAATGGATTATCCCCTTCACCTGTGGATGGAAAAAGAGATCAAAAGCGTGGCCAACGTTTCGCGGGGGGACGTCCTGGAATTCTTGGCCCTGGCGGCCCAAATCCCCATCAAACCCGAAGTCCAGGAGTTTCCCCTGGAAGGGGCCAACCAGGCCCTGCTGGAATTGAAGGAAAGGAAGATTCGGGGAGCGAAGGTGTTGAGGATCGATTGAATATCCTAGGGGGGATTTCCCGAAAAACCCGTCCACCCCGGCCCCGTTGGTTATCTTCCCAATCGCATCCCGCCGGTCCCCTGGCGGCCGTAACGAATAACTTCTTGATGGAAATCGGCGGGAATGATAGATTGTTCGATAGCCCATTTTGGACTTTCCACCGGAATTTGCGGATTTCATGAAATGGCCAGAAAAGGGATGGGGATTTTCTTTTGGGTCTTCTCCCAATGGAGTGGGTGCTTGAGGAAGATTTTGAGCTTCCCGGGTCTACCCCTGCCGGAAGAGAGTTGGCCGGGCCCAGGGGGGCATCCCGCCCGGGGCAGGACATCCTGAGGCAGCGGTTCTTCCATCGGGTCGCGTCGGAAATGAATGGGGTTGTCCC
>JACAEW010000318.1 GCA_013388675.1 Syntrophaceae bacterium | reverse complement strand
GGCTTCATTGAGAATTTTCATCACCGAAAGAACCGTATCCAGGCCGACGAGGTCGGCCAGCTCGATGGGTCCCATGGGATGATTGGCCCCCATTTTCATAATGTTGTCGATCTCCTCTTGGGTGCCCAAACCTTCGTATAAGGCATAAACCCCCTCGTTCATGTAGTTGAAGATGAGACGGCTGGAGATGAAACCCGGGAAGTCTTTGGCTTCCCAGGGAACCTTACCCATTTTTAGGCTGACCGTTTTGGCCGCCTGAAAAGTTTCATCGGAAGTTTCCATTCCCCGGATGAGCTCGATCAACTTCATCACCGGGGCCGGGTTGAAGAAGTGCATTCCGACCACTCGGTCCTGTCTCCTGGTGAAAGAAGCGATTCGAGTGATGGAAATGGAGGAGGTGTTGCTGGCCAAGATAGCGCTTTTGGGGGTCACTGCGTCGAGGGTCTGGAAGACCTCCTTTTTTATGTGGACCTGTTCACTGGCCGCCTCGATGACCAGGTCGCAATCCTTAAAGTCTTCCAGGCGGGTGGTTACGGACAGCCGGCCGATAGAGGTTTTCATCTCTTCCGCAGTCATTTTCCCTTTCTGCACGCGCCTCTCCAGGTCGGAGGAAATCCGCATCCTTCCTTTCTCGACCAACTCCGGAGAAACGTCGCGCATCACCACCGTGAATCCCGAGGAGATGGCCACCTCCGCGATCCCCCCGCCCATCTGCCCGGCGCCGACGACGCCGATCTTTTTGATGTCCATTTCAGCTCCTCCCTTTAAATGTCTGAGTGCGTACGGACTGATTTCGTTCGGAGTTCGGAAGAACCCTGGTGCAGGTTTCTCGTTCCGGGTTTCTCGTCCCTCGCGCAGACCTGCTGGCGGTTAGCGGCTCACATATAATCTTGAGGATGAGCAATCAATTCCGCCATTCGGGTGTAGGGGCGATTCATGAATCGCCCCTCCGGGTGCGGGAAGTCTATCTTATCCCCGCATCTTGGCGAAATGAGCCTACCTTCTGGTTACCAGTCACGAGCAAACAGGAACCTGCAACTGGTCATGGGTGCCTCTATTCCGCTCCGCATTCCGAATTCTGCATTTCTATCTCCCCGGTTTCGTCATCTTCCACGGGTCGAGGATTTTCGCCAGCTCCCGGGGGGGTAATATTCGTTGCTGTAAGGCTATCTCCCGGATGGTCTTGCCTGTCTTATAAGCCTCCTGGGCGATCCCTGCCGCCCGGTCGTGGCCGATCCGGGGGCTGAGGGCGGTCACCATGGCCAGGCTCTTTTCGATCAAATCCCGGCAGCGTTCCTCTTCGGCTTTCAGGCCATTCACGCATTTTTGGGTGAATACTTTTACGGCGTTGCCAAGAAGCTGGATCGATTGCAGCAGGTTGTGGGCCATGACCGGCATCATGACATTCAGCTCGAAGTTCCCGGACATTCCGCATACGGTGATTGTCGTGTCGTTCCCGATTACCTGAGCGCAGACCTGGCAGAGGGCCTCCGGAATGACTGGGTTCACCTTTCCGGGCATGATGGATGACCCGGGCTGGACCGGGGGAACCCGGATTTCGCCGATCCCGCAGCGAGGCCCTGATCCCAGCCAGCGGATATCGTTGGCGACTTTCAGGAGACCCACGGCCAGGGTTTTCAAGGCTCCGCTCGCTTCCACTACAGCGTCCTTCGCGCCCTGGGCCTCAAAATGATTTTCCGCCTCGCGGAAGGGAAGGCCGGTCATCGAGCTGATTTCCCTTATTACCAGGCGGGCAAAGCGGGGATGAGTATTGATTCCGGTCCCCACCGCCGTCCCTCCGATGGGAAGCTCGGAAAGGTGCTTCCGGGTCATTTCCAGCCTGCGCTTTCCATGTTCGACCATGCTCGCATATCCGCCGAATTCCTGTCCCAGGCGAATGGGGGTTGCGTCCTGCAGGTGGGTGCGCCCGATCTTGAGGATCCGGTCAAAATCCTTGGCCTTTCTCTCCAGGGCTTGCTGGAGCGAATTCAAGGGCGGCAGTAGGTCGCGGTGAATTCCTTCGAGGGCGGATACATGGATGGCGCTGGGAATCACATCATTACTGGACTGACCCAGGTTAACATGATCGTTGGGGTGAACCGGCTTCTTTTCCCCCAACCTTCTTCCCAGGATTTCATTCGCCCGGTGCGCGATCACCTCGTTGGCATTCATATTAGTTGAGGTCCCGGAACCCGTTTGAAAGATATCCAGGATAAAATGATCATCGAATCGACCTTCCATGACCTCCTTGGCAGCCTGCAAAATCGCACTGCCCACCTTGGGGTTGATAAGGCGAAGCGCCACATTGCTTTTGGCGGCAGCCCCCTTGATCATTCCCAGGGCCCTGATGAACCCACGGGGAAAACGAACCCCGCTGATTGGAAAGTTCTCATAAGCCCTTTGAGTCTCGGGCCCCCAGTAGGCCTGCGGGGGAACCCTCATTTCTCCCATTGAATCTTTTTCTATCCGGTATCCATGACGACTCATTCTTCAGGTCCTTTCGGTGCTGGCTTAAGGCTGTTTGCCAACCGCTTATTCCTATAACGGGGGGATTTCCCTATTAAAATGAAAGAAATGGGGAGAGAAATAAATACCGGGAACCGTGTATTTTAAGTTGGGAAACACTGTATTTTTGCCCAGAGGAAAGGAGCCGGGGTCTTCCTGTCTTTTCGGGGCAGACGGCGGGCATGGTTGGGCGAATTATGGGTTGATTGGAAACCGGTTAGCGTATATATTCAAAATACCCGGGAGGAATGTTCCCCCCATGCCGTTGGAACGATGGGGTGATTGCCGGAAAGTCGGCCAGGGGAATTCGGTTTCAAGCGAAACATGGAATGATTGCTTTCCCCGGGTAATAACCTCAAGAAAAATTCAGCCCAAAAGGAGGAATTATGATGATGCAAACGTATCAGTTCAAGGCTCCGTCGGTGATCGTGAACGGTCCCGGGGCGGCGAAGGAAGTCGGTAACTTTGCCAAAAGTCTCGGGAAAAAGGCCCTGCTCGTCACCGACACCCAGTTGGAGAAGGCGGGGCTCCTGAACGACATTAAAAAGTCCCTGGAAATTGCCGGGGTTCCGTTCGCCATGTACGATAAGGTGGTTATGGAGCCCACTCAGGATTATACCGAAGAGGGCTTAAAGGCCTTCCAGGAGGCCGGGTCCGACTTCTTGATCGCCGTTGGGGGCGGAAGCCCTATGGATACGGCCAAAGCCATCGGCGCCCTGGCGACCAATGGGGGGAAAATCAGCGATTTCATGGGGGCCAACAGGATTCCCAAGCCGGCCGCGCCGCTCATCGCGATCCCGACGACGGCGGGCACGGGCAGCGAGGTGACGCCTTTCACGATTATCACCGACACGGCCAAGGATGTGAAGATGCTCATCGCCAGCCCTAACATTCTCCCCCGGGTCGCCCTGGTAGATCCCCTCATGACCCTCCAGATGCCCCAGGGAATAACCGCTGCAACCGTCCTCGACGCCCTTACCCATGCGATTGAGGCATACGTTTCCGTGAAGGCCCAGCCCCTGACCGATACGCTGGCCTTACAGGCGATCCGAATGATCGGGGCCAACTTGAGACAGGCTTGGTCCAACGGGGATAATCTGGAGGCGCGAACCAACATGCTGATCGGATCGCTTCACGCGGGGCTGGCTTTTGCCAATTCCTCCGTGGCCCTGGTGCATGGCATGGCCAGGCCGATCGGGGCCTATTTCCATGTTCCTCATGGAATTTCCAATGCAGCCCTTCTTCCCACGGTCATCGAATTCAGTATCCTCGGTAATCCCGAGAAATACGCGGATATTGCCGAAGCCATGGGAGAAAATACGGAAGGGCTTTCCCTCCTGGACGCCGCCTACCTGGCGGCTGAGGCCACCCGGCGGCCCAACGATGACCTAAAGATCCCTACGCTCAAAGGCCTCGGCGTGGAGGAAAAGAAGTTCCATTCCGTAGTGAAGCAGATGGCCGCCGACGCCATCGCCAGCGGAAGCCCGGGCAACAATCCCCGGAAGGCCACTCCGGACGAAATTGTGGAACTTTATAAGAAAGCCTATTGATTGCGGATTTCGGAATGCGGATTGCGGAATTCCCCCCATCCCAGGCCTCTCCTCCGTTGAGGGGTAGGGAGAGTCCGCAAACCTAGGTTTCTCGGGAATTTCGAAATTCGGGCATTCCGAAGGAAGGAAAATATTCCATGGGGAAATACATCGTAAATTTAAATGAAGTTCCGATGGGAAAGATCACCGGAAGGGAAACGCGGGATTTAATCAACGCAAAAACTGTGGGCTCCAAGGGCATCTCGCTGCGAATTACGGCCGTCCTTCCCGGAGCTCTGTGCACCCCCGGGCATATCCACACGGAATGCGAGGAAGTAATCTTCATCCTTTCCGGTCAGGGGGAAATCAAGATCGGCCAGGAAACCTTTCCCATGAAAATCGGGGACGCCATTCTCCTTCCCACCGGAGTCCCTCATCTCATCCGGAACACGGGGAAAGAGGTCATGCGCATGGCCTGTTCTTTTTCCTCGAACGATATTTCGAGGGACTTGAAGAGCGAAGAGGGGATGAAGTTTTGAAAAGACAGGTCATGGGTAATAGGTAATAGGTTATAGGTTATGGGTCATAGGTCATAGGTTCAATTATGTTTCATCGGACGAAGTTTCCTTGACCCAGGGTTCGGAAACCCGGCTCTCTTGATTACGGCTTGGCTTGGAGGTATACTTGCATTAGGAGGATGAAATCATGAGGATTGAACTTGAGCGTGAAGATGATGGTCGCTGGATTGCCGAGGTACCCGACCTGCCTGGGGTCATGGCATATGGGAAGACCCGTAAAGAGGCTCTCGCGAAAGTTCAATCCCTCGCCCTGCGAGTGATTGCCGATCGTCTTGATCACGGCGAAGGCATTCCGGAACTCGATGAGCTCTTTGCGGTCCCCGCATGACTCATTGGGCTTCAGCCAAATCGCAGCGAGTACTTGCATCTCTTCTGCAGATCGGATGGACGATCAAGCGCGAAGCCAAAGGATCCCACCGTGTCCTTTCACGTCCAGGCTGGCCAGATTATATTTTCGCATTTCATGATCACGAGGAGATCGGACCTCGTATGCTCAGTCGAATTGCCAAAAGAACCGGACTGAAGCCAGAAGATCTTTAGAAAAATACAGGATTAATTGGCCTGGCCATTTCTATCAAATCAGGGCATCCATTCTTTAAAGGCGTATCGAAATCTTCTATTTTTCAGTTTTCGGCGGATTTAAAAAGCTATGATATGCGAATCATTCCTTGAAAAAATGGGGGGATAGTAATTCCCGGCCTCAAGGATCACACTCGTCCAAGCATTTGTAGGTGTAATGGGGCGAGACCAGGCCAAAACTTGATTTGACAGCATCTGTAAAGTCAAATACGGCTCAGGGCAAATTGTGAATTTTTCCATGTACCCAGTGCCTCTAACCTCTTACCCGTTTTTGCGCTATCAGGCTGGCGATGGCCCTCCGTTTGCCCCCTTCGCGGAAAACTCCCTCCCGGTAAAAAAGAACATGAAAGCCCCGGAAGAGACGGAGCAGCTCGTTGGGTTTGAGAAGGTATTGGGT
>JACAEW010000335.1 GCA_013388675.1 Syntrophaceae bacterium | reverse complement strand
GGTTTGTCGTAGGAGAATCGATCGTTGGCGATTTCCCAGGCGATGATCCAGGCCTCCTTGTGGTGGGCGCCGATCGAGCAGGTCCCAAAGGCCAAAGCCATACCGGGGCAAGCCTGGCAGTTATAGGCGGAGACCTCCAGTCCCTTCACCTGCATGGCCCACTTCTGCGAGCCCTTCCCGATTGTCTCGGCGGCCCCCTTTACGCCGTGAGCAAAGAGCTTCCCACGCCCTTCTCCCTTTCCAATCTCTATGGTCAACTTCTGGGCCGCTTCAAAATCTCCCCATTTTACCTTTTCGCTGATCAATCCCTTTTCCGAAGCCTCCATGAGGAAGCCGATGCAGCTTCCCAGGGAGATCGTATCCAAGCCCCATTCGTCGGCCATCCGATTCAGGAGGGCCACCTGGGGCAGATTTCCGAGGCCGATATTCGGCCCCAGCATGGCCACGTTTTCATAATCGAGCTCCGCCTTTTGACCGCTCGAATCGTTGATGATATGGCCGCATTGCATGTTGCAAAGGGGGCAGCCCTTCCGGCCCGAATGGAGTTTCTCGAGGACATATCCATCCATTTCCTTGGCCAGCTCAAAGACTCCCTCCCGGTAATTGTAAGTGGGAAGGCATGCATTTTCGTTGGCCCATTCAAAGGCCTGCATGGTCCCCTGCCTCATCCAGAAGTCGTAGCTCTCCTTGGATTTGATCTCGGCATATCCTTTTTTCCCCAGTTCCTGCAGCTTGGCGTCGTCGAAGTTCTCCACCTTGCCGGTTCCCTTCAGAACGACCGCCTTTAGTTTCTTGGACCCCATTACCGCGCCCATGCCGGGCCGCCCCCCGGACCTTCCCTTTTGGGACATGACCGTTGCAAATCGGACCAGGTTTTCTCCCGCCGGCCCGGCGATCAGGATTCCCGAATTCTTGCCGTGCTTCTGCTCCAGGAGGTCTTGGGTCTCAAAAGTATTCTTGCCCCACAGTTCGGGAGCCTCCAAGATCCCGACCTTCTCATCCTCGATCAAAAGGTAGCAGGGCTTTGCTGATTTTCCCTCGACCACTAATACATCGTATCCTGCCCTCTTCAGGTGAACCGCGGCCATCGTTCCGATATTTCCGTCCCCGTACCCTCCGGTCAGCGGGCTCTTGGAGGCAACTACCATCTTTCCCGAATTGGGAATCGCCTGGCCGGTCAAAGGCCCCGTGGCGAAGATAATCTTGTTCCTCTCGGAAAGGGGGTCCGCGTTCCGGACCTCATCCCAGAGGAGCTTGATCGCCAACCCCCGTCCTCCCAAAAAATCGCGCTTTAGGGAAGGGGAAATTTCCTCTTTCGAGATTTTGCCCTCCGAGAGGTTCACCCTCAGCATTTTTCCCGCATAACCATTCATCGCTCCCTCTCCTTTCCTCCCACCCCGACTTCGGGGTCTCCGGACTTTACTCGTTTTCTTGGGGCTTTCTCCTGGGACTCTGCCGAATCAGCAATGTGACTCCAGCCTTCTCCGCTGTATCCAAGTAGGAGAAACCGCTTCCATCCCCGCGTCTTCCGCTGCTGAGTACCCGCAGTCCCATCCCCTTGACCTCGGCTTCCGACTCCTCGACATCCTCCACCACGAAACCCAGGTGATAGACCCCTTCCCCTTTCCGTTCCAAAAAATCCTTGTACAGGCTTTTCCCTTCGCCCGGCTGGATCAATTGAAGCTGAACGGGTCCGATCTGAAGGACTTTGATTTTTACGTTATGGAAACCGACCTCATCCGGGACGTCGAGCCGAATGTATTCTTTCAGGGGAGGATAGTCCTCAAAAGGCCCCATACCGATGGACTGATAGAACTGGACCGCCTTCTCCAGGTCCTTCACCACGATCGCAATGTGATGAAGGCTGGAAAAGGGCGTTTTCCGATCTTCAGGGTTATCAGCCATAGACCAATCCCGGCAGCCACAGGACAATATCCGGAAAGAGGATGCAGAGAATCAGCCCTGCAAGCTGAAGAATCATAAAGGGAACGACTCCCTTGTAGATCTGCTTCAATTCCACCTCCGGCGGAGCGACTCCTTTCAAATAAAAGATGGAATACGCGAAGGGGGGGGAAAGATAGGAGACCTGCAGGTTGACGCAAACCAGGATGGCAAACCAGATCGGGTCGAAGCCGATTTTTTTTACGATGGGGCTGATGATGGGAATCATGATCAGAATAATGGCGATCCAATCCACGAACATTCCCAAAAAGAGGATCAGAACCATCACCACCGCCAGAAAGGAATAGGGGGTCAGGACGGTCTTGAGGAGGGCGTTTTCTATCGAGGTTCCCCCGCCAAGGGCCAGAAATACGCCGGTAAAAATATTCGCCCCCACAGTAATGACCAGAATCATCGCCGAAGTCTGCAGGGTTCGGTATACGACGTCTTTCAGCGTTTCCCAATTCATCCTCCCATAGGCCAGACATAAAGCCCCGGCTCCCACCACCCCCACCGCAGCGGCTTCCGTGGGCGCGGCCAGCCCAAAGAGAATGGAACCTAGGACCGCCAGGATGAGAAAAAGAGGGGGGAAGAGGGTTTTCAGCAGGAGGACAAAAAGTCTGCTCCAGGGAATATCTCTTTCCTCTTTCGGCAGGGCCTGCCCCATTTGGGGGCGGAAAAAGCATTGGGCGGCGATATAGGCCAGGTACAGGCCGGATAGGAGCAAGCCGGGTAGGATGGCGGCGGTGAAGAGCCGGGCGATGGAAAGACCGGCCATGGGGCCATAGAGGATGAGCATGACGCTGGGGGGGATCAAAATGCCCAAGGTGCCCCCGGCGATGATGCTCCCCGTGGCCAAGGGGACATCGTAGCCCCGCTTCAGCATAACGGGAAGCGCCAGGAGCCCCATCATGGTCACGGAAGTTCCCACGATCCCCGTTGTGGCCGCGAGGATGGTGCAGAGGAGGACCGTCACGATGGCCAAAGAGCCCCGCAGCGGTCCCAGGGCCAGCTGGAGAGTGTGAAAAAGACCCTCGGCGATACGCGACCGGTCCATTAAATATCCCATGAAAATAAAGAGGGAGACGGCCACCAGGGCGTCGTTCATCATGATTCCGAGGGTACGCGCCACCATCTGGTCGAAGACCGCCGTTCCCCACCCCAGGTATCCGAATAGGAACCCTGAGCCGAGAAGGACGTAGGCCAGGGGGAAGCCGCTAAAGATCCCGAAAAGTAGAACCAGAAACATCCAAAGGGGAATGTATTGAGGGTCCATGTTATTGCTTCCCCCTACTCGCATGAATCGCCCGTATGAACTCCGCCGTTCCCTGCAACAGCAGGAGGAATATCGCCACGGGGAGGATCGTCTTGAAGGGATAGATGGGGGCCCTCCACATGGTGACCCCGGTTTTTTCGGCAATCGACCAGGAATAAATCACCTGCGACAGGCTAGCCCAGAAGAGAATAATTAAAGCGGGAAAGAAAAAAATCGGGTACAGGCATGCGTCGATCAGGGCCTGTGTACGGGGGGAGAAATTCTTGTAAAAGACATCGATCCGCACATCTCCCTTTCGGTAAAGGGTGTAGGCGATCCCCATCATGAAATGGGCCCCGTAGAGCATATAGCTCACATCCCAGGCCCAGACGGTGGGGGCGTTGAAGACGTAGCGCACGATCACCTCGTAGAAAATGGCCAAGGTAAGGACGACGATCAGCCAGGAAAAGGCCTTTGCGCACGCGACGCTCAGGCGATCCGCGAATTTCAAAAAGGATTCCACTCTCTCCTCCCTGCCGGACGAAGAATTAAGATCCCCCCGCTCGGGAGAAGCCGTTCCTTCTCCCGAGACAGGAGGTTTTTTCCGGCTCTCGGAAAGCCCTCTATTTCTTGGGCCAGTAATAATCGGCGGGGATATCGTAGGCGGCGTAGAAGCTGCGGCGATAATCCACCATTTTTTTCGCCCATTCCTTCTGGGAGTTATAGACTTTGGCGAAGACGGGGTCTTTGGCCGAATACCGCTCGGCCACCTTATCCCAGGCCTTCAGAATTTCGATGATGATCTCCTTGGGAACCTCGACCATATTGACTTTGTGCTTGGTCTTCAACACTTCCAGGTCCTTCACATTCCGGGAAGTCAGGTCCAGCCAGGACCGGAGCAGGTTTTCCCTCGACGCCACTTCGATGATGGCTTTCAGGTCGGCGGGCAGTTTGTCCCACGCGTCCTTATTGATAAGCAGTTCCAGGGTGCCGGTGTGCCGGTGCATGCCCGGGGCGTGGTAGTATTTGGCCACATCCATCAGGCCCAACTCCTTGTCCATCGTGGGGTCCATCCACTCCGCTCCGTCGATGATCCCCTTGTCGATGGCGGAGACGATCTCCCCTCCGGGAAGGGTGATGACCGACATGCCCAGCTCTTTGTAGATCTCGGCGGTGAGTCCCGTAGCCCGGAATTTTTTTCCTTTCAGGTCGGCCACGGTCTTCATGGGCCGTTTGAACCAACCCAGGGGTTCGGAAGCGATGATGTCGGTGGGGATGACATGGATCTTCATTTTCAACACATCCGAGTAAATTTCCCGGTACAATTGCAACCCCCCGCCATGAAACAGCCATCCCACATAGTCCACGTTGTCCATCCCAAAGGGGCCGCCGGCCACGCTGGAGAAGAGATTCAGGGCGGGCTGCTTTCCGACCCAGTAAGCTGACCAGCCATGCCCGGCCTGCAGGGTGCCCCGATGGACGGCATCCAGCACTTCGAAAGCCGGGACCAGGGTTCCGGCTGAGGACACCTCGACCTTCAGCCTTCCGCCGGACATCTCCACGATTCTTTTGGCGAGTTCTACCGCGCTCTCATGAAGAAAAATTCCCGCCGGCCAGGTGGTCTGCAGCTTCCAGGCGGCGGTCTGGGCCTCCGCTGTCTTAAGCCCAGAGAGACTTAAAAAAAGGGCTAAGACCAAACCGAAGGCAAACCAGTTCCAGGAGCTCCGCTTTTTCATTTTTTCCTCCTTTTAAAGCAAGAAAATTGTTTTCTTTCAACTCCGTCCCTTACGCCTGCCGATATTTTCCCCCCCTTCTTCAGCATTTTGGTTCGGCCGCAGGATCTGCGGGACGAACCCTTTTCATCTCCTTTCGAAAACCGCTCTCCCCTGCACCCCCGAAAGGTCCGGACTCAAACCATTGCAAGAGAACCATCCCCCGCCCCCCGGGGATCGGTGAAAGATGCGAAAATGATTGAAAAAGGAAGTTCCCCAACCGAGATGAAATTTTTTATCACAGTCGGATTCTTTTTTCAATAAAAATCCACAATTTTCTTGACCTCGCCGGTACCATGCAGTATTTATTTCTTATTGCCCGGAACAACCATAAGTTCGTTTTTTGGGCGCTCCGTAGGCCCAAGAAGATCATTCCTGCCCCCCTGGGCTCATAGGGGAAGCAATCGTATGAATATCAAGGAGGGAAAAAATGCCCAAGCCGGAAATCGAATTCATGGACATGGATATTTCTTATGGGTGGAGGCCCGTGGAGGGAGATTCGCTGGGGATCAAGGAAAAAATTCTTAGCCTGGACCCAGGGACCAACTCCTACACCCGCCTCCTCAAGTTCCCTCCAGGGATCCAGACCACGGAAACGCTGGTGCACGATTTTTGGGAAGAGGTGTTGATCGTTGAGGGAGAGCTCATCGATTTAGGAAAAAAGCAGACCTTCGGCGCCGGGTTTTATGCCTGCCGACCGCCGGGAATGAAACACGGTCCTTACCACATCCCCAGAGGTTGCACGACCTTCGAAATCCGTTACTACCTGGATCGACCCTCGGAGTGGAAAGGCCTAATCACCCGATCGGTTTCCCTCTGGCTGAGCGAAAAAGACCGGGAGAGGGAATTTTCCTTTCCTTTCCGCCGGATGGTCAACGCCGGCTACACCGGGAGGGATCAGGAAAAAGTGCGCAAGCACATTGAGGAGCTTAAAAAAGAGGGAGTCCCCGCCCCGCCCGCCACTCCCACAGCCTATGAAACCTACCGGAACCTCCTGGTCTTCGACGAAGAGATCGAGGTGGTGGGGGCCAAGACCTCCGGGGAGGCCGAGTTCGTGCTATTTTGCCGCGGAAATGAGGTTTTCGTGGGGGTGGGAAGCGATCACACCGACCGGGAGCTGGAACCCCACAGCATCATCAAATCCAAGCAAATATGCCCCAACGTTCTCTCCCGCCAGGTATGGGCCCTGAAAGATGTGCGCAAGAGTTGGGATGAGATCGTGCTGCGAAGCTGGGTGAAGAAACCCTCCGGCCAAAAGGCGCTCTACCAGGAGGGCACCCTGGCCGCGATCCTCACTCCCGAAGAATTAATGGAGTTCGTGAAAAAACACCTGGACGATCACAATTTGGACGGCGTCATCATCCTGTCCGGAACGATTCCCGTCCTGGGAGGGGAAATTCATTACAGCAATTATTTCGAAGCGGAGCTGATCCATCCTCCCACCGGCCGGAGGCTGAGTTGCGCTTACAGGGTCCAGAATTTGGATTTCTTGAAGGGATGCCCCCAATAATCGGGCGGCGCCTGAAATCCGAGGCCAGTGCGGAATAAAGGCGACATTCTTCAAACAGAGAAATCCCTCGCCTGCCATTCTTAGTTTTACACCGACAGTCTATGCGGCTAAAGACCTTCGAATTCTTCGATCCCCCTTCGCTGGCCTATGTTCTGGACCTTCTGGGAAGGTTCGAGGGGAGGGGCAAGCTCATTGCCGGCGGCACCGATCTTCTGGTGCAGATGAAGAACCATTTGCTCGCTCCCGAAAAGGTGATCAACCTGATGAGGGTCCCCGAACTGAAAGGCCTCGAAGAGAAAAGCGGAGAACTCCGGATCGGCGCCCTCGTCTCCCACGGCCAGATGGAGGATGCTCCGGTTTTGAAGGGGGGGTGGGAGATTTTATCGGAAGCTGCCCGAAAAGTGGGCTCGGTGCAGATCCGCCACCGCGGAACCCTGGGGGGGAACCTGTGTAACGCCTCTCCTTCGGCGGACATGGCTCCCCCTCTTCTCGTTCTGGGGGCAGAAGTCAACCTGGCAGGGGCGCGGGGAGGAAGGCGTATCCCGCTGGAATCTTTTTTCCTCGGCCCCGGTAATACCGCGATTCAGCCCGACGAAGTGCTGGTCGAAGTTTTCGTCCCCGAAGCCCCGCCCCATAGCCGGGGAGCCTTCCTGAAATTGGGACGGAGAAAGAGCCTGGATTTGGCGCTGGTCAGCGTGGCTGTCCTTTTGACCCTGGACGAAGACGGCGTCACCTGCCGGCGGGCGAGGATAGCCCTTGGGGGAGTGGCTCCGACCCCCCTAAGAGCAAAGCAAACGGAAAAAGCCCTGGAAGGGCAGAGGCTGGATGGACCAGGAATGCGCCGGGCTGGCCAGGTGGCCGCGGATGAATGCCAGCCCATTTCCGACATCCGGGCTTCGGCCATATACCGCCGGGAAATGGTCCGGGTTTTAACCGAGCGGGCCATTAAGAAATGCCTAGGCCTGCCGATTCCCCCGACGGGGATCTGAAAGGAATCATCCGGATGAAATATCCCCTAACCCTGACGGTGAATGGAGAAAAGGTCGACCTGGAGATCCCCCCCCATCGGACCCTTTTGGACCTCATCCGGAACGAGCTTGGGTTGACCGGGACGAAGGAGGGATGCGGCAACGGCGAGTGCGGGGCCTGCACCGTCCTAATGGACGGCCAGCCGGTCAATGCCTGCCTGGTCTTGGCCCTCCAGGCCCAGGGGAAAGAGATCACCACCATCGAGGGGTTGAGCCGGGGCAGGAGGCTTCATTCCATCCAGGAGGCCTTCATCTCCCACGGGGCCATCCAGTGCGGCTTCTGCACCCCGGGAATGGTCCTGTCGGTGAAAGCGCTCCTGGACCGTAATCCACGCCCGGAGGAAAGGGAGATTCGGAAGGCCCTTTCCGGCAACCTTTGCCGCTGCACGGGGTACCAAAAGATCGTTGAGGCGGTCCTTTCCCTTCGGGATAGCAGGTAAGAGTGTTTTTTCATGGATGAATTTTTCGTTGTCGGCCATTCTCATCCCCAGATCGACGGCCGGGAAAAGGCCACCGGGGCCACCGAATTCGTCTCTGACCTCCGGCTTCCAGGCATGCTTCATGGGCGCATCCTGAGGAGTCCCCTCCCCCATGCCCGCATTTGCCGCATTGACACCTCCCGGGCCAGGCGAGCGGCGGGGGTGAAGGCCGTGATCACGGCCGAGGATACCCCCCGAATCCCCTTCGGCCCGCGGACCGAAGACTGGATGATCCTGGCGACGGACAAGGTCCGCTTCATAGGGGACGAAGTGGCCGCAGTGGCGGCCGTGGATGAGGATGCGGCCGAGGAAGCCTTGAGTTTGATCCGGGTGGATTACGAGGAGCTTCCTGCGGTCTTTGACCCGCTGGAGGCCATGAAAGAAGGGGCCCCCCTTATTCATGATAAGCCCAGGAATGTCGTGGCCGAGTTTCACCTCTCCAAAGGGGATATGGAAAGGGCGCTTCAAGAAAGCCATGCGGTCTATTCGGACCGCTACTATACCAACCAGGTTTACCAGGCCTACCTGGAGCCCATGGCCTGCGTGGCCCATGTGGACACCGGCGGGAAACTGACCCTCTATGCGGGCACTCAAATCCCCTCCATGACCCGCATCCCCTATGCCCGGGCCCTGGGGCTGCCCCTGGAAAAAGTGCGGGTCGTGGTCCCCCCCTATGGGGGCGCTTTCGGGGCCAAGATGGAGACCAACCTTCACCTGGTGGCTGCGGTCCTGAGTCAAAAAACCGGCAAGCCCGTCCGGATGTTGAACTCCCGGGAAGAGGATTTTATCGCCGGCAACCCGCGGGTCCCTATGTACATCGATCTTAAGATTGGGGCCAGGCGGGACGGGACGCTCACGGGAAAAGAGGTCAGGGTCATCGGGGCGGCCGGGGCGCGGACGGTTTACGCCATGGTCATCGTGGCCACTGCGTGTTATCGGGTCGACTCCCTCTATCGCTTTCAGGCCCTGAAAACAGAAGGAATTACCGTCTATACGAATACGGTCCCCACCAGCTGCTTCCGGGGCTTCGGCAACGCCCAGATGACCTTCGCCCTGGAGAGCGCCCTGGACATGCTTTCGGAGTTGTTGGGCATGGACCCGGCGGAATTACGGATGAAAAACGGGCTCAGGACCGGAGAGGTCTCCATCCACGGATGGAAGATCGGTTCATCCGGACTGGAAGAATGCATCGAGAAAGCCACCCAGGCTGCCGGGTGGAAAGAAAAAAGGGCCCCCAAAACCCATGCCCGGGGGATCGGGCTGGCCTGCTGCAACCATGTCTCCGGAAACCGGGCCTTTGCCCGGGAGTTCGACGGAGCGGGGGGAATCGTCCGCATCGGCCGGGAAGGAAAGGTGCTGGTGTATCACGGCGAGTCGGACATGGGGCAGGGGCAGAAGACTGTCTTCGCCCAGATCGTGGCCGAGGAGCTCGGGGTCCCCCTTGACCGGGTCGAGGTGGCCCCGGTGGATACCGATTTCAGTCCCTTTGGATTGGGCAGTTTTGCCACCCGGGGAACCGTCTTTGGGGGAAACGGGGTGAAGGCCGCGGCGGCAGAGGCCAAGAAACAGATTCTGGAATACGCCGCCGGCATGCTCGAGTGCTCCCCCTCCGACCTGGAGGCCCGCGGGGGAATGATTTGCTTAAAGGGTTTGCCCACCCAAGGCCTTCCCTTCCAGAAAGTCGTGGAGACCGCGGTTTACAAGCGGGGTGGGGCTCCCATCGTGGGAGCGGGGTTTTGGCTCCCCGATACGGAGATTCCCGACCCGGTGACCAAGTATGGGAACATCGCCCCGGCCTATCCCTTTGCCTGCCAGATCGCGGAAGTGGAGGTGGACACGGAAACCGGCCAGGTGCATATGAAGAACTATGTCGCCGCCCATGACGTGGGAAGGGCAATCAATCCCCGGGCCACCGAAGGACAGGTTGAGGGGGGAGTGGCCCAGGGGATCGGATGGGCCCTGATGGAAAATATGGCCACCGAAAAAGGGAAAATCATCAACCCGAATTTCCGGGACTATGTCCTTCCGGGGCCCCTGGACCTTCCGCCGATTCAGTCCATACTGGTGGAGCCCGTGGAGCCCAACGGGCCTTTCGGGGCCAAAGGCATCGGGGAGCCGGCCCTTAACCCCTCCCCGGCAGCCGTGGCCAATGCTTTATACAACGCCATCGGGGTCCGGATGACCGAACTTCCCTTTACGCCGGAAAAAATTTTAGCGGCGCTGAAAGCCAAGAAGAAAAGAGAGGAATAAGTCATGGCCGATTTGCGGATAGATTTTTGCGGGGTCCCTTTCAAAAACCCTGTCCTGGCGGCTTCCGCCGAACCGACTCTTTCCGCGGAAAACATGAAAAGAGTGATCGAGACCGGGGCCGGGGGAATGGTGGCCAAGACGGTTACCGACTCGGAGGCCATGCGGCGGTTGACCCGGATGTCCAAATGGCGCTACCTGGACGAGCAGCACAATGTGTGCCGGGGAAAAGTCCCCCGCCTCTTCACTTTCTATGGCCGGAGCGGGCTGGCGGAAGAGGAGCCCGAAAAGTGGATGGAGGAGCTGAAGGAAGCCAGGGTCGCAGCCGAGCGAAACGATTGCGTGCTCATCGGCAGCGTCGGGGGAACAACCTTGGAGAACTGGGCCCGCCTCTCCCGCATGGTGGAAGATACCGGCGTCCCTCTGATGGAATTGAATTTTGGATGCCCCCATCCTTCGGAGATGAAAGGGGCCCACACCGGCATGCTGGTGGGGCAGGACAAAAATGCTGCATCCGAGATCACTTACGCAGTCGCCCGGGCGGTGAAAATCCCGGTCATCGTGAAACTCACCCCTCAGGTGGCCGACGTGGTGGAAATGGCCCGGGCGGTAAAGGAGGCCGGCGCCTCCGCGGTTACCGTCATCAACCGCTTTGTTGGTTTTTGCCTCGACATCGAAACCGGCAAGCCTTACATCCATGGATGGGCGGGGGTCGGAGGGCCCTGGGTCAAGCCCCTGACCCTGCGTTGGGTCTCCAAGATTCATACCGGGCTGGACCTTCCCATCAGCGGGACCAACGGAGCCTATGACTGGAAAGACGTGGTGGAATTCCTGATGTCCGGGGCCTCCAACGTCCAGCTCTGCTCGGTGGTTATGCTCAAGGGATACGGGTACCTGTCTGAGGTCATCCAGGGGCTCGATCAATTCTTGGACCGAAAAGGGTACAAATCGGTAAAGGAGATCATCGGGATTGCCGCTAAGGCGGCTTTGACTTACGGGGAGATGGAAGGTCTTCCCCCCGAGCGGGCGGTTATCAACAAGGAGCTATGCACGGACTGCCAGCGCTGCCAGCGCTCTTGCTTCTATCATGTCATCGAGGTAAGAGAGGGGAGCGTGACCATCGGGGAAAACTGCCGGGGATGCGGGATCTGCACCTGCGTCTGCCCCGTTCCGGGGGCGGTAACCCTGCAAACATGATTTTTCGTTTATCTTTTTCTTTGAGTTATTGTTCCCCCCTTCGAAAAAGGGGGGCGCAGGGGGGATTTCAGAATCCCATTTCAAGAAGGAACTTTTAGAAGCCTGGCCATCGTCGGATTCTTCAGCTGTGCGCGCCTGGAGAATGCTTCTTTTTTTGGGTCTTCTCCCAATCGAGTGGGTAAAAAG
>JACAEW010000285.1 GCA_013388675.1 Syntrophaceae bacterium | reverse complement strand
GCCTCTTCGCCGCCAACATGGCCGCTCTCCTGGGAGCGGAGGCCATCGGCCAAAGCCCCCACCTCACAGGATCTTCGGACATGGGCGACATCACCCATCTCATGCCCGGACTGCACCCGATGATCAAAGCCGGGAGCGCCAAGGTACACACCGAAAGTTTTTGTATCGAAGACACCCGCCTCGCCTGCGTCGAAACCGCCAAGGGATTGGCCATGACGGTCATAGACCTCCTTTGGGACGGCGCCCGGGAAGGCCTGGCCATCAAATCCGCCTACAAGCCAAGGTACGGCAAGGAGCAGTTTCTGAAGTTCTGGGAAGAACTGTGTAAGGAAGCCTGAGGCCATTGAATCCGAAGCACCAAATTCGAAGACTTTTTATCCGCAGATTTCGCAGAACGAACAGAGATAGCAATCTTTTTTGCTTGAGCTGATCCGAAATTCGAATTTCGGCTCTATCTGGTTCCCCATTCCTCATTCCAAAAGAGGTGCGATCATGGCTGAAATGAAGGGAATCGGTTATCGCGTCGCCGCGACCATCCAGAGCGTCAAGGGTCATTGCAACGCTGGGCACAAATTGGGACAGTGGAGAGTACTTGGAAATTGCTGTACGGCACCGGGAAATGGAAAGGAATTACTGGCGGGAGTTAAGGGAAGTTTATCTTCAATCACCCGGGGCCAGCAGCAAATCAACCCGACCCCTTATCAAGGCTACCGAAAAATAACGGGAACCTATGAATTGCCGAAACAGCACGAAATCAAACTATGAGGAAAATCGAGCTGGCCGATCTTGAGAAAACCGGTGCAGAGCTGAATGCGGATGATGGAAAAACATGAGTCGGGAAAGTGGCGGAGGTTTTGGCCAACGGCCGTAGGGGCGATTCATGAATCGCCCCTACGATTCATCCATCAAAGGGAATAAATCTCCTCGTCGCTCAGGATGGTCAAACCCTCCTCTTTCAGGACTTTCTCGGCCTCCTGGATCTTCCCTACATCCACCACCAGGACGGCCCGTTTCTTGTCCTCGATCACGAAGCCGTAGGCGTCCTCGATATTGATCTTTTTCTGCCCGAAGATTTTGGCGATTCGATGAAGCCCCCCCGGGCGGTCATCCATGAGGACGGCGATGATTTCCCGTTTGTAGGCGGTGACGCCCTGGGATTTCAGGGCCTCGTAGGCCGCCTCGGGTTTATCCACCAGGAGTTTGATCACCCCGTACTCGAAGGTTCCCATGACGGTAATGGCGCGGATGTTCACATCTGCCTTCATCAATATTTCGGTCACCCGCTCGATCCGCCCGGGCTTGTTCTCCACGAAAACAGAGATCTGATGCGCCATAAAAACCTCCCGGCATAATCCAGAAGTCAGAACCCAGAAGCCAGAATAAGGAAACCTTTTCCCTCCGGAATTCTGACTCTTGGCTCCTGAATTCTGTGGTAATTTACATTTCGCGCTTGTCCATGACCCGCACGGCCTTGCCCTCGCTCCTGGGCAGGCTGTCGGGTTCCACCAGCTCCACCTTGGGGGTGACCAGGATCTCCGACCGTAAGGCCTCGGTGATCTGCCGGCGCAATTTCTCCAGTTGAAACAGGTCCCCTTTGAAAAACTCCGGCCGCACCTCCACCCGCACGATCATCCGGTCTTCGAAATTCTCCCTTTCCAGGACAATCAAATAATTTGTACCCACCTCGGGAATGTTCATGAGGGTCGTATCGATCTGCAGGGGAAAGATGTTGACCCCCTTCAGGATGAACATATCGTCGCTTCTTCCCTTTATGCGGCTCATCCGCCGATGGGTTCGGCCGCAGGGACAGGGCTCCGGATAGACGGTAGCCAGGTCTTTGGACCGGTAGCGAATGAGGGGCATGGCCTCCCGGTTCAGGGTCGTGTAAACCAGTTCCCCTTCCTCCCCGTCGGGCACCGCCTTCCCGGTCTTCGGGTCGATGACTTCCACCAGAAAATCGTCCTCCCAGAAATGCATTCCGTTCTTTTCCGGGCACTCGAAGGCCACCCCCGGCCCGTTCATCTCCGAAAGCCCGTAGGAATTGAAGGCTTCCACTCCATACATCTCCTCCAGCCGCTGGCGGGTGGCCTCGGAGTGAGGCTCGGCGCCGATCAGCATCATTCGAAGCTTGGTGTCCTTTTTCGGGTCGAGGCCCATTTCCTCGAAGACCTTCCAGAGATGCAGGGCATAGCTGGGAATGACATGAACTACAGTGGTGCTGAAATCTTGCATGAGATGAATCTGTCGTTTGCTGTTCCCCGAGCCGGAGGGAATGGTCAGGGCTCCGAGCCGTTCAGCGCCGTACTGGAACCCCAGGCCGCCGGTGAAGAGGCCGTAGCCGCTCATGTTCTGGAAAACGTCCTCTTTGCGCACCCCGGCCATGAACATGCACCGGGCCACCAAGTTCGCCCATCCATCCAGGTCTTTCTGCGTATGGAAGATCGCCGTGGCCCGCCCCGTCGTCCCCGAGGAAGAGTGCAGGCGGACGATCTTTTCTCTCGGCACGGCGAGAAAACCGTAGGGAAATTGATCCCGCAGGTCCTGCTTGGTCGTGAAAGGAAGGTTTTTCAGGTCCGTCAGAGATTTGATTTTTTCCGGGGGGAGACGGTGTTTGCGAAAAAGCTGTGAGTAAAAGGGAGACCTGGCAGCCTGTTTGAGGGTTTTCTGCAGACGCCTGAATTGCAATTTCTGAAGGTCTTTGGGCTTCAGGGTATCAATTTCTTTTTCCCAGAATCGGCCCGGCATGGCAGCGCTCCTTGAAGAACGGAATGATCCGGGATGCAGCTTGGCAAGCTCACCCTTTCATTTTATTAGCATGCGCGGGATGGACTGTCAAAAAGAAAAGCGAGGGTCTGGTTGACAAACCTTTCGAGGGTTGGTACATTCATTCCAAAATCTTATTGGCCTGCTCCAGGATACGGTTATGCTTGTTAAGAACCAGATGTCCAAAAAGGTGGTGACCATTCCTCCCGGCACCAGCATCCTCCGGGCGATCGAGATCCTGCGCGACAAATCGATCCGCCACCTGCCGGTGGTTGAAGATGGGGATCTGGTGGGGCTGGTTACCGAAGGAGACCTCCGGCAGGCCTCCCTTCTCTCCCTGGTCGATAAAGTATCCATCGAAGACGTGATGATCAAGAGACCCATCACCATCTCCCCCGAAGCCAGCATCGAGGAAGCGGCCCGACTGGTTTACCGGCACAAGATCGGAGGGTTGCCGGTCGTGGCGGGAAAAAAACTCGTAGGAATCCTCACGATCGTGGATATCCTCGGCGCGTTTATCCAGCTCCTGGGAATTCTCAAATCCAGTTCCCGGATCGATTTGATATTGGGGATCAAACCCCATGCCTTCGAGGAGGTTTCGGCCATTTTCCATCGGCACCGAACAGAAATTATCAGCGTGGGCATGTCCAACCACAAGGACCGGAAGAAACGGGTCTATTATTTCCGCCTGAAAAAAAAGCCCCTCCAGCCCATCGTGAAAACCCTGAAGGAAACAGGATACAAGGTCATCTCGGTTATGGAATAAACCCCCATCAGGAGGAAAGAATGATTGACGAAACCACCACCCCGGAAGAAGCGATCCGCATGGCCTTGCAGCGAGAAAAGGCGGCCCACGAATTTTACACCAAGGCGGCGAAGATCGCCAAATATCCGGGAACCCGGGAGATGTTCGAAGCCCTGGCCAAGGAAGAACTGAGACACACCCGGATGCTGGAAGAGGAACTCAACAAGGATTATTTCAAGGAAATGTAGAGCCTGGGTTCGAGGCTCGAGGATTGGGGTGGGCGGGTTGAGGCCTCATCCGTTTTCTCGAGCCCCAAATCCATTTTTCCAACCTTCTTTCCACCCCTGAAACATGAACCCCTGATCTATGACCGCTAAGAAAGAACCTCTCCGGCTGCGGATTGTCACCTATAACATCCATAAATGCCGCGGCATCGACGGCCGGACCCACCCGGAGAGGATTGCCGCGGTGCTGGAAAGATTGAAGCCGGACATCGTCGCGCTCCAGGAAGTGATCGGCGCCGGGCCGAAGCGGAAGGGGCAGGAGGAGGAGATCGGCGACCGTTTGGGTATGGCCTGCGTGTTGGCCCCTGCCCGCACGCTTCGCGGGCGTCCTTACGGGAACGCCCTTTTAACCCGGCTCCCCATCGCATTCCACGGCAGTTATGATTTAACCCAGCAGGGTCTGGAACCCCGTTTTCTGCAGCGGGTGGATTTGGACCTGCAGGGGCATCGGATTCATTTTTTTAACGCTCATCTGGGGACTTCGCAAAGAGAGAGAAGCCTCCAAGCAGGCAGGCTGATCTCCCACCTGTGGGACCCGGCCGTGCGGGGTACCCGGATTCTGCTGGGGGATTTTAATGAATGGAGGAAAGGACCGGCCACGGCGCTTCTGGCGGAATCCCTTCAAAGCCTGGACCTACTCCCGTTCCTTCGATGGCGGAGGACCTACCCGGGAATCCTGCCTCTTTTCCATATTGATCATATTTACTACCGGGGAAAAGTGGAAATCCTGAAAGTGGAAGTCCCCAGAAGATGGTCCGCTCTCATCGCCTCCGACCACATGCCCATTTCCGTCGAACTGCGCATATTGATATAATGGAGGTCCCGCGGGGGCAACCTCCTCTGCGCACGGGCAATGCCCTTTGAAAATCGGCCTCGAAGGGTTGAAACCCGAAACCCGGTGGAGCCCCAGGGGCGAAACCGACCCGGCACAGGCTGATACCGAAACGAAGAATGAGCCGAACCTCCATCGACCTGAGAAGAGCCCTCACCGCCGACGCCTTCCTGAGGGCGTCGGGAGCCCCCTTGGTGCGCGGGAATTCCCTGCGCATTCTGCGGGACGGGGGGGAAAACTACCCGGAATGGATGAAAGCCATCGAATCCGCCCGCAAGACCATTCACCTGGAAATGTACATCATTCACAACGATCAAACGGGTCGGCGGTTCCGGGACCTCATGGCGGAGAAGGCCCGGCAAGGAGTCAAGGTGCGGGTCCTGTATGATTGGGTGGGTTCGCACGGCCCCCTGGCTTACCGGATGTGGAAGCCCGCCCGGGAAGCCGGGGTCGAGGTTCGAGCGGCCAATCCTCCGAGCCTGGATAGTCTTTTGGGCTGGGCCAGCCGGGACCATCGAAAGCTCCTCACCATCGACGGTTCGCTGGCTTACATCTCCGGGCTGTGCATGGGGGACGCCTGGGCCGGAGACCCTGCCCGGGGGATTGCCCCGTGGAGGGATACCGGCGTAGAAATTCTCGGACCGGCCGTCGCCGACGCAGAGGCCTCCTTTGCCGAAGCTTGGAAAAAGGCCGGGGGCTCCATTTCTTCGGAGGAAATCCCCCGCCGGGAAAGTCTGCCCAAAGCCGGGAACGTGGCCCTGAGAATTGTCGCCGCTTCCCCGGATACTGCCGGGGTTTACCGCCTTGACCTACTTGTGGCGGCCTCCGCTTGCAAGACCCTCTGGCTCTCCGACGCCTATTTCATCGGAACTCCGGCCTACAATCAGGCTCTTCGCTCGGCGGCCCTGGATGGCGTTGACGTGCGGCTTTTAGTCCCCCATGGAAGCGACATTCAATGGATAGCCAATATCTCCCGCACCCTCTACCGCTCCCTTCTGGAAGCGGGCGTGCGGGTCTTCGAGTGGAACGGGCCCATGATGCACGCCAAAACCGCCGTGGCCGACGGGCGGTGGGCCCGCATCGGCTCCACGAACCTCAATATCGCCAGCTGGATCGGCAACTGGGAACTGGACGTGGTCATCGAAGATGAGAAGGTGGGCGGGCGAATGAGCCAGATGTTTCTGGAAGACCTATCGAACTCGACCGAGATCGTGATCACCCCACGAAACAAGGTCCGCCTGACGCAACCCCTCCCCGCCGAAGGGAAGGCTCGCCTTTCTTCGGGAAGCGGCAAACATATGTTAACCGGGGTTCTCCGGGTCGGAAGCGCCCTCAACTCCGCCGTCACCAGCCACCGGATGCTGAGCCGCACCGAATCCACATCCCTCCTGACGATCTCCCTGGTCGTGCTCGGCCTTGCTGCCGTGGCCCTCTTCCTGCCCCAAGTTATCGCCTATCCTGTCGGGGGAATTTTAGCCTGGATGGGAATCCTTATTTTGGTAAGGGGAATGCAGGTGCGATTCGGCAAAGAAGGCAGGAAGAAGGCGCGGGGCAAAAAAAGGGCCCCGTGACTTTTCCTCCCTCCGCCATTCGATTCGTCCAAAGCGGGGACATCCGCCCATTGCGGGAGTTCACGCCCTTCCGGATGAAGGGCCCGGTTTTATTTTTTTTCTTTTCTTTTTTTGGTTGGGGACCGTCAATCGCTCGGCTGTTTTCGTTGTCTTGGCTTTGGCCTTTTTCTTCCTCGAATCCTTCTTCCCTTGGGCCTTTTCTTTGCCCTTGCCGATTTTTTGTTGTTTTGCCTTTTCCCCTTTTCTCCCGCTTTGCCCCCTGGGGGCGGGCCGCTTTTCTTGCTCAACCGGTTTAAAGTGGAGGATATCGAGCATGTTGCCCATCCGTTCGTTCCGGTAAACCGCCTGGACGCGCATGCCTATGCGCGGCTCCTGGCCGCCCAAATCTCCGACCAGATGGGCTAGGCCGTTATCCGCCCCGTCCAGCTTGACGATTCCATAATAAAAAGGGGCTCCCACAGGCTGAACCGGGGTGGGATAAAGAACCTGCGTGTAGGTTTCAAGAGTCCCCTCGTTGCCGACCTCGACCCATTCATCGAGCAGAGAGAAGCAGCGTCCGCAGGTGGCCCGCGGGGGAACATACACCACATCGCATCGGGGGCACCGGATGCCCATGATCTTTCGGTTGTCCCGGATTTCGATAAAGAACCTGCTCGACACCGGCCCCATGGAATAGCGGTAAGGGACCTTGATATCCTGGTGGACCACAACCGGTTCCAACCCTTCGAGCCATTTTTCCATAACTTTCCTCCATCTTTTCCAAAAGAGGGGCGAGAATTTTTATATGATGTAGGGGGAGCCCCCGAGGCCGCCCGCCTTTGGGCAGCCCCAAGGGATTGCCCCTGCTTTTGACCCTATTCTTCTATCGCTTTGAAACAGAGGATATCCGCCAGGTTCCCCTCCCGTTCCTCCCGGAAGACGGCCTTCATCTTCATCCCGATCCGGAGTTTGTTCAGGTCCGAAGCGGTGACGAAATGCTGCAACCGGGTCGAGGCTCCTTTCAGTTCGATAAACCCGTACCCGTAAGGGATGGGACGCTCTAAGCCGGTGAGAGGGTCCAGGAAGGGAAATTGGACGACGGTATAGCCCCAAAGGGTTCCTTCGTCTCCCAGGTCCACCCAATCGGAGTTTTTTACGAAGCAGTACCCGCAGGCCGGCCGGGGCGGGACAAAGACCCGGTCGCACTTGGGGCAGCGGATTCCCAGAATTTTCTTCTCCTCCTTCAACTTCTTGAAAAAATAACTGCCGTACCGTCCGGCCGAGTAGTCGTAGGGAAATTTGGCGTCGAACTCCGCCACGAGGATCGAACCACCCTTATCGTTCATACCTTTTGCCTCCCTTACCAAAGGAACCAGAATTCCTAGTTGGTCTAAGCCTCGATAGTCTCGCCGATAAATCCGAAACTCGAAGCACGAAATCCGAAACAAAGTACAAATCGCAAATTTTCTAAACCCCTTTTCGGGTATTGAATTTTTAACTTTGTTCGAAAAGTACGTGATTCATCGCCCGGGCGTTCAAAAAAAGAAAGCTTGAAATGGGGCAAGAAATCTTGTTTGGTCAACCCCTCTCTGAAATCCCCCCCAACCCCCCCTTTAATAAAGGGGGGCAGGGGGGATTTCCGGCAGGACCGGTGTCTTAAGGAAAATCCCGGCTGCGGGGCTAGACTCTGGCCATGGACGAATGATTCCCTCAAAGCCGAATTTTTTGTGCATCCGGATTTGCATCGAATTTCGACATTCGGATTTCGAGTTTTTTTATGGAGTCTTGGATAGAATCATCACGTCCGACCACCAGCTCCCGCCGAAACCGGTGGCGATGGCCCGTTTGACGTTGGGGACCTGTCTCTTTCCCCCCTTACCCATAATCTGGATGGCTGCTTCGGCCACCCGGATCATGGCCGTTGCCCCGATGCAGTTGGTCGAAAGCACCCCGCCGGAGGGGTTGACGGGCAGTACTCCATTCATTTGGGTGGCCCCCGAGTCCATTAACTTCCCTCCCTCCCCGCGGCCGCAGAACCCCGCGGCTTCATACCAGGATAGTTCGGCGAAGGTGCAGGGCTCATAGAGCTCGGCCACGTCAAAATCTCGCAAGGGCTCTTGGATACCGGCGATTCGGTAGGCCTCCTCCGTGGCGGAACGGAGGGTCCGAAGGTTCATCACCATCTCCAGGTCGCCGCCGAAAGGCTGGTCGTGGCGGGTGACCGCGGCTAGGACCCACGCCGGGTTGGCGCAGGTTTTTCGGGCCTTTTCCTCCGAGGTAAAGATCATCGCGCAAGCCCCGTCCGAAGTCGGGCACATGTCCAGCATTTTGATGGGATAGGCCAGCATCTTGGAGTTGAGTACCTGCTCCACCGTCAGGTTCATTTTCAGATGGGCGTGGGGATTGTTGAAGGCATTCCCCCGGTTTTTCACCGCCACCTTAGCAGCCTGTTCTTCAGTGATTCCATATTTATGCATGTAAGCCGTTGCCGACCCGGCAAAGGACCCGATGGCCCCGGACATGGTGGCTCGCTCCCAGAGAGGGTCGGCCTGGAAGATCAGGCCGGCCGTGGTTTCCCCCTCGGACTGCTTCTCCCACCCGATGGTCATGACCGTGTCGAACAATCCCGAGGCCACATGGTAATATCCGGCCTGGGCCAGGGAGCTGCCCGTCGTCCCGCCGGTGGTGATCTTCATCCCGTGCTTCAGGAAGGAACCGGCCCCGTCCACGGACCACATCTCGGTGAAAAAAATTCCCTCAAAATGCTCCATATTTCCGATGATGACCGCGTCGATCTGGTCCATGGTCATCCGGGCATCGGCCAGGCACCGCCGCACCGCCTCGTTGATCATCTCCACAATGTTTACATCCGGGCGCTTGGACCGATGGTCCGTTTGCCCCGTCGCAACGATGGCCACATTTCTTTTGGACCTCCCGCCCATGGCCCTCACACCCCCTTTTCCAGAATGATCACACACTGGGCCTGACCGCAGGGCCCGCAGTGGCCCTGGGCCAGCGCCCTCCGGGCCCCTTCCACCTGGCGTTTTCCCGCCTTGCCCATGAGCTGCAGCGCCGCTTCGGCGACTCGGACCGCACCGGCCACGGTGATCGGATTTCCGGAAAGGATGCCCCCGGATGGATTCACGGGGAGTTCCCCTTCCAGGTGCGTGATTCCTTTTTCCATCATTTTCCCCCCTTCTCCCCGGCGGCAGAATCCCATGCCCTCCAGCCACAGAAGCTCCTGGTAGGAGTAGAATTCGGAGAGCTCCACCAGGTCGATCTCCTTGCGGGGGTTGGAAATCCCGGCCATCTGGTAAGCCTTCTTGGAGGCCAAGGTTAGGGAAGCGGTCTCGGCCAAATCCCGATCCCCCAGGTAGAAAGAATCCAGGCGGCTGGCCATTCCGGCAAGCCACACCGGGTTTGCACACCATTTCTTGGCTTTCTCTTCGTTGGCCAGAATCATGGCGCAGGCCCCGTCGGTAACCGGGTAGGCATCCATTTCTTTGATCGGGTCGGCTAATTTAGCGGAACCCATAACCCGGTCCACACTCACCTCCATACCCCGGTGTGCATGGGGATTGAGCTTCCCGTTCTTCAAGTTCTTCACCGAGACCTTGGCGATCTGCTCCTCGCTGATTTTATATTTGCCCATGTACCTCCGGGCTTGAAGGGCGCAGGTGGAAAGGTCGTCGAACCCCAGAATTCGCTGGTAGGTGGGGTCAAACATGGCGTTGTGGATCACGTGGGGAAAACCCTCGGACATCTTGCAATGCGAAACGAGGAGACAGGAGTCATAGCAGCCGCTTAAAATGCGCATGGCCGCGTAGAAAACCGCAAAACTCCCATCCATGGCCACCTTGGATTCGGACCGCAGAACGGACCCGCAGGCTTCGCTGACCGTCCGACTGGAAATGGTCCGTCCATCCCAGAAGTCCTGAGAGTTGGTAACGATGTTGTCCATGTCCTCGATGGTGAGGCCCGCCTCCTCCAGAACTTTGCTGCAGACCTCGAAGACCATCTCCGGATAACTGTCAAAGACCTTGCGCGGCTCGTATTTTGTCTGGTAGATGCCCACGATTCCGACGCGATCCGCCATCTCTTCCTCCCATTCCAGGATTCGATCGCCTAAATCTGCGCCGATTGTAGAAAAATCCGGGGATAGGTTCAAGCAAAATATACAGATGGCCATCCCCAAGATTGACTCTCATGGCGCGGTATGCTAAAAATATTTTTGCCCGAGGAGTCGGATCCCTACGGCAGGACTGAGGATTTAGCCCAATCAATACGCTGATCCGAACGTAAAGATGAACAAAGGAGAAAAAAGATGAAAGCCATCCTGAAAGAAAAAGCAGGCCCAGGAGCAATCGTCAAGGAAGTGGAAGTCCCCCGACCCGGCCCCAAGGAGGTTTTGATTCGAGTCAAAGCGGGGGCCATCTGCGGGTCCGACGTTCACATCTATGAGTGGGATCCATGGGCCCAATCGGTGGTCCCCAAACTTCCCCAGATTCTGGGGCATGAATTCGCCGGAGAGGTGGTGGAGGTCGGGAAAGAGGTGCACACCCTGAAGCCCGGGGATCACGTGGCCGGGGAGACGCATATTCCCTGCGACAATTGCTACTTCTGCCTGACCGGCCAGCGCCATATCTGCCAGTTCATGAAAGTTTACGGGGTTCACAGCCACGGCATATTTTCCGAGTACACCTCCCTCCCCGAACCCTGCGCAGTGAAAATTCCGGGGGAGATCTCCTGGTCCGCCGCCGCCATGATGGAGCCCTGCGGGGTCGCGGTCCATGGCCTGTCCAAAGGAAATGTCTCCGGAAAAAACCTGGCTGTTTTCGGCTGCGGGCCCATCGGTCTTTTTGCCATCCAGGCGGCGCTATCCTATGGGGCCTTCCGGGTTTATGCGACGGACGTTAGCGCGAACCGTCTGAAGATGGCCGAGTCCTTCGGGGCGACCAGGGTTTTCCAGGCGGGTAAGGACCCCCTGGAAAAAGTCATCCTCGATGAGACCCATGGGATCGGGGTTGATATGGTTTTGGAAATCTCCGGAGCCCAGCAGGCCTACGACCAGGGTTTGAAGATCCTGAGGAAGGCCGGGACCTTTGTGATCATCGGCGTGGCCGCCAAACCGATCCAGTTGGAAATTCCCACCAATATCATGTACAAGGAGGCCAAGATCTTCGGGATCACCGGGAGGGAGATGTACGAAACCTGGCATCAGGTGATCAACCTGGTTACTTCGGGCAGAGTGAACCTGGATAAGGTGGCCACCCATAAGTTCCCCCCGGAGAAATTCGAAGAGGGTTTCAAGATCGCCAAAGAGGCCCAGCACGGCAAGGTGGAATTTATCTTCGGGTAAAGCCCCGGCAAATGCGGATTTCCGGAATGCGGAATAAGAAAACCTCAAGGATCAAGTTCCTTTGGAGATTCAATGCTCGTGCATGCGGAATGCAAAATGCCCCCCAAAATGCAGACCTTTCCGCTTTTGTAACACTTTAGCCTTTTGAAAAAAGGGGCCATATCTCTCAACATCTATCTTTTGAGCAAGGCATCTGCAAAAATCCCCCCCGTTCCCCCCTTTGAAAAAGGGGGGCGGAGGGGGGATT
>JACAEW010000109.1 GCA_013388675.1 Syntrophaceae bacterium | reverse complement strand
GCCTAATCCTAGATCCCAGCTTAAACAGGGACAACCCCATTAATTTCCAACGCGCCCCGATGGAAGAACCGCTGCCCTAGGAAGTCCGGCCCCGGGCGGGATGCCGCCCTGGGCCCGGCCAACTCTCTTCCGGCAGGGGCAGACCCGGGAAGCTCAAAATCTTCCTCAAGCTCCCACTCGATTGGGAGAAGACCCTTTTTCAATTCAGTACGGGAAGACGGGTTTTTTTAGGCTATGGAAGGGAAAGTGGGCCGGGGAATTTAAGGTATTTCGGAGAGCTCTTTTTGGAGGGCGGTTATCTGTTTTTCCAGGTCGGCGATTTCCTGGTTCAACTGGGCGAGTCGGATCCGGTCGTAAACCATCCAATTGGTTCTAAGGCTCCTCTGTTCTTTTTGCCTGACGGTGACCTGTTCTTGGAGGTCGGCAATTCGCTTTTCTTTTTCTTGACGGATTCGAAGCTTTTCCTCCTGGGCGGCTTTTTCTTGGGCAGCCTTGGCCTCGGCCTCTTTTTTCTTCTCCTCCGCCTCCCTTAGCTGCCGCTCCCTTTCGGCAGCTTCCGGGTCTTTCTGTTCCGCCTTTTCCGGGGCGGGAGAAGTTTCGGGCTGCTTGATTTCTTTGTATTCCTTAATCTGGTTCCGGTATTCCGGGGGAATCGACTCAAACCGGTCGGTGAAGTGAACCACTCCGTTCCTGTCGGTATATCGGTAGAATGCGGCCTCTATCCAGGATGGCCAGGCAAGCGACGCCAGGCCGAGGAGGAGGAAAAAGGAAGCCATTGCGCAAGGATGAAGGACTCGATTCATGTCAGGGGATATTTTATCACGGTTTTTTCTTTACATCGACAATATTTTATAGTAACTTAAAGTCTTTAAGGGCCATCAAAGTCCCCATCGTCTAGAGGCCTAGGACACCGGCCTTTCACGCCGGCAACACCGGTTCGAATCCGGTTGGGGACGCCAGGAATTCGGAGAATTGGCTGACCGAGCCAATTCTCTTTTATTTATTTTTTTATTTCCTTTTGATCTCTTTTTTTCCCCAGCTCTTTTCGTCTTCCCCCCTTCACCCATTTGTCTTTCATTATAACTGCGTCCCAATCAAACACCTTCTTTAAATCTTCGATACAGGCGAGAGATTTGGGCTTGGGGGTTATGGGAATATTCTTCGGGACGGATATCCACCCAGTCCCACGAAAGTTCCGGGACTTTCCTTTCCCGGGGGAAGTCCCGAATCATCCGCGCTGCCGGTTTAGCCGAACCATCGACCCGGAAGAGGCCGCCATAACGCTCTGCCACCCCATCCTTCAAGGGCGGCCGGTCCCACAAGGAAGAATCATAATCAAAAAAAGAGCGAGCCAGAGCCCCCTTTATGCCATGTCCCTTCAATAGTTCGAGGCTACTTTCGAGATACCTTTCCGCCTCGGCCTCTTTCACCAAACGCGTTGACCCAAGTTTTTTCCGGTCCCCTTCGGTGAGATAAGGGAGAAGGGGCTCCGTGGGCAACCCCAGGTCTATTGCCAGCACCCCCTTCGCTCCCAGCCACTGGGCCATCAGGCAAAGGAATAGGGGGCCTTTGTGATCCATCGGCGCATCCGCCCCCTTGGGGTACCCCGGGCGAACCAGAAGGGAGAGGAAATCGCAATACGGAGCAAGGTCCTTGGGGCTTGGAATCCGGCCCTCTTCGAGGTCAGAGGAGTCCATGGCCCAGGTGATCGGAAGGGAGGAATTCCAACGCCTCAGCTCGGTCACCATTTCTTCGAACCAGGCCCTGGCGGAATCCCCGGAGGGCGGGGCGACCAGGACGGAAGGTTGGTTGCCCAAGTCCCACCCCCAAACAGCGGGATGCCCCTGCAGGGCATCGGTGGTTTCGTGGATCAGGAGTTTCTGGGCCTTCCACACCTCCCGGTCCGAATACATATTCCGGGCCTTCCCCTTGCGGATCATCCCCATAGAAAAAAGAGGGAACTCCCTTTCGGCCTTTCCGCTCTCCACCATCCAGGAGGGGAGCCAGTTAACCCCGCTCATGTGGCCGCAGAAGAAGGTGGGCAAGATTTTGATCCCGCGGTCGCCCGCTAAGTCCGCAACGCGAACCAAGTTTTTCAATGCGGGGACCGAAACCCGGTTGATTTCCGGCTGAAAATCCTCCCAGAGCTGAAAAACCCGCAAAAGATCGAATCGATACTCCGCGGCGAGGGAAAGGTCTCTTTTCACCGTCGCGATTTCAAAATCCTTCCACCAGTAAACGCCTTTGGCGGAGGGCCAGTAATTGGCCCCCACGAGCATCCTGTTTTTCTCATCGTTGCTTTCCATAAAACCGGCTTTCCACTTAGTGAAAACGAAATTTCCACCAGGAAAAACCAAAAAACAGGCCGGCAAAAAGAAGGAGAACCGCCGCCTCGGGAATCACTTCTCCCACTCCCAGTCCCCGGACGATGACATCCTGATACCCGGCAAGGGCCCAGGCGTGGGGGGTGAACAGGGAAAGGGTTTTCAGGAAGCCGGGCATGATGTAGGATGGAACCAGCATCCCCCCAAGGGCGGACAGGATAATGGCCAGGAATACGGAAAAACCGTTGACCTGGGCCTCCGTTTTGCCCAAGGAAGCCACAAGGAGTCCCAATCCGTTGGCCGCTGAAGCCAAAGCGATGGAGACGATGATCAACGCCGCCGGGTTTCCCAGTTTCATTCCGAAAAAAGCCACCCCCACGGCAAACATGAGGACAATCTGGATTAGGTTGACCAAGAAGTAGGGCAGCAGTTTTCCCAGCAGAAGTGTCCCCTGAGAGAGGGGAGCGGAAAGGATTCTCTGGAAGGTTCCGTCTTTCTTCTCCTGGATGAAACTGGAAGCCAGGGTCAATACGATGAAGAAGACCCCGAAAATGGTGTAGGCGGGGACGTTCTGTTCGGTGGCTGAGGGGAAACGCCCGGCTGAATGGCCTTTGGGGGATCGGCTTAGGAAGGCGACTTCCGGACTATTTTCCGCACCTTTGCCGGCCTTGAGCAGCAGGTCATCGATCTGCCTCTCCATGTTTTTCGAATCCAAACCGGCATAACCGGCAAGAGGACCCCCGCCTGCTGCCCAGGCATTCTTGAGGCGGACGGGGAACGTTGCCAATAAGGCCCGCCGGAGGATGATTCCTTGCATGGTTCCCTTAACCCCGGATAGGATCCGGATGTTGGTCGCCGGGTCATGAATAAAGGTCACTGTGGCTTCCCGGGTGGGGTCCCGCGCCAAAGATAGGACTTTTTCCGAAAAACCCTTCGGAATCACCAGCGCCAAGGGATATTGCCCCCGCCGGACGAGTTCCTCGGCCCGCTCCTCGGTCATGGGGATCCCGTCCGATGAATCGACCGGAACGATCCCCTCCACGGTTTTGAGATCGGCAATGACTTCACGACTTAGGCCTCCCCTGTCCAGGTCGACCACCGCCACCAGGAAAGGCCGGGTCTTGTCCCCTGCCTCAAAAACGCCCTCTAGGGCATAGCTCATCACCAGGATAAAAAAGGCCGGCATGGCGAACAGGAGGGCAAGGGCCTGGCGGTCCCGAATCAGGACTTTTACCTCTTTGCCTAAAATGGCCAGAATCTGATGCAAACCCAGCTGCCCTCATTGTGTTTCCGGCCCGGTTAATCTCTCAGGGTTCGGCCGGTGAGATGGATGAAAACCGTTTCCAGGTCCGGTTCCATCACCTCCAGGTTTTTGAAAAAGGCCCGTCGGTTCTCTTTCAGGTTTAAAACCTCCCGCAGGGCCGAATCCATTTGGTCGGTTTTCAGGTGGACTCTTCTCCCTGGGCCGTCAACCCGGGTGACCGCTCCATAGGCCTGGATTCGCTCCAGGAGGGACTCGTCCACCTCTTCGAGAAATTCCATCCGCAGGATCCCTTTGGCCAGCGACTCGATCAGGGCCCGGGGAGTATCCAGGGCGATGATTTTCCCCCGGTCAAAGATCGCCACCCGATCGCATAAACCCTGCGCCTCCTCGATGTAATGGGTCGTGTAAATGAAGGTCATCCCGTCCTGATTCAGCCTTTTTAGGCTTTCCAAGATGGCTCTTCGACTCTGGGCGTCGATTCCCACCGTGGGTTCGTCCAGGATGAGAAGCGCCGGTCCATGGATAAGGCCTATGGCGATGTTCAGCCTCCGCTTCATCCCGTTGGAATAAGTGCCCACCGGTTGATTGGCCCGGTCCCCCAGGGACACGATTTCGAGGGCCCAAACCACTCGATCTTCGAGAGCCCTGCCCTTCAGTCCATACAATCTTCCGAAAAAAGAGAGATTTTCCCGGGCGGTCAGGGAGGGATAAAAAGCGAAGCTCTGGGGAACGAGACCGATGATTTTCCTTACCTCCCGGGGTTTGGAGGCCAGGTCCATTCCCCTGATCTCGACCTGGCCCCCGGAGGGTTCAATCCACCCGGTGAGCATTCCGATGGTCGTCGTCTTTCCGGCGCCGTTGGGTCCCAGAAGCCCGAAAAATTCTCCCTGCCGGACTTCGAAGGAAACTCCCTGAACGGCTTCCGCCGAGTCGTATCTTTTTCGTAGGTTCTTGACGCGCAGAATCGGGTCGGCCATGGTCACCCATAGGCTTTAGTCTTTGAATATCCGGTTGAGACGGGCTCTATTATACCTTTGAGCCATGATAAGGGGAAGGTTTTCCGCAAGGGCGTAAAAGATCATGAAAAAGCCGACCCAAAGGGGGTTCCAGAAAAAAAAGAAGGGGGCAAAGAAGAGGGTCAGCCAGTGGGTAAGCTCGGCGCGGCAGGTTTCCTGTAAAAAAGACCCCAGGTATTCCGGGGTTTTCTCTCGGAGCCTCTTCTTGGGAAATCCTCTGCTTCCCAGAAGGGGAGCTCCATCGGGCAGGTACTTCTTCCATTTCTTGATCCGGAAATACCGCTGATAAAAATCTCCCCCGGCTTCCCATCGCCGGGGGCGATAGAGCCACGCCCGGGGGTCAAAACGCCAAAGGGGAACCCGCACGACCCAATAGACCACCCCCATATGAATGATGAACCAAATGAAGATATCCAGGAGAATGGTCCACAAGGTAGATAAATGAATGATCCGCATAGGTTCCTAACCCTCTTTTTTGCGGGTCCTTACCTCTCTGCCTTTCCAGCGAACCTTGCCCATCAGGAAAATCCGGAAAAACGAGAGGGCGAAGACGCCCACAAAAAACAAGAGGGGAACGGGAAAGAAAAGGGCCGTTAGGACGCCGAAATTTCCCATGCGGCGGAGCATCCAGTGGAACTGAATCGCATAGAGACCGTACAAGGCCCCGGCCTGGAAGAGCCAGCTCCAATCGCCCAGGGAAAAAGAATGGAGCACGTGCCTAACGACTCCCACTCCCCCGGTAATCCAGCCTACCGTCATGAAAAGGATGCCGGGAGACATGGCCTTGGCGCCGGTTCCGAATCCCTTGCTGAATCCTTCGATCAGCGACCGAACTCCCCCGGGATACATGCGAAAGGAAATCGTTCCCTTTCCCCCGTAGCACCGAACGGGGAGGTTTTTTTTCTGGAATTCCTTCGCCAAACCCAGGCTCTCGAGGACCTCCCCCTTCACCCTCTCGTGCCCTCCCACGGCAAAGTAATCATCGCGAGAGCACAGATTGCAGGGTCCAAAGGCTCCCATGGGTTTTGCCAGCCCTCTCCAGGGAGTGAAAGCGTTCATCCCGGCAAGGACGAGGATGTTGAAAATCGCCGAGAGGCGCTCGTTAGCTTTTTCCATCCGGTGATAAGGTTGAACCGTAAGGAGCCCCCCTCCCTGCAGGTAGGTCGAAGCCAGTTTCTCCAACCCGTCCTTTTCCAAAAACGTGTCCGCATCCAGGAAAAGAAATAGGTCTCCCCGAGCCTGGTTGGCCCCCTGCCAGCATCCCCAGGGTTTTCCGGCCCATCCTTCGGGCAACTCCAAGGACGGGATCACCCGGCAACCTTCCCTCTGGCCAATTGCCGCCGTGCCGTCCTCGGAGTGATCGTCGATGAGAATTACTTCAATGGGTTTCAGGCCCTGCTCACTTAGGGAGGGGAGGAGGCGCGCCAGGTTTTCTTCCTCGTTCCGCGCCGGGATGATGACCGATATTCCCCCGGGGGGAAGGGATGGGGGTTGGTCTTCCCGGCGGGGGTAGGGAATTTTCCAAACGAGCGTAAAGCCCAGAAGCGATAACAGGATTAAAACAAACAGGCTGGAAAGCCCCATGGTCCGCACCCGGGAAAGAAAAAAAGGGATCGGTTACCCGGTAGCCCTTCCAAAATCATCTTCGAGACGGATGATGTCGTCTTCTCCGAAATAGTCTCCTTTTTGAACCTCAATGAATACGAGAGGGGTTTTCCCGGGGTTGCGGATTCGATGGGCAGCCATCCGGGGAATGTCCACCGAACCTCCCGGGGAGAGGGGGATATCCCTACCCTCCACCGTGACGACCGCTTCCCCTTCCACGACGACCCAGTGTTCATCCCTTTTTTGATGTCTCTGGTAGCTCAGTCTTTTCGCGGGGAGGACTTCAATTCTCTTGACTTTGTAGGTTTCCGCTTCCTCCAGAATCGTATAACTTCCCCAGGGACGTCGTTCGGTCATGGTTTCCTCCTCCGGGGTCGCCGCCGGATCGGTTTCTACCCCGGCCTTCAACCTCCGGGGGGGACGAGTCTATTCTAAAGAATATCCCTCCCCGAGGCAAACGCAAAGGCCCGGTTGACAGTTCATTTTTTTCTTGACAGAATTTTGCTTATCAAATATTATACAAATTTAATTTTAAAGTTCCTTGCGGAAGCTGTAAATTGCGTAAGGCAGAATCATCGGGGAAAGTCTGGGAGATAATAACTCTAGGCCTTTAAAGCCTCATTGAATTCCCGCCTTCATCCCCCTTCGAAATACAGGATTTTAAACCAAAAATACGGGATTTACCCCATTTATTTCCCCTGCTAACGCCTGTATTCTTTAACCAATCATGGGAGCAAGCAGGGGGTTCGATAGGAATACCCCTTTAAGAAGGAATGCTTTTTAAGGGTTCGAACCAAACCTAAGGAGGTTGTTTAAGAGACATCATGTCAACTGCCAACACCATGGAAAAACGAAAAGAAAAGGTCAACAAGGCGGTTAGCTGCCAGCGTTGCGGGGGAAGGATGATCTTTGAAAAGTTTTACGACGTGAACAATATCTTCTTCGGATGGCACTGCGTCATGTGCGGAGAGATTCTGGACCCGGTCATTCTTCTTCACCGCCTAACCCAGGATGCGGACCTTCAAATCCCCGAAGGGGAAGAACAGGTGATGCAGCTCCTGAAAAAGTACTTTCAATCCGGCTCGCTGCCTTCCAGGAAGGCCGCCGACATAAAGGTTTAACCCGAGGGTTTTCCTTTTTCAAGCCCGGCAGGCAAGGGGCCGCGCGGACCGAAAGAGGGGTGGGCAAAATGCTCACCTCTCTTTTTTTCCCCCTCCCCTGTTTCTCTTTCATCCTCAACCTTTCCGAAACCTCACCTCCCTTTTTCCCCGGTTTCATCCCACCCTTTTCTGGGTTTCTCCATCCTTTTCGCCCCCTCCCCAGGCCGCCTACCCCATTCCCGATCCGATTTGGCTTGAAGAAATCGCCCCTTTTTGCTTAAATGGGCCTCGGAAGGAGAAACCCTATGGGCCGACACGACGATGACGACGATCGGGAAAAGCTAAGCTGGCGGGAGATCGACAAAATGCGGGATCATAGCCGCCACGTGAGCCGGGAACCGAAGAGCTTCCGGGAACGCAGCCTACGTTCCGACTGGGCTAAGAAGCAACACCTGCGGGAAGCGGAGAAGTTTTTCCAGGGGAAGAAGGGATCGGACCAATACAAAAAAGCCTATACCGCCCTTCATGACCAATACGGCACTCCGGGTTTCGAAGAAGCGGCCAAGAAGTTCATCCAGGAATTCGGCCCCCCCGACGACTGGGGCACCCTCATCCTCCTCCTCGACGCCAAGGACCCGTCTGTGGCCAGGCAAGCGATGGCGCCCTTGAAGAATCTGTATGAAAAGCGAAGCCCCATCGAGCAGAAAGGTCTTAAAGGAAAACTGAAGGTCCTGGCCATGACCACGAAGGATAAAAGCCTGCGGGAAGAAACCGAGAAAACGCTGGAGGGGCTGTGATGGAAAAGGATGTCTGGGCCCGGACGATTCAAGAGCAGGTGAAGAGGCTTTCCGAATTCCCCTTCTACCAAAAACGTTTCCAGGCGATCGACATGAACCCCGGGGATATCCGGTCGCTCGAAGATTTCCGGCAGGTTCCTTTCATGGATACCAAGGACCTGCAAAAAGACCTGGAGGAAAACCCTCCCCACGGTTCTCTTTTCCATTCCGATACGGTGCGGGTAACCCTGAGCCCGGGGCCGAAAGGCCTCATGCCGGTCTACCACACCCGGCAGGACGTGGAGGAGGTGAACCGGGAGCTGGCGGTCATGTACCGGGCCTGCGGAGTCGGCCCCCACGACATCGCCGCAATCACCTTCGGATACCACCTGTTCATCGCCGGACTTACCATCCACGGCGGGTTTGAAACCCTCGGATGCAAGACCATTCCCCTGGGTCCCGGGGAATCCCAGAGGACCGCGGAAATACTCAACCGCTTCCGCGTTACCGTCCTGGCGTCCAACCCGAGCTTCGCCCTGAAGCTCGCTCAGGAAGGAGTCCCCAAACTCCGGATTCTATTCGCCGGAGGAGAACCTTTTTCCAGCGTCGAAGGCTACAAGGATAAGCTGCGGCAGGCCTTTGGAAAGATCGGACTCATCGACTCCTACGGCCTCGGCCAATCGACCCCGGTGGCCAGGGAGTGCAAGGAGGAACGCGGCCTCCATGTGGCCGACAACCTCCTCTACCTGGAAATCGTCGACCCCGAAACCGGAAAGGTCCTGCCGGACGGAGAACGGGGGGAGGTAGTCATCACCCATCTTCGCCGCCAGGGCTCTCCTCTCTTCCGCTTTCGAACGGGCGACCTGAGCGTTCTGGAGCACATCCCGTGTTCCTGCGGGAGAAAGGCCACCCTGACCCGGGGGGTCCTGGGCCGGACGGACGAGATGCATAAGGTGAAAGGGGTGAAACTCTACCCCTCTCAAATCGACCACCTGCTGCGCTCCCTTCCGGAATATACCCCCGGCAAATATCGCGTGATCCTCAGCCCCAAGCCCGGCGGGGGAGACCACTTTCGTTTGATCGTTGAGGGAAAGAACCCCGGAGGGCCGCTTACCGAAAAGATGATCGAACGGATGAAAGAAACCCTCCTCATCCGGCCGGACACTCTGGAATTCGTCGAAAAACTTCCCGAGGGGCCCAGGGTGGTGGAGGAAAGATATTAAAGCCCCTTACTGGCCGCTCGTCGCGGGGTTTTGGTTAATAAAGTTACGGGCGATCAGAAGCCCGAACGGGCAATGAGCAGCGAGCAACCAGCAAAACATGAGGAGCGGAAATGGGTTACGAAACGATTCTGGTCAAAAAAGAGGGAAAGGTGGTAACGATCACCCTGAACCGGCCGCAGTCCCTGAACTTCCTGGACCCCATCATGGGCGGCGAGCTGGAGAGAGCCCTGGGGGATGCCGAGAAAGATGAAGGCGTCGGGGCCGTAGTCGTTACCGGCGCCGGTCGGGCTTTCAGCGCCGGGGGGGACGTCAAGTTCATGAAAGAGGACCACACCGCCCATGAATTCTACCAGCGGATGGAGTCCATCACCCGGTTTATCCGCTCCATGACCTGTTTGCCCAAGCCGATTGTCGCTGCGGTGAATGGGCCGGCCGTTGGCGGGGGATGCAGCATCGCCCTGGCGGCGGATATGATCCTGGCGGCGGAAACCGCCACCTTCGCGGAGGCCTTCGTCCGTATCGGTTTGATTCCCGACTGCGGAGGGATCTTCCTGCTCTCCAGACGAATCGGGTTGACCCGGGCCAAGGATTTGGTCCTTACGGGGAGGACGATCGACGCCCGCGAGGCCGAACGAATGGGAATGATCAACCGGGTCGTTCCCGCGGAAGCCCTGGAAGAGGAGACCCGGAAATTGGCCCAGGAACTGGCCGCCGGTCCGACCATGGCCATGGGGATCGCCAAGCGCCTCCTCAATCAAAGCTATGAGTCCGATTTTGACGCTCTCCTGAGGCTGGAAAACAGCCACCAGGCCCTTCTTCGTCTGACCGAGGACCACCGGGAAGGGGTAAAGGCGTTTTTCGAAAAACGGAAGCCCCAGTTCAAGGGAAGATAAGAGAGCCTAAGATTTTTTTCGGGAGTTTCATTTTTCCGCGGAATCCGCGAAATCTGCGGATTATTAAGTCTGGAGGTCCGGAGGCGCGGCCGAAATGAAAATCGTCTTCCACGAGAGGTTCTTCGAGGTTTACACCACCGACCCCGCTGCCGCCGCAGGCCGGATGGAAGCCATCACGGCAGCCCTGGGCAAGGACTTTCCCTTCATCACTCCTCCCTCCGCCCGGCCTGAGGACCTCACCCTGGTCCACACCGCTTCCCACGTGCGGAGCATCGAGAGGCACAAGGACATTTATGAGGTGGGAATCCTTTCCGCCGGCGGGGCGATCCTGGCCGCCCAAACGGCTTATGATGGAGAGCCGGCCTTCGGCCTGATTCGCCCTCCCGGGCACCACGCCAGTCCGGATTCCTGCTGGGGTTTCTGTTTCTTTAACAATATTTCCATCGCCGTCCGAAAGCTCATGAAAGAAGGGAAAATCAGGAAGGCCCTGGTCCTGGATTTCGACCTTCACTTCGGGGATGGAACCGAGAATGCCTTCACGGGCAATCCCAACGTGGATTACTTTCATCCCGAAGGAACTTCGAACCGGGATTTCATCCGGGGAATTGAAGGGCACTTGGCGCGGTCCGGTCATTTTGATATTCTGGCGGTCTCGGCGGGCTTCGACCGCCATGTCCAAGACTGGGGAGGGCTTTTGGAAACCGAAGATTACCGGACAATCGGTTCTCTGGTCAAAACTTATTCCCAAAAAGTCTGTCAAGGCCGTCGCTTCGGGGTCTTGGAAGGGGGGTATAACCACGATGTTTTGGGATACAATGTCCGGGCTTTCGTCGAAGGGATGACCTGAAAAAGCGCCTTTTCCTTCCTCTCGAAGGAGGTCCCCGAAGCGGCAACGCTTTTATTCTCTTCCTCTTTTCCCAGCCGAATTTAAGGGCTGGAATTCCATTAAATACTTTCGCACCTGCTCCAGGGCCATCTTGGTCATGCGGTTCTCGATGAACCGCATGGCAAAAGGCCAGCGTTGTTACAGAACCGCCGTACCCCCGGCATGGGCCAGGGCGATATGGACATGATGATCCTGGCCCTTGTCCTTTCCCACCCGGCCCGCCAGTCCCAAACCCAGGTCAGCTCCCGTCCAATCCCGCACTCCCTGCGCCAGGAACCGGGCCGCTTCGGGGCCCAATAAATCCTCCCTGGAACCGAAGGAATCGCCGATGTTCAGGAGCTGCCTCGCCATTTGCGGGCTGACCAGGGTCAGGCCCAGACGGAAGAATTCCTCCCCGCCGTCCAGGGTCTTCAGCGTCTGAATGATGGAGCTCCCGAAGGAGGTTTCGGCTACAGCCAGAGTCAGACCGGACCTCCGCAAAAGGGCGCTCAGGATCCCTTCGTAGGTCTGTTCGTCGGCGCCGAAAATGAACATTCCCAGGCGGGTTCGAATCTCCCTCTCCAGGGGGGCGATCAATTCCCCGGCCGAGGCCTCATCCTTTGCTTTGGCCGTCAGCCGGATGTGGACCTCGCCGATTTGGGTATGGGCCAAGAGGCCGATGGTCGGATTGGAACCCCTTTCGATCAGGTCCTTGATCCTTTCATCCACCAGGCTTTCCCCGATCCCGAAGAGCTTGAGGACCCGGGACACGATCACCCCGCGGATTCCCAACCGATTCCTCAGGTAGGGAAGGACGCTGTGCTCCATGAAATAGCGCATCTCGTGGGGTACGCCGGGGACGCTCAGGACGGCTTTCCCATTCTGCTCGGCGATGAAACCCGGCGCGGTTCCCACCGGGTTTTCGATGGGAATCGCTCCTTCCGGGATGAAGGCCTGTTTGCGGTTGTTCTCGCTTACCGACCGCCCCAGCCGCCGAAAAAAATCGCTGATTTGCTCGAAGAGGTGCGGCTGGAATACCAGGGGCCGGTTCAAGACTTCGGCCACCGCCTCCCGGGTCAGGTCGTCCAGAGTCGGCCCGATTCCCCCTGTGGTGATGATAAAATAGGAACGGCTCAGGGCGGTCCGCAGGGTGCTCTTGATCCTTTCCAGATTGTCCCCCACCGTGCATTTGAAATGAAGGTCCAGCCCCACAGTGGCGATCTGCTGGGCGATGTAAGCCGAATTGGTGTCCACGATTTGCCCGAGCAACAACTCCGTTCCGACGGCGATGATTTCCGCTTTCATGGTTCTCTTTCCGAATGATTGACCGCAGATGGGGAACGGCTCGCCCCGAACGCCCTCCCGCGCCCTCATCAGAAGGGTCCCGGGGAAACCTCTCAATATCCACTCGCTTGGACGACTTGTCTCAATGCCTGAGCGATCTCCGGGTATTGAAATTCAAACCCGGCCCGCAAGAGTTTCTGGGGAACCACCTTCTGTCCCTCTAGGAGGATGGACCCGAACTCGCCCAGGACCAGGCGGAGCATAAACCCGGGGGCGGGCAAAAAGGCCGGGCGCCCCAGGATCTTTCCGAGCCACTGGGACAGTTCCTTGTTACGCACCGGATGGGGGGCGGTAAAATTTACGGGGCCGGAAATTTCCGGATGATCCAGGAGGAACAGGTAGGCCCGGACGAGGTCCACGAGGTGAATCCACGAAAACCATTGTTTTCCGCTGCCCAGGGGTCCGCCCAGGTATTTCCTGAAAAGCGGAATCATCTGCCCCAAGGCACCCCTTTTCTCCCCCAGGACAATTCCGAAACGGGGGATGACCACCCGACAGCCCTTCCTTTCCGCCGCCTTCGCCTCCTCTTCCCAATCCTTGGCCAGAAGGGCCAAAAAATCTCCCCCCGGAGGAGCTTCCTCGGAAAGGGCTTCATCCCCGTGGAAACCGTAATATCCGATGGCAGAAGTGCTGAAGAGGGTCTTTCCTCTTCCCCCCTCCAGGGCCTCCACAATATTCCGGGTGGTGAGAATCCGGCTGTCCCGGATTATTTTTTTCGCCTCTTCTGTCCAGCGCGTGAAAATGGAGGCTCCGGCGAGGTTGATCACCGCCTCATGCCCACTCAAGGCATCCTGCCATCTTCCCTTTTTCGTGGGGTCCCCTTTGACCCAGGATACCCCGGTAAACTCTTCTTTTCCCGTCCGGGTCAAGATGGTGACTCCATGTCCGGAGCGCACCAGGGCCGGAGCCAGGCTTCTTCCCACAAATCCCGTCCCGCCGGTCACAAAAATTTTCATTCCGCTTACTCCCCCCTCTTAAAGGTTGCTCCCTTCGGCCATGGGAGGACCTTGCCTCATGCCTTCTTTGAAAAAAGCGCTTTGGAGGCCAGCGCCCCTGAGGATTATTGTAAGGCGGACGGGGAGGCATGACAACCTCGTTTTTCTCTTCCGGCCCGACGAGGCCGTCTGAGCAGGGTCCTTGCAAATTCCTCCGGATTTAGGATAATAGGTTAGGTTTTCCGGGGATTCCCGGATCGGAAAGGAACCTTTTCAATAAACCCATCATCCATAAAATAATAGAAATAATGTTACGACAGGAGGTATTGAATGCCCGTTATTTATACCGATCACGTGGCGGCCATGCCGATTCATCCGAAAGTCTTTGAGGCGATGGTCCCTTATTTCAAAGATTATTACGGCAATCCTTCCAGTATTCACGAGGACGGGGAAAAAGCCAGAGAAGCCCTGGACGAAGCCAGGGGAAAAGTTGGCCGGCTAATTGGAGCCCAGGCCGAAGATATCATTTTTACCTCCTGCGGTACGGAGTCAAACAACCTGGCGTTGAAGGGTGTAGCCCTTTCTCATCAGGCCAAGGGAAAAGAGATCGTTATCTCCTCCATAGAGCACTTTTCCATCATGCACTGCGCAAATGCCCTGGAAAAAATGGGGTTTCATATTATCCGCCTGCCGGTGGACGCGCATGGAATCGTGGACCCGGAGGCGGTGGAACGCGCCATTTCTCCCCAGACCATTCTGGTTTCCATCATGCACTCCAACCCGGAGGTGGGGACCATCGAACCCATCGCCGAGATCGGAAAAATAACCCGCGCCAAAAAGGTCCTGTTTCACACCGATGCCGTGGATTCGGCGGGCAATATCCCCGTGGATGTGAACGAACTGAACGTGGACCTCTTGAGCCTGGCCGGGAGCACCTTCTACGGTCCCAAGGGTGCGGGTGCTCTGTACCTTCGCAAAGGGGTGAGAATCCAGCCCCTTCTCGACGGCGGGATTCAGGAAAGGGGACTGCGGGCAGGCACGGAAAACGTTCCCGCCATCGTCGGGATGGGAGTGGCCGCGGACCTGGCCCGGGAAGAGATGCCCCAAAGGATGAGTTATTTGAAGGGACTCGCCGCGCACCTGACCGAAAGTTTACCCAAGCGGATCCCCCATATCCGATTTCTCGGCCACCCGACCCAGCGCCTGCCCGGGATCGTCAGCGTGGCCGTTGAATACATTGAGGGTGAGGCCATGCTTCTTTTTATGGACATGGAGGGGGTCCGCATTTCCAGCGGGTCCGCCTGCATTTCGCGTTCCCTGAAAGTCTCCCATGTCATGCTTGCCATGGGGGTGGATGCCGCCACGGCCCAGGGATCCCTGTTATTTTCCTTCGGGATGCAAAATAAACCCCAGGATGTGGAGTACATCCTGCAGGTCTTGCCTCCGATCGTAGAGCGACTGAGGAATATGTCCCCGGTGTACCGTAAAGCTATGGCCAAAAAAGGCTAAAAAGCATTAAAATCCGACCAAAGGAAGGGAATCAGCCATGTACAGCCAAAGGGTTATGGACCATTTCAAGAACCCCCGCAACGTGGGGGTTATCGAGGGCGCGGACGGGGTTGGCGAAGTGGGGAATCCGGTCTGCGGGGATATGATGACCTTTTACATTAAGGTCAAGGACAATAAAATCGAAGACGTGAAGTTCCAGACTTTCGGGTGCGGAGCCGCCATCGCGGTTTCCAGTATGGTCAGCGAAATGGCCAAAGGAAAAACCCTCGAAGAGGCCTCCCAGATTACCAATAAAAAAGTGGCCGAAGCCCTGGAGGGTCTTCCCAAGCAGAAGATGCACTGCTCCAACCTGGGAGCGGACGCCCTGCACAAGGCCATCGAAGATTTCCGGATGAAAAAAGAAGGGGCTGGCTACAAGCCGACTCCCAAGAAATGCTACTGCCCTTTCTGCGATGTGGAGAATCCCGACGAGGCGGAGTTTTGCACGGGTTGCGGGAAGGAGATACATGACGAGCACGGACACGGCCACTGAATCTTGGCGGGTCCAATGACTGGGGAATAGTCGGCGAGAAGGAGCCGCAAATAAACTCGACCTTTTTCTTTGACGAACCCTTCGACAATCTCCAGCTCTTTCCTCCCATCAAGGAGGGGAAAGGAGAATTTCGAAGGATTTTGCAAAAAAGAAGCCCTGCTCCATAAAAATAAAGGGCTTGCAGCCTGGAGGAATAGGAGGCCTTCCCGTGACGAAGCAGGAAATCTTAAGGGTGCTGGATCACATCCTCGACCCCGACCTGAAGGACCGAAGCATCGTGGAGATGGGTTTCGTCCAAGAAAACGATATCGAAGTTCAAGAAGAAGAGATCAGGGTCTCTTACACCGTGGGAGGCCCTCTCTGTCCTTACAGCGCAGCCGTGGGGATCATCATCCATTATACCCTCCATGAAAGATTCAAGAAGAATGTAAAGGTCCGCATGAAAGAAGGGCATTACCAGCAAGAGCTGGTGAATCAGATCCTGGGTGACGAGGGACAATACCAGGAATGGCTGGAGAAGATAAAATCCCAGAATCTCCTCTCCGCCTGTCTGCGAGCCTGAGGCTTTTGGGGCCTTACCTTTTAGGACCCCTGTTCAAGCGCCGGGGGTCCTTTTTTCGCGCCTGGAGAAGGCATCTTGAATCGGTCATCCGGTTGACAGCCTCCATCCGGGGATGATAGATAGATTACAGGACTCCTTCCCTTTCATGAGGGATCGGATTGGCGCGAGTGAAAAATAATCGGGGACCCATTCAGGAGGGGATATGAAGGTGTATCTGGGAGAAGTCATTCATCCCGACGCAGTAGCCCTTTTGGAGAAAAATGCGCAGGTCGTCCGACCGAAAGACCATTCCCGGCAGGCTTTCTTGGAGGCTCTCCGAGAAATAGACGGGATGGTGGCCCGCAAAGTTCATGTGGGAGCCGAGGAGATGGACCGGGCCTCCAGGATGAAGATCATCGCCCGCCATGGGGTGGGTCTGGATTCGGTGGACCTTTCGGAAGCCACTCGGAGGGGGATCTTGGTCACCAACACTCCCGGGGCGAACCGGGAGTCCGTGGCCGAGCTGGCCCTGTCCTTCATGCTGGCCCTGGCGCGGAAAATTCCCCAGGCCCAGAAAGCCATGGCCAATATGCCCAAGGGAGACATCGGGATTTTTACCGCCCTCCTCAAGCAGTATAACCTCACGGGAATCGATCTGGAGGGCAAGTCGCTGGGAATCATCGGCACGGGCCGGATCGGTTCCACCGTGGCCCGGAAGTGCATTGCCGCCTTTGACATGAAGGTGCAGGGCTACGACCCCTATGTATCCGCCGAGGTCATGAAGTCCTTCGGGGTGGAAAAGGTGGAAAGGCTGGAAAATATGCTTCCGAAGATCGATTTTCTAACCGTTCATTGCCCCCTGACCGAGGAAACCAGAGGAATGGTCGGCAAAAAGGAATTGGCCTCCATGAAGAAGGGGGCTTACGTGGTCAACACGGCCCGGGGGGGGATTGTGAACGAGAAAGCTCTCCTGGAAGCCCTCAACTCCGGGCCGATCGCCGGGGCGGCCCTGGATGTTTGGGAACTCGAACCTCCGGACCCCCAAGACCCTCTGCTCCATCATCCCAACTTGATCGGAACTCCGCACTACGCCGGGACGACGGAAGAGAGTCTGCACCGGGTCGGAATGGTTGCAGTGGAAGAAGTCCTCCGGTTTCTTCGGGGGGAACCTCCCCTGTACCCGGTCAATCCCGAGGTCCTGAAGAAGAAATAACCGATCCCATGGAATCGCTCCTCGCTCCGGGGGGTAGCGGATTTTTCTTGTTCTGAAACCCGAAACCCCTAACCTGAAACCTGTTTTCTTATGATCCCCATCGTATCCATCGTAGGAACCTCCGACAGCGGCAAAACAACGCTCATCGAAAAGCTGGTTCCCGAACTCAACCGCCGGGGCTACCGGGTAGCCACCGTCAAACACGATGTTCACGGTTTTGACGTGGACCGGGAAGGAAAAGATAGCTGGCGGCATAAGCAGGCCGGGGCCCACACGGTGATCATCTCCTCCCCCCAAAAATTGGCTTTAATCCGGGATGTGGACCATGATGCCGAACTGACGGAGTTGCGGGACAAGTACATCCAGGATGTAGACATCATCCTCTCCGAAGGGTTTAAGAGAAACTCCCAGCCCAAGATCGAAGTCTTTCGCAAGGAAAGACACCGGGAGCTGCTGTGCACCCGGGAAGATAATCTCCTGGCCATCGCCTCCAATCAGCCCTTTCAGATCGGCGTTCCCTGTTTCGACCTGGAGGATGCCCGGGGAATGGTCGATCTGATCGAAGAAAAATTCCTGAAGGCGAAAGAGCTTCCGTCGGTTCAGCTGAAGGTAAACGGCAGGGAGGTTCCCCTATCGCCCTTCGTGCGAAAATCCATCCTCGGAACAGTCCGGGGTATGGTCTCCGCCCTGAAGGAATGTGAAACCCCCCAAAGGATCGAACTTCAAATTTTTGCGGACCCGGATACCAAAGAATCCGAGGCCTGATCGTTTTTTCGGTTCAACCCGCAATCCCCAATCCGCAATTTAAAGGTCTTTCGATGGAGCCTGAAGAGTTCCAACAACTGATGAAAGCCCGCCAGAGCGTTTACGATCTGTTGCGATGTTTCTTCCTTCAGGAACCTTCGGAGGCCCTGTTCCAGGCGCTCCAGGAAGAAAATGTCCTGAAAAACCTGGTTGGTTACCATCCGGAACTGGATGAGGGGGTCCGGCTGCTCAACGAGGTCATCGCTTCCCCCCGAATGGCTCAAATGGTTCCCGATCTGCTTCTGGAGTTCACTCGCCTTTTCGTCGGACCCGCCCCTGTCCCCCTCTATGAATCCGTTTACCGTTCGAGCAGTGGTTTGGTGATGCAGGAGGAGACTCTGGCGGTTCGTAAAAAATACCTGGAGGCCGGGCTGGTGGTTCGCCCCGAGCGGTCCTTTCCGGATGATCATATCGGGGCCGAGCTGGAGTTTGTCTTCTACCTTTGCCAAAAGGCTTCGGAAACCGAGAAGGTGGAAGAGCTTTTCCCCTGGCTTCAAAGGCAGCAGGTTTTTTTCCAGGACCACCTGAACCGCTGGGTCCCTCTTCTTTGCGACCGGGTTTTTCAGGAGGCCGCATCCCCCTATTTTCAGGGGGTCGCGAAAATGACCAAGGGGTTCATCGCCTGGGATTTTGAGGAGTTTGTCTCCCATTTTTTGGATTGAGGATATCGGGGAAAAGGCCGTTGGGTGGCTTTTAGGCACCAAACCCAAGGTCATGCCCAGAGTGTATTCAAAAACCAGCCTTCGCCCTTCCCGAATCCAGCTTGCTTTTGCGCAGAAGAGGCGCTAACCGAAGGAATTGTTGGGGAGCGCGCTTTAACCCTTGCTAAAATCCCTACGGGAGAATATAATCAGGAAAGCAAGCCGCAAGGAGGTGAGGAATTTGTTTGGATTGGGCACGCAAGAGCTGATTATCATTCTGGCCATCGTTTTCCTGATCTTCGGGGCCAAGAAGCTCCCGGAAATCGGTTCGGGCCTGGGCAAAGCCATTAAAAACTTCAAGGGAGGAATAAAATCCATCGAAGAGGGAAACTCCGAAAAACCCCCAGAAGACATGAAAAAAGAGGCCAAGGATTCCAGCGGAGGCAAGTCCGCTTGATCTCTTTCGGGGCGATTTTGATAATCTCGAATCTTTGAATAATTGCTCCCCTTCCTTTTCCTTCCTGAGTTATGAGCCTGGTCCGGGGGGGCGCCTCCCCGGAATAACTCCTTTTACAAATTAATCCCCCGGGGCTCGAAGCCCGAGGAGACTTCTCGTCCGGGGTTCATCTTCTTCCAGAGGAATCGAAAAGGTGGATATCATGGACCCAAACATGGAAGCTCAGTCGGTCACTTGGGATTTAACGGATCTCTACCCAACCCCCCGAGCGCCGGCATGGACTGAGGACCTGAATCGAGGGCTCGAGCGAGCCCGGCTTTTTCATTCGTCCTATAAGGGAACCGATATTTCCCTGCTCTCCCCGGCCGCATTTTCTCGCGCTTTAAAAGAATACGAATCCATCCAGGAAGAGGGGGCCAAACCCTTTCTTTATGCGAGCCTGCTTTTCTCCGAGGATTCCCAGAATCATGAATACAAAACTCTTTTGCAGAAAGCCAAGGAGCGCTGGAACGATCTGGAAAATCAGCTGCTCTTCTTCCGCCTGGCCCTGATCGGCCTGCCCCACGAAAAACTCCGGGAATTCCTCGCTCATCCGTCGCTGAGGGATTATGAGCACGCCCTCCATTTTCTTCGGCGCTTCCAGCCCTTTACCCGGGGGGAAAAGGAAGAGGAGATTTTCAGCCGGAAAAACCTGACCGGGAGGTCGGCCTTCACGACCCTATTCGATGAATTCACCGGGGCCTTCTCCTTCCGTCTGGAGGTGGAGGGGGAAGAAAAGGAGTTGACCGGCAGCCAGATGCTTTCGCTTCTTTACTCTTCCGACCGGAGTCTTCGGGAAAGGGCCTTCCGGACCTTCTTGCAGCGGCACCAGGAGCATCAGCTTGTTCTAGGTTCCATCTTCAACGCCCTCATTCTCGATGCCCAGGTCGAAGACGATCTGCGCGGATACCAGGGGCCCATGCACCGGGTCCATCTGGAGAACGAAATTCGCCCCGAATCCGTTGAAAGAATGATGGAGGTGACGGAGAGCCATTATTCTCTGGCCCAGGAGTACTTCCAGGTCAAGGCATGCCTTCTGGGACTGCCGAAGTTGAGGAACTATGACCTTTATGCTCCCCTGCCCTCCAGCGCCAAAAAGATTCCCTTCGAGCAAGCCCGGGGCCTTCTTCTTCAATCCTTCCAGGAGTTCCATCCCCTCTTCGGCCAGATTGCCGGTGAATTTTTCGCAAACCGCTGGATCGATGCCCCGCCCCGCAAAGGAAAGTACGGGGGAGCCTTCTGCTCCGGCATGACCCCTTCCCTTCATCCTTACATTTTGTTGAATTACACCGGCAACCTAAGGGATGTGCTCACCCTGGCCCATGAGATGGGCCATGGAATCCATTTTTACCTGGCCCGCCAACAAACCCTGATGAATTTCGACCCTCCCCTAACCCTGGCCGAGACGGCTTCCGTCTTTGGGGAGCTGGTCATGACTCATGCCCTTCTTCAAGAAGAGCGGGACCGGGCCGTCCGCCTGGCCCTTCTCTGCATAGAGATCGAGGATATGATCGCCACCATCTTTCGCCAGAACGTCCTTACCCGTTTCGAGCATCGAGTCTATCAAAGCCGACGTGACCATCTCTTGACCAGCGAGGAGATCGGGGACCTTTGGTGGGGGGCGAACGCCAAGCTTTTCGGGGATTCCGTCGAGATGACTCCCGAATACCGGTGGGGCTGGTCCTACATTTCCCATTTCATCCATTCCCGCTTCTATTGCTACAGCTATATTTTCGGCGAACTGGTGTCCCTGGCTCTGTTCCAACAATCCCAGGAAGAAGGCCCTTCTTTCCGGAATCGGCTCATCCACCTCCTGGAACAGGGCGGGTCCCGGAGCCCTCACGACCTCCTAAAGGATGCCGGGGTCGACATCGAGCAGGCGGATTTCTGGGAGAAAGGATTCCGAGTCATCCGCCAGCTCATCGACGAACTCAAAAGCCTCGGCCCCTGGGATAAGCTGTGCACCAATCCCTGAGGTGAAGGATGGGCTTTTTCGTTTTCTGCGGGGGGGGGAGAGATGGACCCAGGATAAGCTTTTCCCTTCGTGAAAAGGAGATGATATTCCCCCCGGGAGGCGGGTTGGGATTAAAAGAAACAGAAAGCGCGGAACCTTTTCAGTCGTCCTCTCGCCCTTTGAAAGAAGATATCTCTTTTTATGGACCTCACCTGCTACGCTTCAGGCTAGGGCTGCTTTGGGGATTGCTCATGGGGGGTAGAAATGCGGTAGGCCGATTCTACATAAAATAGGTATCTCACAACCGCACGCGATTATTCGAAAATAATAGCGCCCAGCAGTTTTATGCAACTCTGAAACACGAAGAAAAAAGGCAGGGCCAAGTTTCGCCCCGCCTTTTAAAGAGTCTTTCCCATCAAACCAATTGGGTCACATCCTCTGCCACCTTTGGATATTTCTCCAGCATATCTTTGTCGTGTCCTGGGAAAAGCATACTACAGTTGCCTTGGACCTTCTCCCGAAGCCTTGCATAGCTGTTCAGCCAAGCAGGCAAGTCGGTAATCAGGCAACTCGGATTGTCTTCCACGAAACTCCTATGAATGTGGGCGCAATCGGAAGCGAGAATGGCCAGTCCTTTGGCGGTGTTGACCGCCATCGATTGCAACGCCGGGGTATGCCCTGGCGTCAGGAGTAATTCGATGCCCGGCAGAATCTTCTGATCTCCATCAATGAACACAAGCCGGGCCGATCCCCTTAGGTCTCCGAACTGCTTGTTGACTACCGCGTCGGCAACGGCGGCATAGGGGGGTTTTCGGGAAATGGGATCATAAACCCAGAAGTCATATTCTTTTCTTTGCACATAAATTTTCGCATTGGGAAATAATTCGAGACCGCCGTTGTGATCGAAATGCATATGAGAAATTACCAGGTGTTCCATCTTTTTGGCGTCTATTCCGATACGTGCCAGGGCCATATCCGGGGGGACATATCCCCCCAGTTTCCTCTCCGCGGCCAAAGCCGGACGCACTCCCGCATCGAAGACAACTGTCTGCCCACCTCCTTGGGCGGCCCAGATATAGTAATTTCTGGCAATCGTTTTATCCCATTCCTTATTGAAAAAAACCATGGCGACGGAACTTGTGAAGGGGCCAGCGTACTTTAGCGCATAGAGTTTGTATTCAGGAACAGCCGCAGCTTCCGCAACCCCCCTTTTCTGCCCGACTCCCGCAGCCATCAGGCCCAAGGATGCTGCGCCTAACGTTGCGACTCCAGTTTTCAAAAACTCTCTCCTTTTGACTTGCATACTCTTTCCCCCTTTCTTTTTCAAAGTGGTATTGAGGTGTCTTTCTCTCCTTATGACCATAATTTGGGATAATTTTATAAGATTGTCAAGTGGCCCTTTGGGCTTACGGGTTTCTTGCCCCCCTTTTGCGACCCGCTTATAAAAATTTTTTCCATTAAGCTTTTCCTTCCGGTCCCAGATACCCCCCGCATCTTCCGCCTGATTGATAATCGGAATGAAGGAATCGAAGTTGAGGACAGCCATGCGCTGCAATTCCAGGTTGTTGGAGTCATCCTGGGGCAAAAGGACAAACCCCAAATAGTATCCATCAGGCTTCTGCCAAGACCCAGGCGCCCCCTTCGGTCCCTTCCCCCACAAGGGAGGACACCGTGATGGAAGTCGGACGGGTAGGATAGGCGGCAGGAGATTGCGCGCTGAAGATACCAGCGAGAAAAAAAACGCCAGGCCCCAGAGGACCGTTGAAGATTTTCCCCTTACCAGCCTCTCCTTGCTCTTTCATTCTAATCTTCTTCCTCCAAAGGGAGAGGGAGGAATGTTATCTTGCTTTCCGGGCCGCCTCGACAAGAGGTTTACATCTTTCATGGAGGTTGCGGTAATACTTCCTGAACTCTTCGCCCATCAAGGGTTTCACGGCCAGCCCGACTTTATCCATCTTGTCCATATGATCCGGAGATTTCATAGCCTCGGAAAAGACGGACTGAATTTTCTTTACCACGGGATCGGGAATGCCCTTAGGCCCTAGGATTCCCCGGGTCGAATTGGAAATGACATTGGGAAAACCGAGTTCCACGGTCGTGGGGACATCGGGCAGGAACTTGGACCTCTGGGGGTCCATCACCGCCAGGCCCCGCACTTGGCCGGCTCTTATTTTGGTCACCACGCTCCCCACGTTGTCGAAAGAGACATCGACCTGCCCCCCCAGGGTGGCCGTAAACTGCTGCGCCCCTCCTTCGAAATGGACAATTCGGAATTTTACCCCGGCAGCCTCTTCCATCATGAGAATGGCCAAGTGGTCATCCCCCAGAATTCCCGTGGTGCTGGCCCGAATCTCCAGGGGGCGCTTTTTCGCGTCATCCAGAAGGTCTTTGAGCGTTTTGTAAGGGCTGTCGGCCTTCACCCAGATGAGCCCAGGGTCCAAAACCTGATTGATGATGGGAAGGAAGGAATCAACGTCAAAAACCGCCTTCCGTTCGGGATCCAGGATGATGGTGTTGAGGGCCGGCATGCTGACGCAGCCGATGTAATACCCGTCCGGCTTCTGCCGGGCCAACTCGGTCAATCCCACCTGGGACCCGGCCCCCACTTTGTTGATGACCACGATGGGCTGCCCCATCATCTTTTCCGCAATGGCGGCCAGGATGCGGGCTCCCGTATCCGTGCCCCCCCCGGCCACCCAAGGGACCATGAGGGTGATCGGTTTGGTGGGGTAATCCGCACCGAACCCACTGGCCGCCACGGCGGTCAATAATAGAGCAATGAAAAGGATGGATACTTTCTTCTTCATTCTGCACCTCCCAGAAGGTTTGGGATTAGGGTAAGAAAGGCTCTAAAACGGAAGCACCGGATTTAAAAAGGGCGATAAAGGATGGCACCCACAAAGGGAAAATCCTAAGCCCTCTGGGGGCTTCGCAAGCCCATTTTCTGACAACCCCGCCTTCTCATTTTGGACTCCAGAAGGTTAAAGGTTTCACGGTTCACTTGGGTACGAGGGGTAACAACGATAAAAAAATACGCTGATTGGATTCGGTAGTCAAGGTGAAAAATAGGCAAAATTTGGCGGCGAATAACGATCTACGAATGCCATGAAGCGTGCCAATGCGTTGACTATAAACCTGTCGTCGATTCTTGCTGGGTATGTTTTGAATCTCGTAGCTCTGGGGGGCGGAATGAATTATCGCCATGGTTTGAAGAAGGCGCAGATCTCGCGAACCAAAACCTCAGGCTGCTCTAAGGCGGCAAAATGCCCGCCTTTGTCCATTTTCGTCCAGCGTTGGATGTTGTACATCCGCTCGGCCACCAAACGCGGTGGGCGCAATATCTCCCGGAGTTGCGCGGTTCATCGGTACCTCTTAGTATTACGGGTTGATCTTCGCCTCCCAATCCGGCGATTCGCTGACATTACATAGAAATCTAAGCCTCTCATGGTCTCCAGCCTAGATTTTTGTTGAAAGTTATTCCTCAAAAACGACGGTGAGAAGGCTTCAAAACCTTCCGTTGGGAGCAAGAAATAGATTACGGACAACCCCTCAAGGTCATAAACTTGGAATTTCCTCTGGAATTGCAGATGTGGTTTTCAAATCTTGAACTTTTGCAACCCGAAAAGGGCGGGTATGTAGCCGTAATCGCTCGTTTTTGCCCAAATGCCTTTCGCCCTCTTCTTGTTCGGGAAAACGCCCGCCTCGACTCTTTACACTTTTCTCCAGTAAACAAGGCTCGTGCCGCTGATATTGCGCAGGCCCCAGCCTTTTTGCATTTCTAAAGCTTCAAGAGCCCTAGTAACCTCTTCCCAGATTCCGTAATCGTGCCAGATGATTATTCCGTCCTTGCAAACCAGATCCATGGCCGCCCGGCTGTCTGATACCACGTAATCATAAGCATGAGACCCGTCCACAAAAACAAGCGAGCAAGACCCTTTGTAGGGTGAGTAATCAAATGCGGCTGAGTTGCCGAAAAGCTGCTGGATCTTTTTAACAGCTGCAGGACAGATCATCCGATATTTTTCGTATCTTGATCCTGGTAGGGCCTTTTTGCATATGGGCCGTTCACTTTTTGCAGTAGAAGACGGGGTCTCAAGATCGGGAGGCAAATCGAGCGTAAAGATTCTGCATTGAGCCGGTGAATTCAGCGCGAGGTTAATCGTCGTTCTGCCATTGAACGTACCGATCTCAAACAGGTTGCTGCCGTTTATACAATCAGCGGCGAGTGCAGAGAGAATGGCAAGCTCGCTTATCCGGACATTCCCATTTTCTTCTTTTTTTTCCCAGATTTTTATAGCGCGTTGCCTGGTGCATTCCTTCCATGAAATTCCAGGCAGCCGGATATTTTGTAGGAAAGGACCCGGCTTCCCCCTGAGGTGCCTGAAAAACCTTCGCCAACTTCGTGACAGCCGGGAGAGAGGGAGATAGATGCGTGTGGCGTAATATCCGTGATAAATCTCTTTCATTATAAATCCATCCTTCCCTATAAGGCCCCCGGACCGCAATCGATGGGGAAAGTGATCCTTCGTGTGGCGGCCTGCCCTCCCAATACTTTCCTTTGGATGCAAGGGGGGGAAACGATATATAGAAAAATTTTATTTCACCTGATGAAATAAGTTTCTTTTGAGATTAAAAGGTTAACGATATCTTCATTCCTTGTAAACCTTCGAACCATTGAAGGTTGCGTGCCAATCTCTGCAACTGGCCAAAATTCAAGGAATGGAAAGCATATCCAAACCCCGACTGAGGTTCGAAATCTACGCCTGCGAGGAAATTTGGTCAACTGGCGACTGGAGCATTGACGGCTTGAGCTTCACCCCCTCCTTGCTTTCGGGTTTTTGGCCTG
>JACAEW010000254.1 GCA_013388675.1 Syntrophaceae bacterium | reverse complement strand
GGCTTCCCCAAGGCACCGGTCCCCGATCCCTTCGCCTCGAACTAAATCCCAGCTTAAACAGGGACACCCCCATTCATTTCCGACGCGACCCGATGGAAGAACCGCTGCCTCAGGATGTCCTGCCCCGGGCGGGATGCCCCCCTGGGCCCGGCCAACTCTCTTCACAGAAGGGGTAGACCCGGGAAGCTCAAAATCTTCCTCAAGCACCCACTCGATTGGGAGAAGACCCCTTTTTTTCTTCTTCTTCCCGCAGGACGCGCCGTAAGAGTTTTCCGATGCTGTTCTTGGGAAGTTCTCTGCGGAACTCGATAAACCGCGGGTACTTATAGGCGGCCATTTTTTCTTTGGCCCAATCGATCAGCTCCTGTTCCTTGATTTGGCCCCGAAAACCTTCCTTCAGGACAATAAACGCCTTGACCGTCTCACCCCTTTTGGCGTCCGCAACAGGAATGCAGGCCGCCTGGTCGACCGCCGGATGGCGCATCAAAAACCCCTCTACCTCTTCCGGAGCAATGTTGTAACCGGAGGCTTTTATCATTTCCTTCTTCCGGCCGAGGAAATACACGTATCCATCCTTATCGTATTTCCCCATATCTCCCGTATAAACCCGGCCCTCCCGCAGGGCGTTTTTCGTCTCCTGCGGCTTTCCCCAGTATCCCTTGAAAACGGCGGGGCTTTTTACGGTTATCTCCCCCACCTGCTCCACGTCGAGTTCTTTTTCCGGATCATCGAAGTCCATGATCCTGAGGTCGGTGTCATAGATCGGGATCCCAACGCTCCCGATTCTGGGCTTGTCCAGCGGGCTGAAGGTGTCACAGGTGTGGGTCTCGCTCAAGCCGTAGGCGGCCTCAACGAGAATTCCCCCCTCTGTAGCCTTGCGCCAGGCCTCGACAAGCGGTTCGGTCAGAAAAACTCCGAAGCTTGTGACCGGATTGATCCGCACCGACCGAAGGTTGTATTTCGAAAGATCGGGCAGCTCGAGAATCTCCGTGTTCATGGGAACCGTACTATAGACCTTGGTACATTTTAGGGAATGAATGGCTCCGGCCATCGCCCGGGCCTCGTAACGACCCAGGATGACCAGGGTACACCCGATATACAGGGGAGAGGTCATCCCCCAAAGCATGCCGGCAATATGATAAATCGGCATCGGCGTCAGCATGGAATCATCGGGATGGTATCTGTAGACCGCGGCATTGGCGGCCGATTTGAACAGTTGATTGCCATGGGTTAGCATGGCCCCTTTTGGCAGGCCAGTGGTGCCCCCCGTGAACTGCAGCAGGGCGACATCTTCCAGGTTGACTTCAGGGCGCGGATAGGAGGGATTCTCGGTTTTTAATATTTCCGCCAAATCCACCGTGTCGGGGAATACCTTCTTCGGAATCTGCATCGATTCATGGGTCGGGAAAATAGGGTTTTCCGGAAGGGCGTCGGCAAAACTGGTTACGATAACATTTTTGAGGGGAACTTTGCGGCGCACTTCCTCCACAACCGGATACGTCTGATCCAGGCAAACGATGGTCTCTGCCTGGGTATCGCTCAATTCCGCTTCCAATTCCCAGGCTTTAAACATGGGGTTGCAGGGAACCACGATGGCACCGGCCTTATGAGCGCCGATCTGGGAAATCACGTATTGGGGACAATTTTGCATGCAAAGGGCAACTCGGTCCCGCTTTTTTACGCCGTGCCTTATCAGGTAAGCCGCTAGCCGGTCGGTGAACAAATCCAGCTCCGAATAACGGACCTCCCGCCCGTAATAATTGATCGCGATCTTCTCCGGAAAGTTCCTGGCATGAATTCGCACATATTCAAAAATCGGCCTCGGTCCATGATGATAGTCAAGTTTTTCAGGAATCCCCGCGGGCCAGTTCTTCATCCAGATTTTTTTCATTGTCCGGCCTCCCTTGAAATTCTTCCAATGGCTTGGGAAAAGGAATCGATTCCCGTAGGGAACCAAAAGCTCCGTTGAATCAACCGTTTTGGTTTTCCGGGGCCAAAAACGACCAGAACATGACCGTTTAAAGAAATCGGACCCGAATCGATAAAGGACGAAAACCCGCTCGGCGGCAAGTCGAATATAGAAAAATGGAATTTGCGTGTCAAGGAAATTTCGCCATGGGGTGATTGAAGATTCGCCAAAAGAAACCGGAGATTCGGTATAATAACTGGAGGCCGCTTTCGGAAAGAGCGCGGCTTTCGGTCAGTCAAACCAAAGGGAGGGGCACATGATCCATCCGGAACGAATCAAAAAATTGAACGATCGGCCCATTCAAAAGGGTCAGTTTGTTCTGTATTGGATGCAGGCCTCTCAGCGGGCGGAGTACAACCATGCGCTGGAATACGCCATCCGGCAGGCCAACGAGCAGAAACTTCCGGTGGTTGTTCTCTTTGTTCTCACCGACTTTTTTCCGGAAGCCAACCTCAGGCATTATACCTTTATGCTGGAAGGCTTGCAGGAGGTAAGATCACGATTGGAAGTACGAGGGATTCAATTTGTTGCTCTAAAAGGGTTGCCGGATAAAGAGTCGGTGAATGTTTCTGCCCAGGCCTCCATGTTGATAACCGATTGCGGATATCTCCGGATTCAAAAGGAGTGGCGTAAAGAAGTTGCAGAAAAGGCTCCTTGCCTGGTAGTGCAGGTGGAAACGGATGTGATCGTTCCGGTGGAACAAGCCTGCCCGAAAGAAGCCTACTCTGCGGCCGTCCTCCGGCCCAAAATCAACAGTCAGTTGAGAAAATATCTGGTTCCCTTGTCCGAAACGCCTGTAAAAAATACTCTGAGGAATCAGGATTTCGCGGGTTTGGACCTTAAAAAGCCGATTCCCACCCTTCTTTCTTCTCTCTCCATCGACCGGACGGTTCAGCCGGTGAGTCATTTTCGGGGGGGGACCGGGGAGGCAAAAAGGCGGCTGGGGGATTTCATCGCCCATAAATTAAGGGATTATGGGGAACTACGGAGCGATCCCTCTTTGGATTGCGTCTCCCACATGAGCCCCTATCTCCATTTTGGGCAGATTTCCCCTCTTTATATTGCTTTGCAAGTCCAGGAAGCAGGAAAAATTCCTGCCAAGACCCGGGAGGCCTACCTGGAAGAGCTGGTCGTACGGCGGGAGCTGGCCATGAACTTTTCCCATTACAACCCGGCTTACGATTCCTTCCGGGCCATCCCCGATTGGGCCCAAAGGACGCTGAAGACCCATCAGAAGGAAAAGCGGGAGTATGTCTATTCTCGGGAAGAACTGGAGGACGGTCGGACCCACGACCCCTACTGGAACGCCGCCCAGAAGGAGATGGTGATTACCGGAAAGATGCACAATTACATGCGCATGTACTGGGGAAAGAAGATTTTGGAGTGGTCCACCGAACCAGAGGAGGCCTACCGGATTGCGGTGTACCTGAACAACAAGTATGAGCTGGACGGGCGGGACCCCAACAGTTTCACCGGAGTGGCCTGGTGCTTCGGGAAGCACGACCGGCCATGGGGGGAACGGAAGGTCTTCGGCCAGGTTCGCTACATGAACGACGCCGGCTTGCGACGGAAATTCAAGATCGACGATTACGTGAAAAAAATATCCTCCCTATAGGCGCGACCCGTCACGCCTTTCGCGTGATCGCCCCTGCAGGTCTGCCGAATAGGAAGACAGCAAAAGGAATAAAATGAAAAAAAACTTTCCCTTGCTCCGAATCTATCCATTTTTCCATGCCTTCCCTTTGAGCTTATTTTTCCTTTTATTCATCCCCCTCTCCGGTTCGGCCCAGGACGAGGTCCTAAGATGGATCGGGGGCGAAATCGGAAAGACCAGGCCGTCTTTGAACTACCAGTTTCTCGGTTATTCCCCAGAGGAAGTCGCCGCCCAGGGCAAGGACTTCAAGTTGAACGAGCATGGGTTGTTTACCCTTGTGCCCTTTCTGCAGGGTTCGGAAAGGGATGCATCGGCGTACCTCAACCTCCGGGTCCAGGACGTAGGAACAGCTGCGATCCTCCCGAACACCGGCGAATCCTTTCCCGATGAGCTCTGGAATATCCGCCTGGGGGGACAATACCGGCAGCGGTTTGACAATGGATGGATCGGGGGGGTCGCCTTGGGTTTCGGGTCCGCCAGTGATAAACCCTTCGCCAGCTGGGATGAGGTTTTCCTCGACGTCAACCTCTTCGCCCGCATGCCCGACGGCGGCCGCAATGCCTGGCTTTTCTTCCTGAATTATTCCAAGACCCGCGAGTTTTTGCCCAATGTACCGCTCCCGGGGGTCGGGTACTGGTACGAGCCCAATGACCAGGCCCGCCTGGTGGTGGGCATTCCTTTCGCTTTCCTCAACCTGAGGCCGATGAAAGAAGTCTCTTTCTCCTTTTCCTACTTCTTCGTTCGATCGGTCCGGGCAAGGGTCACTTACAGTCCCCTCGGCTTTCTGCACCTATACGGCAATTTCGAATGGAGAAACGAGAGCTACTACCGGGCGGAACGCCAGGATGATAAGGACCGGCTTTTTTACTACGAAAAACAAATCGCCGCCGGGGCCCGGGCTTCTCTGAATCGACATTTCTCTCTTGATCTAATGGGAGGATACGCCTTCGACCGGTTCTACTTCGAGGGGCGGAACTACGAAGACCGGGACCGGAACCGGGTGAGCATCGGCAACGGCCCCTTTGCCGCCTTGAGGGCGGGAGTGAGTTTTTAGGTTCTGAAGGCTGGTTTCTAACCGCTTTTCTTGGCCAGGTCTTTTAATACCTTTTCATAGGCCTGGTAGGCCTCCCGTCCGAAGAGAACGAAGCGGACCAGCTCGATATCCAAATGGGCCTTCAGATATTCCATCACCGTTTTGAGGGCGATGGGCGCTGCTTCTTCCAGGGGATAGCCGTAGGCCCCGGTGCTGATGGAGGGGAAGGCAATGCTCGTAAGCTTATTCTGGCTGGCGACCTCCAGGCTCCGGCGGTAGCAGCTGGCCAGGAGTTCGGGAGCTTTCTTACCCGCCGAGTGGTAAATCGGTCCCACCGTGTGGATCACATGTTTGGCCTTCAACTTATATCCCTTGGTGATCTAGGCATCGCCGGTTTCACATCCCTTTAAAGCTCGGCATTCCGTAAGAAGCTGGGGGCCCGCCGCCCGGTGGATTGCGCCGTCCACCCCGCCGCCGCCAAGCAGGCTGCGGTTGGCGGCATTCACGATGGCGTCCGTATCCTGGCTGGTGATGTCCCCCTCGGCGAGTTCTATCTTTCCATTTCCGACTTTGACTTCCATGACTCCTCCCTTATAGCCAGCGGACGGACGGCGGTTTGCGCTGCACGAGCTTCCGGAATTTCAGAACCGGGTAGCCCACGGTGCAGCAGGTAAAGATCTTATTTTCCTTGGGCACCTCCAATTCCTTGACGATGGACGGGTCCCGCTCCGCGGCGGTGGTAAAATATCCGTTGATGCAGGTTCCCAGTCCCAGGGTATGGGCCTGGAGCATGATGTGAGCCATGGCCAGGTGGCAATTCTGGGCCGAGGAGGTGTTTTCCGCCAGGGCGTGGATGACGATCAGGGCCGGGGCGTTTCGGAAAATTCGATCTTTTCCCGCCTGGTAGTACTCCCAGTTCAGGCGGAATCCGCGCATGTGGGCTTGAAGCCAGGGCGGGAGGCTGACCCCGGGAGCGCTCAGAAGCTTATAAAGGTTTCCGTAAAACACGGCCGTTCTCTGGGCAAGGGTCCGGACCATTTCGCGGTTGTTGACGACGATAAATTCAAAGTTTTGAGAATTATGGCCCGAAGGCGCGTACCGGGCCATATCGATCAGTCTTTCCAATGCCTCCTGGGGAACTTCCTTTGCGGCAAAGACCCGGCAGCTGCGACGGGAGCGGAGGAAGGCCGCCAGGGTATCAGGAGAGATACTCAGGTCCTGCGGAAGGTCGGGAAACTCCTTAGAGTCCAATTCCTGAATGTTTATGGCGTCCACGGGGCAGAGGGCCAGGCAATGGCCGCAGAGGGTGCAATGCTCCTCGTCGAAGGTGCGGACTTTTTTCCCTTCGATCATGAATATGGCGGGGCAGGCGGTGGCGCAGGTGCCGCAGGCGGTGCATGTTTCCGGGTTTACTTGAATGCGGGCCATGGACTTACCTTCTAATTGCTCAGTTTCTTGGCGATGGAAGCATGGACGGCCGTGGAACCCTTTTCATCCCCGAAGAGGCCGATTCGCACCTTGACCATCGTCACATCCTTGCCCAGGGCTTCCAGGGCGATCTGGAAGTCCTTCCCGTCTTCAGTCCTTCCTTTTATAACCCGGTTCTTATCCAGGTTGTCGATGGATTTCTCCGTAGTGGTCATTTTAAGCTCCTCGGCTGTGGCCACCGAGGCCTTCCAGGTTTTTTCCATGGGCGCGGCATAGGCCTGCTTCAACTCCCCCCCGATATACTCCGCGGTCCCGATTCCCACCGCCGCTCCGGCCCCCGCAGCGACGAACACTGCGCAGCCGGTCCCACCCGCTGCAACCAACAGGAGCCCAATGAACCACATTCCCTTTTTCCAGTAAGCCATGGAAACCTCCCTAATAAAGTTCAAATTCGGAATCGGAATTTCAATGATCATTCTCTCTTGCTAAATATTCCGCATTCCCCCATCCGAATTCCGCATTCTGGAAAGGCGGGCGCCCTATTTGGAGGCTGGTAATGTCGCTCCCCATCCCTTGGCGATGATCTGGGGAACATCGGTGTTATCCAAGAGGCCCCGGAATTTCTCGGCCATGGGTCCATGGGCAAAGATCATCACCGGTGTATGGGTATGGGTCCCCGCGGCCCAGGCGGTGTTCGTTTCCTTTCCGAAAAGACGTCCCATCAGGGCCGTCGGGTTCCCGGCGCTGTACACATAAAACTCGCCGTATTCTTTCGGGAGCGGAAAGGCTTCTTTGGCGTCTTTGGCCAATAGTGCGGCGGACTGCTCCTCGGAGATGGAAAAAGCGGAGTTTTCTTCCACCTCTTTCTTAAAGGCCGCCGGGTTTCCTTTGCTGTCCTGGAACATCTTCAGGAAGGACTTCTTTTGCGTGGCCATCTTTTCGAAGATGGATTTGTCGGCAAAATTGTATTTGGTCTTCCAAGTTTCCCCGCTGGGCAGCTTGACGGGCGCCGGAGGGTTGTAATTGCTGTAACCGATGGCCAGTCCCCCGGTGTCATGGTCGGCGGTCACGATCACCAGGGTATCGGGGGTTTTTTCGGCAAAATCCATGACCCGTCCGACGGCCTGATCGAATTCCAGCATCTCGTGAAGGACGCTGGCCACGTCATTCCCATGTTCCACCCAGTCAATCTGCCCTCCCTCCACCATCAGGAAAAAACCCTGGGGGTTCTTCTTCAGGATTTCCAGGGATTTCTCGGTCAACTGGGAAAGAGTGGGCACCCCGGTCTCGTGCTGCGGCTGCCGGTCGATGGCGCTGGGAAATCCCGAAGCGGAAAAGAGCCCCAGAACCTTCTCGGTTTTCCGGGCATCCAGGGCCAGAAGCTCCTTTTCGTTGGCCACAAAGGCATACCCTTTGGCCTTGGCTTCGGCGATCAGGTCCCGGGCGTCCTTTCTCCTGGACCCCCCCCACCCGGCCTTCCGGTCGATTCCTTTCAGCGACGGGTGATCCTCCACCTTCGTCCCCGCGGGGATGAAATGTTGTGCGCCCCCAGATAGGGCTACCGCCAGGTCTCCCCGTTCGATAAGCTGAACGGCAATCTCGTTTTCCATGTCCCGGTGAATGACATGGGCATAGAAACCGGCGGGAGTGGCATGGGTCAGGCGGGTGTTGCTGATGACCCCCGCCGACTTTCCAAGCTGCCGGGCAATATCCACGATGGATTTCATCACGCGCCCGTCATGATCTTTGCCGATGATGGCATCGCGGGTCTTGACTCCGGAGGCCAAAGCCGTCGCCGCAGAGGCGGAGTCGGTCACCACCGTGCCGTACTGATAGGTCAGGCAATAGCCCGTGTTTCCGGCCGCCATCAGCCGTTCCATGTGGAGACGCTTTTCCATCCCGTTCATGAACCGGTTGTAATAGACCGCCAGCCCCACCGCTTGCGGACCCATCCCGTCCCCGATGAGGAGAATCACATTCTTGGGCTCCGCCCCTTGGACTGGTAAAAACCAGGCCAGAGAGATGAATACCAATAACGTTCCCAAAATCAGGCTTCTTTTCGTCCTCATGGAAATTCCTCTCTTTCTTCCGAGTCTTGCCCGTTATAAGAGGAGCGAGATTAAGGGTTTGGAAGTCTTTATACCATGCTCCTTTGTCCCCCGCAATCAGTTTCATCCCAAAGCGGAATGCGGATTTTTTGTGCCTGTTTAGCCATTTAAAAAGGCTTCCCCCAAAATCCCTCCCTGCCTCCCTTTTTCAAAGGGAGGAGAGCTTTTTGGATTGTTTTAGAGAAATCGAAGCGAATTTCCCCCTTTGAAAAAAGGGGATCCAGGGGGATTTCTAGGATTCCTCGCATATTGGGAATTCTTTCCAGTGTGGCTAAACAGTTGCGGAATTTTGAATTCGGACGGATAAACCCCGAATTAGAGATATGTTTTTTGCCTTTTCCATTCCGCACTCCGCATCCCGAATTCCGCATCGGCATTATTTATTGGTCTTCTCCCCCACCGTTCCCAGCACCCAGTCCAGGGTCACCCGGGCCACCGAATAATCCCGCCGCGCCCGGGCCAGGTTTCCTTTGGCCTGAATGACGCTCAGCTGAGCATCGTCCACATCGAGCTTGGTCTTGACCCCGTATTCATAACCTTTTTCGGCCATGGAGAGAAGTTTCTCCGCCTGCCGGACGGTTCCGGAAAGGGCCTTCACAATCTCTTCGGCTTCCCGACAGGCGTTTAACGCGTCGCGCACCTGCAGGGCGATGGAGTCCTTCAGCTTGGCTTCATCGATCTTCAGCGAGCTGAGGTCGCTCTTCGCCTGGGTCGTTTTTCCCCGGCTGCGCATCCCGTCGAAGAAGGGGAACGTCAAAAACACGCCCGCGCTCCAGACCTGGCCGTCCCCCCTGGACACGTCGTAGTAGTTGATATCCCTCCACCCATAAGAGCCTTTCAGGTCCACCCGGGGCTTATCCCCGGCATCGTAAATTTTGACTAACTCCGCGGCAATTCCAATCCGTTTTTGCAGGTCCGAAAGGTCGGGGCGGTTATTCCAGGCCGTAGCCACACCCTTTTCATAGGAAGGGTAGGGGTTGATGGTCTCCTCGAAGGTCCCCTTGGCATCCACCTCTTCCCCCTCCAACCCCAGGAGGAAGCGGAGCTTTTCCCGCGTTATCCGGACCTGGTTTTCCCGGCGGATGACCTCCGGCTTGGCGTTTTCCACGGCCACATCCGCGGCAAGAACGTCGTAATCTGTGGCCACCCCGGCGGCATGTTTGCGCCGGGTTTCATCCTGGATACGCACTTTTTGGTCGTAATTCTGTACCGCCAGGGCATGGATCTCCTTGGCGAGGAGCACGTCGTCAAAGGCCGAAGACACGTCCCGCCAGGCGGCCTGCTGGAAGATCTTCAGTTGATCCTCGGCGGTTGCCAGGCCGATCTTCGCCGCTCGGATGGCCGCACCGACTCGCCCGAAAGCATAGAGAACCTGGGAAACTCCCACCTCCGCCCCCCAGGTTCCCTTTTCCGCCGGGAAGAGGCCCCGGAAAACTTCTTTTGTGGCATCATCCCGGTCCCGGCCATAGCCACCGGAAAGCTGGAGCTGGGGCAAAGCCGCGGATCGCTCCTCCACGTAACGGCCCATCACCATGTTCCGGTACTCCTGGGCTTTCTGAATATCCTTGTTCTTTTCCAGCGCGATTCGCAGGGCCTCCTCGCGGGTTAGCACTTTTACCCCCTTTTCCTGGACCCACCCGCAAGGAGGGGAAAGAATGCCCCAGCCCAGGACACTCAGGACACCCGCAAGGAGAAAACGTTTCCAGCTTTTCGGCTCTTTCAGCATCGATTGCCTCATCCCGCAGACTCCTTCTTCCCTTCCCATCTCCGGCGGACCCATCCGCCCACGTCATCGAGCACCGTATAGACGACCGGAACGACCAGCAGGGTCAATACGGTCGAGGTAATCAACCCCCCGATGACCGACCGGGCCATGGGGGCCCGCATCTCCGCTCCCTGCCCGAGGGCCAGGGCCAGGGGCAGCATTCCGAACATCATGGCCAGGGTGGTCATTAGAATGGGCCGCAGCCGGGTCCGGCCGGCGTTGATCAGGGCCGTGCGGCGGTCCATGCCCCGGGCTCGCAGGACTTTGGTGAAATCCACCAGCAAAATGGCGTTTTTCGTGACCAGGCCCATGAGCATGATGAGCCCGATGAGGGACATGATGTTGATGGTGCCCCCGGTGAGGAGCAGCATCCCGGCCATCCCCACGATCGAAAGGGGAAGAGAAAACATGATGGCCAGTGGGTCGATGAAGGACTCGAACTGAGCGGCCAGGATCAGGTACACGAAGATGACCGCCAATATGAGCGCTTCGGCCATGTAAGTAAAGGACTCGACCATGTCTTCGGATTCCCCGGAAAAGACCACCCGGTATCCCGGCGCCATGGGGAAACGCTGCGCCGCTTCCTCCACTTTTTTCACCGCCGTACCCAGGGGCAGCCCGTCGAGATTGGCGGTCAGGACCACCTGGCGGGTCAAATCCTGGCGGTTGATCTCCGAGGGAGTGGTGCTCATTGCGTAACTCACCAGGTTGCTCAATGGAACCAGGGCCGGCGGCGCGCCGGGCCTCTGCACGGCAAGCTTGAGGCGCTCCACCTGGGCCGGGTTTTCCCTGAGGCCCCGGGGCAGCCTCACCCGGACTTCCACCGCATCCCCGTCCTCATCCTCATAGGTGGTGACCGCCTGGCCGCCGACCAGGGTCCCCACGGTCCTGACGATATCCGATGTCATCACCCCCGCATCCATGGCTCTTTCCCGGTCCACGGTCAGGCGAAACTCGGGAATGTCTTGCTCCAGGGTCACTTCCAGGTCCTCGATTCCGGGTATTTTTAGGACTTCTTTCTTCAATTGGGCGGCATATTGCTTAAGAAGATTGATGTCCTCGCCCCGGACGTTGACCACCAGGGGTTTCTCGCTGCTCCCCCCGGCCCATTCCAGTATGGCCGGCTGAATGCCGGGGATTTTCCCGATCCGGTCCCGCAGGTCGCGCTGGATTTCATCCTGCCTACGCTTCCGTTCCTTCTTTTCTTTTAATTTGATGAACACCTGGGCGTCGCGAACGGTTCCCGTATCCCCGGCCCCGATGGTCGAATAGGTATGCTTCACTTCCGGTATTTCCTTCAGGACGGTCTCGACCGCGATCAGACGGCTCCGAGTCTCTTCGATGGACGCATCCGGCGCACTCTTGAAATTCAACTGAAATTCACCCTTGTCAAAATTGGCCATGAATTCGGTCTGGAGGATGGAGAACACGCCCAACCCTCCTAGGAACGCCAGGACGGCCAGAAAGATCACGGTTTTCCGGTAATCCAACGCCCACCCGATCACCCGCTTGTATCCGTCCGCTGTTCGGTCGAACCAGCGGTTGAAATGGTCCAATACCCGGGCCAGAAAATGGCGCTTTCCCTTCCGCTCCACGTCCGGGTCCACCCACCGGGAAGAGAGCATGGGGTCCAGGGTAAAGGAAACGAAAAGAGAAACCAGGACCGCGAAGGCGACCACGATTCCGAACTGGAAGAAAAACCTTCCCACGATCCCTTTCATGAAGGCCACCGGAACGAAGACGGCGATAACCGAAAGGGTGGTGGCCAAGACCGCCAGCCCGATTTCGCTCGTCCCTTCCCGCGCCGCAGTGAAGTGATCCTCGCCTCGCTCCAGGTGCCGGACGATGTTTTCCCGGACCACGATGGCGTCGTCGATGAGCAGGCCGATGGCCAGGGACAGGGCCATCAGGGTCATGATATTCAGGGTCATTCCCATGAAATTCATCACCGTGAAGGCGGAAATGACCGAAATGGGCAAGGTCAGGCCGGTGATCACCGTGGACCGCCAGGAGTTGAGGAAGCAGAAGACGATGAGGATGGTCAGGATTCCCCCGAGGATCAGGGTTTCTTCCACATCCTTCACGGAGTCGCGGATCATGATCGATCCGTCCCGTACCATTTCGATGGTGGTTCCCGGGGGAAGCTCCTTCTGGACCGCTTCGATCTCTTTCTTAACCCGTTCCACCACCCCAACCGTATTCGCCCCCGATTGTTTCAGGATATCCATCCCGATGGCCGGGATACCGTTAACCAGGGCCAGGGAGCGCTGTTCCTCGACCCCATCCTGCACCTGGGCGACTTCGGCCAGGGGAATCGGCCGCCCGGCCCTACGGGCAATGATCATGGATTTGAATTGCTCCACCACATCGGGCTTTCCGGAGATTCGCAGGGGATACTCCGTGGCTCCCCGCGTCAGCCGTCCCAGGGGGGTGTTCACGTTTTCCGACTGCAGCCCGGCGATCACCTCATCCACTCCCATCCCCAGGGCTTCCAGGCGAAGGGGATTCACGTTGACGTTGACCTCCCGCTTGGAAAGGCCGACCAAATCAACCTTTCCTACCCCGGAGATGTTTTCAAACCGCTTTTTGACCTTTTTCTCCACCAGGGTGGTCAGGTCGCGGGGGGAGAGTCTTTCCGAGCGCAGCGCCAGGGAGGCAATGGGGAAGGCGGCAAAATCCAGCTTCTGGATGATGGGTTCCTCGATTCCCTTGGGCAGGTCTCCCCGGATGGCGCTCACCTTGGCCCGAACTTCCTGGGCGGCGTCGTTGACTCTCACCTCCAGATGGAAAAGGATCACCACGGTGGAGACGCTCTCCCGGGAAGTGGACATAACGTGCTTGACTCCGGAGATGGGGTTGACCGCCTCCTCGACCCGTTTGCTCACTTCTTTTTCCACCGTCTCGGGGGAGGAACCCGGATATTTCGTCACCACCGACACCACCGGGATCTCCACATCGGGGAACATGTCGATGGCCAGCCTGCGGTAGGAAAAGATTCCCAAGGTCACCAGGGCCAGCATCATGACCGTGGCGAAGATCGGTCTTTTAATGGACAGGTTGGAAAGAAACATGCTACTTCTCCCCGTTAACCCGGGTTACGTTCACCTTGTCCCCCTCTTTCACGTTGAACCCTCCCCGGCTGATCACCCGGTCGCCTGCCGCAAGGCCGGAGGTGATCTCCACCTGATCCCCCAGGGTGGTCCCGGTCTGGACCGGCTTTCGCTTGGCCACATCCTGATGGACCACAAAGACTTCGCCCTTCTTCCCCGCCACATCCCAGCTGAGGAGAGCGGCCCGGGGAATTTTCAGGACTCCGCTGCGTTTTCCGGTCAGGATTCGGCCCTGGACGAAAAGCCCGCCTTTCAGTTGATCTTCGTGATTTTCCACCTCGGCCACCACCTTGATGGAACGATCGGCCTCGTTCACCACGGGGTTGATGAACATGACCTTGCCGATGAAATTTTTTCCCGGAAAAGCATCGGTGGAAAAGCGGAGGGGTTGTCCGATCCGAATGGCCCCCATTTCGCCGGAGGGCGCGGTTACGGTCAACTCCAGGATCCGGGTATCCACAATGCGGAACATGGGCTTGGCCCCCATCTCCCCCACGAAATCTCCCACGTTCACATTCCGGTACGAGACCATTCCGTCCAGGGGAGAGCGAATCATGGATTTGGAGAGGCGGGTCTGGGCGTGAAGGACATCCTCCTCAGCCACCCTCAACTGGGCTTTGGCCGCTTCGACCCGGGCCTTGGCCGCTTCCGTTTCCGTACGGGCATCGTCGAAGTTCTGCTGGGTGATCAAGCCCGTTTCCTTCAGTTTTTTCGCCCGCTCGAACTCCCGGTCGGCCCGGTTCTGGGAGACTTCGGCCTGGAGGATATTGGCCTTGGCCACCTCTACGGCCGCCCGGGCCTTTTGCAGGACCACTTCCGCCTCCCGGGTGTCCAGCTTGGCCAGGGGATCGCCCTTCTTGACTCTCACCCACTCGGTTACAAAAACGTCGGTTACGATCCCGGTGTATTCGGACTTCACATCGGCCCCGAATTTATAGGCCAGGGACCCGGTTACGTCGATGGCCCCGGTGACCTCCGAAGCCACAACCTTCGTGACCTCAACGGCCACGGGAGGACGTTCCGCAACTTTGGCCGCCTGTTTTTTATCTTCGGCCTGGGTGGTGCATCCACCGGCCCATATCCCCAAGACGATACCGAAGCCGGCCCAAGCCCAATTTCCGATTCTTCCTCTCACTTCCGTCTCCCTTTCTCCGCCGAAATTCCTCGGAAGATAACCTTTAGAACCCGGGCGAGTCCTTCGCGCCCCAATTGCAGCTCCGTGTGCCCGAGGTGAACTTCCATGGCCACGTTGATCGCCCCCAGAACCGCCCAGGTCATATCCTCGGGGTTCCCCTTGCGGAATTCTCCCCGGCGGATTCCTTCCTTTACGAGTTCCCGCAGCGCCTGCTGGAACTTCAGATGGTAGGAATCAAAGTCAAAGAAGGGCGCCCCCTGGTGGGGCCCGTAATAGATGGAATACATCACCCGTGCCAGTTTAATATTTTCCATGAATAGGGTGTACGTCTCGTCGCAGAGGCGGAGGAGTTTCTCCGCGGCGCTCCCCTGCTTCCCCGCCCGGGCGGCGATCAGTTCGTCCAGCCCGGCAAAGGCGGCCTTCATCAGTTCCAGGTAGATCCCTTCTTTGCTGCCGAAGTAGTAGTATAAAACCGGCTTGGTCACCCCGGCTGCGTCCACGATTTCCCGGACGGTGGTCGCGGCATAACCCCTTTGAGTGAAGAGGTCGGTGGCCGCAGCCAGCAGGCGCCGGCGGGCAGAATCGTTTTCCGGCTCCTCACGACCTTTTTGGGGGAAGGTCTGTTTATCCCTTTTCATGGCCATCGCTCCATCCTCCGGACCAATACATTCCCTCCCCCCGGCCGTCCCCCACCCGAAACCGGCCGCAGAGTGAGGGGATGGAATTCTGGTGATGGTTTACCTACCGGTAAGTATAGAAAAAGAAAAGCCGAGGGTCAAGCAAATTTTTTCCTTTTTTGAAATTTTGCCCAAAGGAGCGGAAGGAGGTAGCGGGGGAAGGAGCACGCCGGGGGGAATTCTTGGGCTGGAACCTCAGGAGGACGAAGCGGTTGGCCGGTGAGACCCCGCCACAGGTGGTTTTTCCCGGGGGGCGGTAAGGAGAAGCAGGGGGAAGTGAGAACCGCCTGGAGAATGCGGGTAAAAGGGATCCCTGCGGCCTTTCAGGGACGAAAGCCGCCTGTTTATTCGAGCTCCCTCTGGAACCTTTTCATCTTCAACCGATACAACTCCTTGGGAGTCCTATCGATAAGGTAGAAAATTTTTATCATTACCCTGATCCGACCCAGGATCAAAGGATCAAGCAGGGTTAAGGCTTCCCTCTTAGTTCTCCTTTACTGAAAGGATGGATAACACTTCGTTAATCGACGCGGCCTTGATGCCGGGCCGGAGGGCTGTAGTGGCCATTTCCTGCTTTCCAGGATTGAAGACGAGGTAGCTGCTGACTTCGTACTTCGAAATCGAGCTGGAAAGCCGCTTGAGAGGATCGGCCATCTGGGGGACCACGGTTCGAGAGGCCTTTGCCTCGATAAGCATCAACTTTCGATTCCCGGCGGGAATCAAAAAATCCACCTCGAGCCCTTGCTGGTCGCGGAAGTAATAGATCTCTTTGGACCTACCCGAGTTAATTTGATGCTTGATGATCTCCGAAGCGACAAACCCTTCGAACAGAGAGCCAAGAAACGGGGACTTTTGTAACATCTTTTCCGTATCGATACCCAGAAGGTGGCAGGCAAGGCCGGAATCGACAAAATAGAGTTTCGGAGATTTAATGAGCCGCTTTCCGAAATTCTCGTAAAAGGGAGCGACGAGTACGATTTGACCGGTCACTTCGAGGATTTTCAGCCATTCGGAGAGGGTCGGAACGGAAACCCCCAGGGGTGCAGCCAAGTCGGTTCGGTTGAGGACTTGCCCGCAACGGCTTACCAGGAGTGCCAGGAAGCGCCGAAAAGTCGCCAAATCCCGGATGGAGCTTACCGCACGCACATCCCTTTCGAGGTAAGTTTGAAGATAGGACCGAAACCAAACCGGGGATGTTGAACGACTGGCTAGGACCTCCGGGAACCCCCCGTGAAGAAGCGAAACCCCCGAGGCCTCCCGCGTAGAAAGCGGCAGCAGTTGAAAGACCGCCGCCCGCCCGGCCATGGATTCCGTGACGCCTTTCATGAGCGGCGATTCCTGGGAACCGGTAAGAATCCACTGCCCTTTCTTGCGGGGGAAACGATCAATCTGGGTCCTCACGTAATTGAGGATTTCGGGCACATTCTGGATTTCGTCGAGGATGACTGGCAGCCGGACCTCGTCAATGAAGGATCGCGCATCCGCCCGCAGCCGGGAAATCATATCTGGGTCTTCCAGGAGATAATAGGACGCCCGGGGGAACAGCTTTCTCAACAGGGTGGTTTTTCCCGAACGTCGAGGCCCCGTTAAAATCAAAGTCCCAAAATGCTTTGAAGCCCGGAGAAGCTGCGGCCCAATCAAGCGGGGGATAAATTTCATATTGAGTATTCTAAACCATCACTTTAAAAAACTCAAACCCTGTTTTCAGGCGAAGTCCAACCCGGATCCCAATGGATTTAACTGGCATCCCCCCATCCTGAATCCCTTCCCCTCTCCAGGAGAGGATTAAGGGGAGAGGGCTTGATAAATTATTCAAATCACTCTATGGATCATCCCCCACTCTGACCTTCTCCCATCGAGGGGGGTCTATTTCCGACTTTTTTCGAAACCATCAAAGACTTGATTCCATTCCCTTCCCGCGCTTAGGGTTCTTTACTTGCGGCCGCGACGATCGTGCAAGGCTGGTTATCCCTGGAAAGAAGCGAGGTGATTGGAGGAAGTTTTCTTCAAGAAATGAGAAGCGTTGTTACTCTTTTCCCCTGATGGACGCCAACAACCTGTCGAGCAAAAGCTCGATCTCATCAAGATGGTTCAGACAAATTTCATGGAGTTCTTCCGGACTGATCTCCTGGTAAAAGGGCACCATTCGGTTTCGGTACCCGGCCATCTTGCGCAGCAGTTCGGCTTGGTCTGGCTTTAGGACTCCTTTGTCGAAAAGTCCTTTGGCGATCTCCTTGTACTCGGTGGCGGGAAAAGCAAAGCTTTCGGCCAGAATGTGTCTGCCGCTATCAAAGAGCGCCTCCAGGGACCTTCTCAGGTATGACTCTGCAGCGGCGATGAAGTGTCTGTTCCGGAGGAAATTATCTTTGTCCTTGAGCGGCAGATCCCTCAGTGCGCCCATCATTTCACGGACCCACAAGGCCCGCTGGGTTATCACTTTCCGATCAATAGGGGAAGGAGTCATGGCTCCACCCCCAGGATCATTTTCTGTTTCTCCCGTTCATACGGTAGAAGGTCTGCGGCCATGCGCATCATGTTAAGCTGATATTCGGCCCCATAGTTGGGATCCCGGGCATACAGGATTTCGCCGGTGACGATTTGGGCCGCCAGAGAGACGGGGGCTTCCGGGAGGACCACTACATCCACCCGGGGTAAATCAAAAAGGTCTTCAAAGAAAATGGCGATCTCGTCTTTTTCTTGACCGCTCAGAGGGTCTCCCGGTTTTACCCCGATATCCAAGTCCGAAGCAGTGGGAGAGAGATGGGCCATCCGCCCCTCGATTACCTCCAGAACCTCTTTTGCCCTGCTCCCGAAGGCAAAGATGATTTGGAGATTGTATTTGACTGCCATCCGCTCGATTTCTTTTTTTTCCCCGAGCATGATCCCAAGCCTATTCCAGAATGTCTGTCCTGCCTTGTTTATCTGCTTCCCATTTAATCAAAGGGTCTTCTCCCAATCGAGTGGGTGCTTGAGGAAGATTTTGAGCTTCCCGGGTCTACCCCTGCCAGAAGAGAGTTGACCGGGCCCAGGGCGGCATCCCGCCCGAGGCCGGACATCCTGAGGCAGCGGTTCTTCCATCGGGTCGCGTCGGAAATGAATGGGGTTGTC
>JACAEW010000253.1 GCA_013388675.1 Syntrophaceae bacterium | reverse complement strand
CCCCCCCAACACATCATAAAGGGTAATTCAAAATAATATGGGAAACCGACTCCCCTGGGGGAAAATGAATTCAGAGGGGACGAAAGGGGAGGGAGCGATGGAATTCACGACGATCCGATTTCATGAGCCGGAAGCAGGCATCGGCCTTATCACCTTGAACCGCCCTGAGCGATTGAATGCCTTAAGCTTGGATATGGTCGAAGAACTGCATGACTTATTTCGGACAGTGAGAGAGAGGAAAGACTTGAGGGTTTTGATCCTCACTGGAGAAGGACGAGGATTTTGCTCGGGGGCCGACTTGAAAGACGCCCGCCTGCGGCAGGAGTTTCCCACTTCACCTCCCGACCCGACCGTTCACCTGATCGCCATTCAGAAGAAGTACGCCGACCTGGTTCTGGAGATGCGGCATCTGCCCCAGCCGATCATCGCCGCGGTCAACGGCCCAGCAGCCGGAGGGGGCATGTGTCTGGCCCTGGCATCGGATGTGGTCATCGGCAGCCCGAAAGCGGCTTTCACTCCTTCCTTCATCAACATCGGGCTTTCCGGGGGAGAAATGGGCACAACCTTCTTCCTTCCCCAAAAAGTGGGAAGCGGACGGGCGGCCGAAATCCTGCTGACCGGACGGACCGTGGATGCCCAGGAGGCGGAGAGAATCGGGCTGATGAATCGGCTAGTGGAAGAGAATCGGCTTCAGGATGCGGCGATGGACCTGGCCCGGATCATGCTGGCCAAAAGCCCCATGGGACTTCGCCTTACGAAGGAGGCCCTGAACCTGAATCGCACGGCGCCCTCCCTGGATGCGGCGGTGGAATTCGAAAACCGGAACCAGAGCCTGTGCTGTTCAACTTCCGATTTTTTCAGGGCGATTGATGCATTTATGAAAAGAAAACGGGAATGAATGCGGAGAAAAATTTTCAGGTTCTTTTCGTCGTCTGGGGCTGGACCGGTACCGGTAGGGAGGGATAGGGAAAGAGTCGCAGCTAATCTTTGGACCGCAGAATGGTCTTGCCCAGAGGATAGGCCGCCGTTCCTCCGGCAAGGGTGGTTAGGAAATCGAAGAGATGATTTTTCACCTGGTCCAGTGATTTGTTGAAGGAGTGGGACCCGTTTGGGGGATCGGTCGGCTGAGTCTTTTGGGATTCAACCTGATGGTTGAACAGGTCAACCATCTCTTCCGCGTTGAGATGCAAGAACTTTGAATAACTGCGGATGAATCCCCGAGCATAGGCTTCGCCTGGCATTACCTGAAAGGAATCTTCTTCGATGGCCTGGAGAAAATCTAACTTGATTCGGGTTTCCCTGGCAATGGACTCCAGAGATATCTTTTTTTCTTCTCGTGTTTTTTGAAGAAGCCGGCCGACGGTCATTCCTGCGGGTGTCATTTGATCAACTCTCTAAAACGAGGGAAAGAATAAAAAAATGATAACCTCGTCGAGCATAAATCAGGCCAATTTTATCCCAGAAAACCCAAAAAGGGAAATTTTATTTTTTTCTTTAAATATTCTTTTTAAAAACGGATGGTTACGACTGGAATGGGAAAAGAATGAAAAAGCCTACCATTTATTTACCTGTAATTAAAAAAGATTGCAAGGAAAAAAATGCCTATTTTTGCACCCCCGCGTACAAAAATTACCGTTTTTATCCTATTTTCCCCCCAATTCCTTCGGCCCGCCAATTTTGATGATCCCGTAAAAGGCCGAAATTCAACCGGTTTTCTTTCCAGTAAAGGCCGGATTTCAGCTTTTTCAATCAGTCCTGGACCCCGACTTTCGCCGGGGCGACACCTCAGAAAGTTTTTTAGGAAACGATCAGGTCTTTCCCCTTTGAACATGGCAGGCCAATGAAGGAGCAAGGAGGTTCCATTCAGCCCAAAAGAAACCGTTTCAGGTATTGACCTTTAAATCATCATCCATTAGGCTTGGAAGAAGGGATTCATCGGAGCAGAATCAGTACATTTTCCCAACCAAACCCCGAGTGCGCCGGGATTTAGACCTTTTTTGCGGGTTCATTAAATTTAGCGCCCTACAAGGAGGCCGTATGATGAATAGAATAAAAAGGGGCCTAACGTGGTATCTGATAGGGGCCATGTGCATAATCGGAGTCGCGCCCAGGTGCTTCGCCGGCTTTTCCCCATCGGAAGTCATGACCCTCTCCCCCGCGGAAAGACCCCAGGAGCTGCAGAAGCTGCAGAAATTCCTGGAAAACAAGATGGTCAGGGAAAGGCTCAAGGACCTCGGGTTCGCGCCGGAGGAAATCCGGATAAAATTGGACAGCCTGACTGACCAGCAGATTCATCAGCTGGCCCTCCGTCTGGACGAGATGAAAGTTGCGGGAGATGGAGCCGGGGTATTCATCGTCGTATTTCTCATCGCCGTCTTGGTGGTTCTGATCATTTATGCCACTGGGCACAGAATTGTCATCCAATGATCCTCCCTAGCCGACTGGAAATCCTTTCCCCTTTATCCTTCTGCTCCGCCCATGGGCTGCGGGCAGTCGATTCGGTCCCTTGATGGAAACCTCTTTTTACATCCAATGGCATATCACGAATGCATGCCACCTGCGCTGCCGCCATTGCTACCAGGTTGATTTTACGAGGCGGGAAGACCTGGGCTGGGAGGGGCTGAAGGAGGTTTCGGAGAATATCCTGGTTGCTCTTCGCGCTTGGAAGGACGAAGCGTGCATCCACCTCACAGGGGGAGAACCGCTCTTGAAGGGCGAGCTTTCCCCCCTGCTCGACCACTTAAACCGTCAGCCGGAGGTTAAAGAACTGGGCCTTATAACCAACGGCCTTCTCTTAAACGATGAAATCCTGGACCGATTTTCGGCCATCGCAAAATTTAAGACGATCAAAATTTCCCTGGACGGAGCGGATGCGCAGACCCATGACCATATTCGGACGGCGGGAAACTTTGAAAGGGTGATGGAAAAGATTTCCCTGATTCAAGAAAGGGGATCCTTCGATGTCAATTTAATGTTCACGGTAATGAAGAGCAACCTCGATAGCCTCCCCGACTTCCTTCGTCTGGGCGAAGAGCTGCGGGTTGAGGGATTGATCATCGAAAGGTTTATTCCCTTGGGGAGGGGGAGAGCGATCCAGGAAGAGGTCCTCGATAAATTCCAATGGCGCCGAATGCTGAGGGCCCTTTTGGCATATTTTTCCATGGAACTGGAAGAGAATGAAATTCCGTCCTACCAGGCGTTCCAGATTGATTTTCGGGGGCGGGAGCCGCAACTTCTGGGAGCTCCCTGCGTCTTAGGGACGGAGGGCTTCTGCGTCATGCCCAACGCCGATGTATTCCCCTGCCGCAGATTTCCTCTGGCGATCGGAAATTTGTTGACAAACTCTCTTAACAATATTTTGAAAACCTCTGAAATTATAAAACAAATTAGGGTAAGGGGAAACCTGAAGGGGAAATGCCGAACCTGCGACCGCGAAGACTGCACCGGGTGCAGGAGTCTCGCCTTTTCGGTTACCGGGGACCCCTTTGCCGAGGACCCCCATTGCTGGTATACCGCTTCCCCGGAATAGCCCGGCCTCCGGAGAAAAATAGGACAAAGGTTGGAAAGGATGGAAGGGAAAACGTAAAGATGGCCAAAGACCTCAGCGACAGCGCAAAAAAGGTGCAAGATGCCTTGACCGTTCTGGGCTTGCCCTGCCAGGTGGTAGAGCTGCCGGCGAGCACCCGCACCGCACAGGAAGCCGCTCAGGCCATCGGCTGCACCGTGGCCCAGATCGTGAAATCACTTGTCTTCCGGGGGACCCGGACGGCAAAACCCATCCTGGTCTTGGCCAGCGGAGTGAACCGGGTAAATGAAAAGCGCCTGGGAGAACTGGCCGGGGAGCCGGTGGGCAAAGCGGACGCCGATTTTGTCCGGCAACACACCGGTTTTGCCATCGGCGGAGTACCGCCCGTGGGACACACGGCGCCGATCGAGACCTACATCGACTCCGAGCTCTTGGAGTTTGAGGAAATCTGGGCTGCGGCAGGGAATCCCCACGCGGTTTTCCGGTTGACGGGCAAGGACCTTTCGAAAATGGGTCAAGGGAGAGTGGCGGCGATCAAATGAGGGACAGATGGAACCGGATGCAACCTACGAAAAAAAACTGAAAAGCTTCATCCAGAATAACAACACCCCCTGTGAACATCTCGTTTTCTCCGAACGTTGCCATTCGGTGGCCGAAGCGGCCCGAGCGGCTGGAGTTACCCCCCAGGATTTTGTAAAAAATGTATGCCTGATTGATTCCCAGGGTTCCATCGTGGTGGCGATCGTAAGAGGCGACGACCGCGTGGATACCTCCCGGGTGGCAAAGGTCCTGGGGGTTAAAAAAATGAAAATCGCTTCTCCGGAAGAAATGCTCGAAAAGACCGGGTACCCCTGCGGGGGCACCCCCTCTTTTGGATACCCGGCGCGGTTTCTTATCGATGAGCGAGTCCTGGAGATCGAATGGGTTTATTCCGGGGGTGGATCAGAGTACTCTTTGACCAGGATGCGGGCGTCAGACCTGGTCAGAGCCAACGGAGGCGAAGTCATCCGGGTTCGAAAGTGAGCCCGTTCACCTACGCGATAAAAGCCTTACCCATGGAAAGGATCCTATTTTATGACCCAAGACCTCCTGATCAAGAACGGAAAGCTCTTTAATCCGCCGCAAAAGGATTTCAAAAAGGCAGATTTGGCGATCAGCGGGGGGAAAGTTTCCAAGATCGCTCCCGCGCTGGAGGGGGAGCGAGCGAAGGAAACTCTTGACGCTTCGGGTTTGATCGTAACTCCGGGGCTTATTGACTTCCATGTCCATATCTTCCACCTGGTTCACCGAATCAGCATCCACCCCCATGAACTCGTTCCCCGCGCCGGGACCACCACCATGGTTGACGGGGGGAGCTCAGGGGCGGGCAATTTTGAGGCCTTCAGGGAATTCATTCTTTCTAAGTCGGACCTGAATCTTTTGGCCTTTCTCAACATAAGCCTCTTCGGCCAAATCTTCGAGCTTCAGATTCCCGGTGTTCCCTCGATGAACGAGTACGAGGACCTGCGCCTGGTCAACGTAAACGAGGCGGTGAAATGCGTCGAACGGAACCGGGACCTCATCGTGGGAATCAAGGTACGGGCCTTTCACGGGCTCACCAATGTCACCCCGATCTGCGCCGCCGTGGAAGCGGGGGAGGAGACCGGCCTGCCGGTCATGGTCCACACGGCGCCGCCCCCGCTTTCGGTAAGCCAGTACTTCCCCATTCTGCGCCCGGGGGATATCCTGACCCATATTTACCATCCCAGCCCCGGGGGATTGCTGGACCGGCATGGGAAAGTCCGGGCTGAATACAGCGAGGTCCGGGAACGGGGGGTGCTCATGGAATTGGGCCTGGACCGGTGGCACACGGATTTTGAGGTTTTGAAGCGGGCCGCGGGGCAGGGATTCTGGCCGGACATCATCAGCACCGATGTGACCCGCTTCAACGTGGAGCCCCTGGTCCGGGATGTTCTATTCACCGCCGGCAAAATCATGGCGGCGGGAATGCCTTTAACCGAAGCCTTGGCCGCCATGACCATCAACCCGGCAAGAGCCATGAGGAGACCGGAACTGGCGGAGCTGAAAGAGGGGGGACCGGCCAATATTACTGTCCTGGAGGTTTTGAAGGAGGAGGTCGCTTTCGTGGACTTCTTCAACCAGTCGATGAAAGGAAAGGAGCGGTTGGTCTGCCGCTGGTTGATCAACAAGGGGAAGGTCGTAAAGGGAAAAACAGCACCCCCGGAGGCGTCGCCGAGCGCCTAGGGCCCAGCGCCAAAAAAATCGGCCTTTGCAGGCTGGTGAAAGCCTCAATCCTTCAGGGGAGGGTGGCCCTGCTTGGCGACGAACCACTCGATCAGCTTTCGCGCGATGCTGATCTTTCCCGGCTGCCCGGGCAGACGATCCACGGTGAACCAGCCGGCATCTTCCAACTCTCCCTTGTCGATCCGGATTTCCCCCCCGGCGTACCGGGCGGTGAACCCGATCATGAGGGAGTGGGGAAAAGGCCATGGCTGGCTGCCGAAATAACGGATGTCCCGGATGCGGATTCCCACCTCCTCGAATACCTCTCGTTCGACCGCCTGTTCGAGCGTCTCCCCCGGCTCCACAAAACCGGCTAAAACACTGTAAACCCCCGGGGCGAAATGGCGGGATCGGGCCATGAGAAGTTGCTCCCCCCGCTCGACGAGGACGATCACCGCCGGCGCCAAACGGGGGAAATGGAGAAGCCCGCACCGGGGGCATTCCTTGGATCGTTCCGCATCCTTGGCGATCAGGGGGATTCCGCAGCTCCCGCAGAATCGGTGAGTCCGGTCCCATTCGACGATTTGCACGGCCCTTGCCGCCAGCCAAAACAGTTCTTCGTCCATCCGGCCATAAACCTTGCGAAGTCCTTCAAGGGCCATTCCCGGGGGAATATCTGCCTTTTCTTTCAAATCCACGGCATAGCAGGAATGCCCGTCCAAATCCCCCAGATAGTGGGTTTCGGTGTAAGGAACTTTCAGCTCGGAAAAGTCCCGAAGAAAGGGGACCCGGGCCGAATCGGAATCCTGGTGGATCAACAACTGATTTCCCTCAAAAGCGAACCACCAGGCCGGGCCGGACCTTTCCTTCGGGGCCGTGACGGCAGATATGAAACGAGGTTCAGGTTTCATCGCCTAAGGAGTATTTGAGTAATGTTTATCCACCATGAAAAATAAATCTCTCGGATGAATTTCCCTTTTTGAAATGGCCGCCTTAAATCCCCCCTACGGCCCCCTTTTTTAAAGGCGGGAACGGGGGGATTTCTGCAGAGGTCCTGCATTAAAATGAGATGGGTAGAAAGAGGGGACCCCTTTTTCAATAACGTGAGGACCGCCTTTTTTCTTATGCGCTGAGATCCAAATTCCTTTGTAACGCTTTCCTGCGGAGATGATGGGTAAAGGGAAGAGGTCTTTGAGGCCCCTTGCGCTGAGCAATCGGGCTAAGCAGTTTTCTTCTCCGCCCTTTGGATCAGCTCGAAAATGACGCCCCCAATCTTGTCCGAATCCACGTAGGCGAAACCCGTCCCGTCCGGCCGGGTAACCCCCTGGGTTACCGTTAACCCCGCTTTTTCCGCGTTCCTTTTCCCCTCTTTCAGGTTCTTTACCAAGAAGCCGAGGTGGTGAAGACCCTCTCCCTTTTCCTTGAGAAAAGATTCATGGATGGTCTTTCCGTCCTTCAATTCGATCAATTCAATCTGGATGGGTCCGAGGTTAAAAAAAGCCCTCTTTCCCCGGTAACCGGCCTTTTTCCCGTAATAGGTAGCGGTGGGATAATCCACGTGCCGGATTTCGAAGGGGCCGAAGCCGAAGACTCCTTGGTAATATTGAATCGTTTCATCGATGTTTTTGACCACAATTCCGATCTGGCAGAGGTTCTCGGGCAGGAAGACCTCTTTTCCCGATTTGGGCCTGTTCTCGTTCATTCTGAAAGATCCTTTCTCCCGTGAGGAGGATGGACCCAGTATAAAACAAAACCCCAGAAAGGGAAACCCTGTATTGACAATGGACTGACCAGGTGTATAAATCTCTGCTGAAAATCATTTTCAGCCTTGCATTTAAAGGGCCATAAGGATTTGTGCAGTGGTCAAAGGACTTCACCCCCGGCGCCCTTTGCTCCCCACCTGACCCTCCCCCTTGGATGGGGAAGGGAAGGGTGGGGGGGATGGCTGCAATATTTTTTGGCAACGTTTAGGTGAAAATACAAGGTCGTCATGAGGAATCCGGCTGTAGGGGCGATTCATGAATCGCCCCTACGGGTTTGAAGGGGGCCGGAGGGGTTCCGGAAAAAGAAAACCCCCGGGCGCGGGGCCTCGGGGGCTCGGAAGATCCGCTTATGCCGCTGGATACGAAAGGACGAAAGCTCTTTTACAAGATTCCCTTCTTTTGGTGTTGGATTCGTCTCCGATCCGCGACGGGCATCGCAGAAGTTCCGTCTATCGTATCGGCGGCCGCTGAATAAACTTGACCGGATTTTCAACCTTCGGTTGGTTCGAACACAAGCCCGCAATGTTGTATGGTGGGAGCAGGGGCCTTTCATGAATTGTCCCTAAGGGGTCTATCGAGAATCGGGTTTAAGGCTTAACCCACTTCGCGACCAAAAAGGCCCCGGTCTGGAGGCCTTTCCGTTGCCCCTCCACCTCCCTCTGCGAGGCAAGCTCGGGGTCATCCTCTTTTTTGAAATGGACCGCAGTGCGGAATACGCCTTCTGCGGGCCCGATGGACAATAATTCTTGCGGGGAGCGGAAGATGGCCTTGGAGAACAGTGGGTGGCCCTGTCGGCCTTCTTCCCGCCTGCGCTCGGCCCAAGGGCTTTGGCTGTTAAGAGTTGCCACGACGACGGCCCCATCTTTGCGGGTTACACGAAAGAGCTCCTTGATCGCTTTCTGGCCGTCCGGGATGAATTCCAGGGCGGTGATGGAGACGGTTTTGTCGAAAGAGTTTTCGGGGAAGGGGAGGTGCAAGATGTCCGCTGAAATGACCCGCAAACAGGAGTCCCCAGCTTTTTTTCTTGCCCTCCGGATCATGGAGAAGGACAGATCGAGGCCGATAATCCTTGCCCCGCAGGAAATCATGTCCAGGGTAAAAACACCGGTTCCGCAGCCGGCGTCCAGGATGAACTGCCCGGGCCCTGGCTGCAGGAAATCTCTGATTACCTCCCACTCCACTCTTTTTACGAGGGACCCGATGGGAGTCGTGAACCATTTCTCATACCGGTCCGGCCAGTCATCGAAGAGCCGATTTTTTTCCCAATCGCTCATGGAGCTTGGTTCCCCGGGTAGGGACCGCTATGCGGTCGCCCCTGGCGGCCATTAGATGGCCGGGGAAAGACTCCGGGGGTCCCGGGCCTCCCAATGGCCGGCATCCACCGCGGTAATGAATTCCAGGAGGGAGCGGTTGAAATGATCCGGCTCCTCCAGGTTCAGGGTGTGGCCGCTGCGGGGGAAGATTTCCAGCCCTGCCCGGGGGATATTGCGTTTCATGAAGATGCTTCCCTCCAGGCCGCGTTCGTCCTCGTCCCCCAGCATGACCAGTACCGGAAGGGTCATCTTCCTCAACTGATCCCCCAGTTCGGTAATCGATGGGCGCTTCCGCTGAACCCCAAGAAAGGTGTAGGCGGAACCCTTGGCTGAATGCTCCTCAAACTGGCGGCGGAATTCTTCCCAGGCTCGGGGATTCTTATTCTGAAGCTGGACCCGGGCCGGCCCCAGGGTGTAAGTTTGGGAGACTGCTTTCATCCCTCCCCTGAGCATCTGATCGGCCACCTGGGCGATCTGCTTGTGGAATTCCTCCCGGTTCGCCCCGCTCCCATATCCTGAACCGGCAATGGTTAAAGAATGACAGCGATCCGGATATTTCAGTCCGAGCAAGAGAGAAGTATAACTCCCCATGGAAAGCCCGCAAAGGTGGGCCTTTCGGATTTTCAGGGCGTCCATCAGTCCTTTCAAGTCTTCAATCTGGTTATCCTGAGAATATGCCTCGGGCGATTCGGGAACATCGGAGGGAAGGTAGCCCCGGGCAGAAAAAGTTACCGCCCGGTAGCGGCTGGAGAAGAAACGCATTTGTGCCTCCCAGCTGCGCCAGTCGCCGGCGAACTCGTGAACGAAGACCAGCGGGATTCCGCTGCCGGCTTCTTCATAATAGATATGGGTCTGATGGACCTGGATTTTTGGCATAATCCCCCCCTATTTCCTTCGGGAAAAACGTTTTGCCTACATATAGCACAAGAAGACGGGAATTTCCAGCCTTCGTCGAGGCGCCTAACGAAGAAATTCTTGATTTGACAGATGGCTCAAGATTCACTAATATCATAAAAAAAGAAGAAAGGAGGAGGTATGAAAATACTGCTCGGAGGAATTGTAGCCCTGATCATCGGCGTCGTCGGCCTGGTTTTCTGGTGGTTTGAGTTTCTCAGGGTCTTAAAGGGGGTCGTCCCCATCATTTTGGTCCTGGGAGGAGCCCTGGCCATTTACCTGGGAATCGAGGATATCAAGACCGCGACCCCTCCCCCGGCTCCGGAGGAAAAGAAAGAGTAATTTTCTCTCCTGTCATCCAAAGGAAAGGCCCTTTCGATCCTGAAAGGAAAGAAAGGGCCTTTTCCGTTTCCAGGCGTCCGGCAAGGAATGGCGGAGGATGGGCTCCTATTCGATCTTGAACTTCACTTCTTTCAAAACCTTTCCTTCCCCATTTTTGATTTCGACTTTCCAGTCTCCCTTCTGGCCGCCTATATTCTTGTAGGCCCAGGTTCTCCATTTGGGACCGGCCTTGAGAGGGAGGTCGACCTTTCTCATCTCTTTCCCTCCGAAGAACCAGACCAGAGAGATATCCATGTCCTTGGGAACATGAACGGCTTCAAGGAAGCAAAAAACCTTTGCCGTGGATGCGGGGAACGTCTCCGCGGCGCCCACCGGCTCCATCTTTTCCACTCCTGTGGCAATCACCGCACGGGCGATCCCCATCTCCTTGGGGGGTGTCGGGGCCTTGGGTTTTTCCTGGCCCAGAGCCGGGTGGGCCAGCGACCCCACGAGAACTAAGGAAACCAGAAGGAACAGGAACCGCATCCGTTTTCTTTTCATCCTTTCTTCTCCTTTCTTAATCGTTGGAATTGAATTCATAAAGCAATTCTATATGAATTCGGATATTTTCTCAAGCCGGGGGGCAAGGAAATTCCTCGGCTATCGGCTCCGGCTTCGGGAATAGATTTATGCCTTGAATTTCCCAGCCTGTAAGGCTACATTCATTACATCTTCGTCCGAGGAAGAAGGGTGAAAAAAGATGGATTATTCAGCGATAAAAATCAATGAAAGAAGGCTTCGAAGAGACCTGGAAGACCTGGGAAGGTTCGGGGAAGAACCGGATGGGGGAATCCTGCGGCCGGCCCTGTCCGACGCCGACCTAAAGGCTCGGGAGTGGTTTAAGGGGCGAATGCGGGAGGCTGGCTTATCGGTCCGGGAGGATGCCGTAGCGAATATCATCGGGCGTCTGGACCCTCCCTCGGGAGCAGAGGGATTGCCTTGCATCGCCACGGGATCGCACAGCGACGCCGTTTTGCATGGCGGAAAATATGACGGCGCCGCCGGATTGTGCTGCGGCCTGGAGGCCATTCGGGCAATTCAGAGAAGCGGGCTCCCCATCCATTGCCCCCTGGAACTCATTGTCTTCACGGATGAAGAAGGGGGTCATTACGCCGGGACCTTCGGAAGCCGGGCCATGTTTGATCTATTGGTGGAGGGAGAAATTTATAAATCCAGGGGGGCGGGAAGCCCGTTCCTGGCCCAAAGTCTGGAGAGGATGGGAAAAGACCCGGCGCAATATGCAAGGGCCGTCCGTTCTCCCTCGGAATTCCGGGCGTTTCTGGAGCTGCACATTGAGCAGGGACCGGTTCTGGATTCACTTGGAATTCCGGTGGGGGTAGTGGAGGGGATCGTGGCCATCGATCGGCACCTGATCGAGGTGAAAGGAAAAGCGGGGCACGCCGGAACAACCCCCATGCGCCTTCGGGACGATGCCCTGGTGAAGGCCGCGGGGATCATCACCGCGGTCAACCGGGCGGTGAGGGCCCTGGGGAATGAAATCGTTGGAACGATTGGGGAGATGAAGGTCTATCCGGGAGCCTTTAATATCATTCCCGGCAGGGTGGAAATGACCCTGGACCTACGTTCCATGAAAAAGCCACTTCTAAAAAAGGCGAGGGGGAAGATTCGCGAAATCCTTCGCTCCGTACCGGGTGCCCGCTTGACGACCGCCTTATCCAAAGATGGGTCCCGGATGGACCGGAGAATCATGGAACTCATCGAGGAGTCCTGCCGCCGGAGGGGCATTTCCTGGAAAAGAATGAGCAGCGGGGCCGGACACGATGCCATGACCTTTCCCGCCCAGGGAATTCCAACGGGCATGATCTTCATTCCTTGCGGGGAAGGCAAGAGCCACTGCCCGGAGGAGTCCATCCGGTGGGAAGACGCAGCCACCGGAGCGCAGATCCTGGCCGATACAATCGTGAGAATAGCCTTCAGCGCGGGTATGAAATCGACCCTTCGCAAAACTTTTGCAAGATAGCAATCACCATTAAGAAATCCTTCTCCTCTTTTTCTTCCTCCTCGAAGGGGGAGGGCGGGGTGGGGATGATAAGGCAGGAGAGAAATGGCACCAGATAAATTCCTCGGCCCCGACTGGCTGCTGGACACCAAGGAAGCAGTCCGGCTTTACCGTGATTTTGCGGTTCCCTTTCGATCGCAGGTGGGAATCCTGGACACTCATACTCACCACAACCTTCGACAAATCGTGGAGAACCGGCCCTTTCCCAATATCTGGAGGGCGGAGGTTCTGGAAGACCGGAAGGAGTATGCCAACAACGATCACTACATCATTCAATTGGCGGCCAAGCTTCCGGGTTTTTCGCAGGCTTTCGCCCGGGACCCTCAGGTTTCCGATTTCGAGAAATGGATGGCCCTCAGCCGGGTCTTTCCCGGCCTGGAAGGGAACCACGTGCATCAGTGGCTCCACCTGAATCTGCGCCGTCTCTTCGGGATTCATCTTTGTCTGGACGAGAAGACGGGCGAGAGAATCTGGGACCTCACTTCAAAAAAATTTCGGCGCAAGGAGATGCTTCCCCAGGCTATTCTAAAGAGGGCGCGGGCCAGGGTGATCTTTACCACCGATGACCCGATCGATGACCTGGAATACCATGCCAAGGCGGAAAAAGTTGCAGGGATCCGGTTCATCCCTACCTTCCGCCCGGACGCCTATGCAAATATCTTCAGCGATTCCTGGCGTCCCAACGTGGACCGGCTGCTTGCAAAGACCGGAAAGGAGGCGAGTCTGCAGGGCTTGCTGGATGCCTTACAGGAGCGCCACGACTTCTTTGCCCGCAGGGGTGCCCGGGCCAGCGACCACGGCCTCCTGGAGCCTTACGGTCTGGAGGTGAGCGGGAGAAGGGCAGGGGAAATTTTCGCCGCAGCTTACGGAAGGAAGAAAAAATTCGCCCTCCGGTCCCCGGAAACAAAGGAATTCATTTCCTTCCTGATGCACCGGTTCTGCAAAATGAACGGGGAGAGGGGAATGGTTACCCAGATTCATTACGGGGCCTATCGGAATGCGAACCCATATTTGTTTGAAAAATGGGGTCCCGACGTGGGAGGGGACATTGCTTTCGACCGGGTCAACAGCGTGGAAAATATAACCCCATTGCTTTCCAGGTTTTTTGACGGAAGCGATCCGCGCCAGTCCCACCTGGTCCTGTACCCCATGAACCAGAATTTTGCCCAGGTGAACATCATGCTGGAGCGGGCCTTCCCCAACGTCCACGCCGGATTTCCCTGGTGGCACAACGATACCCCGTATGTGATGGAACATTACCTGCTTCATACGGCAGGGGCTTCTCTCCTCACCTCCAGCGGCGGCCCGGTCTGCGACGGCCGGAAGATCCTGTCCGAAGAAAGCCGCTTCGAGGTCTTCGACCGGGTGATCTGCCGGGCGGTGGGAAAACTGGTGGCCGACGGTCAGATTTCCAGGACTGGCGGGGTGCGATTGATCAAGGCCTTGATGTACGAAAACCAGGCCAAATTATTCCGGCTCTAATATTTTGAGGTAGGGGGGCGCGGCCGCGCGCCCGCAGGGGCAGTTCGGTTTCCATCGCGATGCAGGGGCAATTCATGGACTGCCCTCGATGGATTCTCCGCCCTGGGTAAGGGCGGGCCTGAAACCCGCGCTCGTTGTTTCTTTTAATTTACCCGCCGTTCTTTTCCCGCCCAATATTTTTCCTTCACCATCCGCCGGGCGATTTTGCCGTTGGGGTTTTTGGGGAGTTCATTTACAAAATCGACGGAGCGGGGCTTTTTGAAGCCGCCCAGAAACTGGGCGCAGTGATTCACCAGCTCTTCCCCGGTGAGCTTCGCCCCCTGCTTCAGGACAACGACGGCTTTGATCGCTTCGCCCCATTTTTCATCGGGCACTCCCAAGACGCAGACCTCCAGGACCGCAGGGTGTTTGTAGATGACTTGCTCTACCTCGGAGGGGTACACGTTGAAGCCTCCGGAGATGATCATCTCCGTCTTCCGGTCCACGATGTAGATGAAACCTTCTTCATCCACTTTGGCCATGTCTCCGGAGTGAATCCATCCGTTCTTTATCGTTTGCCGGGTCAGCTCCGGGTCCCGGTAATAGCCCTGCATGATGTCGGCCCCGCGGGCGATGATCTCGCCCATTTCTCCCGGGACTACCTCTATTCCCTCTTCGCTCACCACTTTGACCTCGGTCTCAAAAAAAGGCCGTCCGCAGGAAGCCAGGCGTCCCGGGTTGTTCTTCAGCGCCTCCACGTGATCGGCGGCGGTCAGGACGGTGATGAAGGAGGTGGTTTCGCTCATGCCGTATCCCTGGACCAGAATCGGCCCGAAAACATCGATGGCCTGCTGAACCCGGGGAGGGGAGATGGGGGCAGCACCGTAGAAAATGGCCTTCAAGCTGCTAAGGTTGTACTGGGTAGTTTTGGGATAGGCCAGGATGATGTTGATCATCGCCGGGACCAGCATGATATAGTTGGCCCTTTCCCGCTGGAAGGTCTCCAGGAGCAGTTCCACGTCAAGCCGGTGGAGAATTAGGTTGGTGGCCCCCAAGAAGAAAGTGGGCATGAGGAGCATGCCGCTCACATGGGTGAGGGGCCCCACATGGATAAAAATGTCTCCCCTTTTGATTTTGACCTCGGGAAACATGAGGCCCTTGCGGATCATGGCCATGCGGTTCCCGTAGCTCTGCATGATCCCTTTTAGCTTACCTGTAGTCCCGGAGCTGTAAGTCAGGACGGCCAGGTCGCTAAGTTCCACCTCCACATCCGGAAAACTTTCCCTGCTTTTCCCCAGGAGACCTTCATAATCGATCGTCTCGCTGCCGGAGGCGTCCACGGCGAGAAAATGTTCCAGGCTTTCAAGTTCTTTGGATGCGGCCAGAACAGGATCGAGATGCAATGCATCCGCCACGATTGCCTTGGCCTCGGAGTTGTTCAGGATGCCCTTCGCCTCCTGAGGGGAAAGACGGGCATTGATGGGAACCCGGACCAAACCGGCCTTGTAACAGGCGACTTCGGTCTCGGCTATTTCCGGACGGTTCCCGGAATAAATGGCCACCCGGTCCCCTTTTTGCAGGCCTAATCCCAAGAGGCCGTTGGCCAATCGGTTGGTCCTCCGGTCGAGCTGTTCATAGGTAATTCTTTTCTGATCGAAGATCAGGGCAGGGGTATCCCGATAATATTTGGCGCTGCGCGAAATATATCGTCCCAGGTTCATAAATTCTCCTTTCAGATCGGGCGGCTCACTTTTCCTGGGGCAGTCCGAATCTATCCCCCAATTTGCGGGCCATCATTCTTTCATACAGGGCCGGCGCGAACTTGTTCAAATAATAGGAGAGCTTGCCCACTGGGGTCAAAATGAGGAGCCTCTTTCTTTTGACCGCTCCCCGGTAGATGGCTTGGGCCACCTCCCCCGGGTTTGCCCGCTTGCCGACCCAATCTTCTTCGTCGTTTGGTTGATTTTTCCCCCGGTGAAGGGCTCTGGACTGCATTTGGGTTCGGGTGAATCCCGGGCAGGCCATCATCACATGGACGCCATGGGGGAGAATTTCGGTTCGCAGGGATTCAAACAGGCCATGGAGGGCATGCTTGCTTGCGGAGTATCCCGTTCTTCCCATGAGAGGAGCGATCCCTGCAGTGCTGGAGATGACGATAATGATCCCTTTCCGCTCGACGAGACTCTCGAGGGCGGCTTTGGTGCAGTAAATGGCCCCGAAAAAATTAACTTCCATCACCCGGCGAAGAACTGAAACCGGAGTATCTTGAAAAAGGCTGATCTGGGTAACCCCGGAGTTGTTGATTAATACATCGATTCCCTTGAAATGATTGAGAATGGCCTGGATCGCCTTGCTGCAATCTTCTTCCTGGGTCACGTCGCAGGTCCTGGCGAAAACATCCACTTTCCGGGCGAGAAATTCCTGTTCCACCGCCTTGAGGGCATTTTCATCCACATCCAGGAGGGCGATCCTGGACCCTTCCCGCCCGAATTTTTCCGCCAGGGCGGCGCCAATGCCGCTTGCTCCTCCGGTTATGACGACTACTTTATCTTTCATTTTTTTCCGCAGATTTCAAAGATTACGCAGATTCTGCAAAGGGCAAAAAGATATATCCTGGTTTAACCGCTTACAATGAATGAAGTTTTTTGTCGGTGGTTTTCCTTTTTGCCAGGCCATAATCTGCGTTCATCTGCGTTTATCTGCGTCCCATTATATTATTCTCCTTTACGGCTCCACCAGGAACAGCGGCTGCTTGAATTCCACCAGTTGGCCGTCCCGGGCACAGACCTGTTTGATTCGCCCGCGTACACCGGATTTCACCGGATGGCGCTCCTGGAGGACTTCAATGATGCAGACCACGTCTTCTTCGCGGACCTCCTGGCCGGGTTTCACCAGGGGAGGTTCTCCGGGCTTGGAGCTGCGGAAGAATAGCCCGAGCATGGGAGCGGTGACGGGAACAAGATTCAGGATTTTGGGGCCCTCCGCTGAAAGCGGTGGTGCCCCTGCAACCGGGGCGCTGGAAGCGGATTTTTTCAGGTCAATTTTCAAATTCCCAAATTCCAGCCGGATTTGTTCGAAATTCGACTCGTTGATTACCTTGAAAATTTGATGAACATCATCATAGCCCAATTTTTCCATAACCTTTTCCTCTCCCTCAGTTCCTTTCCGTCCTGCCGGGAGCCAATCGGACTTACCCGATGTTTTTAAAATTTCATCCGCGTCCCATTAAATCTCTTGCGGTTTTTTCATTCCGCAATCCGCATTCCGAATTCCGCATTCAGAAGGCT
>JACAEW010000317.1 GCA_013388675.1 Syntrophaceae bacterium | reverse complement strand
AATCAATGGGGGCAGCCGGGTATGAACGGGTCAGGCGAGAGTTCACCTTTGAAAGCCAGACCGAGAAATTGGAATCCATTTACTCGCAGGTCATAAACTGGCACAAGGCGGGGCGGGATCGGCCCGCGGCAAAACCTGAGAGATTCCATTAGGGGGGTTCATGGGGTTTGCCCTTCGATCTTTTCCCTTCTGCCGATGACCCCCGAGTCATTCCATTCGGATCATCAAGAATGGTCCAAGGAAAACCGATTTTCTTGTTTTCCCCTTAAGCGTCGCCCGGGAAGCGGGTGGTGCAGTTTCAGATATTCGGGAAAGCAGGGCGGGGTCTAAACACGCGGGGAGGAAACCCCGGTGTGTTTTTTTGAAGATCGACATTGAATTCATACCCATTCATTACCGTCTGCATTCCTGTCCGCAACGAGGAACGCTTCATCGGAAAAACCATCGGCGATTTGCTTTCCCAGGATTACCCCCCGGATTGCTATGAAATCATCGTCGCCGATGGAGAATCCACGGACAAGACGGCGGAGATCGTAAAGGCGATTGGCACGAAGTACCCCAATCTTTTCCTGTTCCCCAATCCCCAAAGGCGTTCGAGCGCCGGCCGGAATATCGGTTTCCAGAACGGCAAGGGGGACATCTTTCTCGTGGTGGACGGACATTGCTTCATTCCGAACGGCCAACTCTTCAAAGAAATCGTTCATTGCTTCGAGAAAAGCGGCGCCCAATGCCTGGGCCGCCTGCAGCCGCTTGACCCGCCGGGGATCAGCGATTTCCAAAAGGCCGTCGCTTTGGCCAGACGATCGAGCATAGGCCACGGGGGCGACTCGCTGATCTACTCGAACCAGGAAGGTTGGGTCAGCCCGGTAAGCCATGGGGCGGTTTACCGGCGGGAGGTGTTCGAGAAAATCGGTTACGTTGACGAAACGTTCGACGCTTGCGAGGATGTGGAGTTCAACTATCGGGTGGAAAAGGCCGGCTTAAAGACCTACATGAGTCCTTCGATTGCCGTTCGGTATTATCCTCGAGAAAATCTTTCCTCCTTGTGGCGCCAGATGCTGCGCTACGGGAAAGGGAGATTCCATTTTCTGCAGAAACACCCGGAGACCTTCTCGTTCATGGGGATGGTGCCCGCTATTTTTGCGGCAGGGCTTTTTCTCCTGCCCCTACTGGGTCTGGTACACCCCATTTTTGGGTATCTTTGGGCCGTTGCCGGGGGGCTTTACTTGCTGGTTGTCGCCGCCTATTCCCTGAAAGTCTCCTTTACCGAGGGCCTGGTTTATTTGCGGTACCTGCCGATGATCTATTTGGTGATTCATGTCGGCTTGGGTCTGGGTTTCATCCTTAAACTGATGCAAAGCGTTTCCTTCTTCCAGTGGACGAAAAGGGCCCTGCGTAAAGCGGGGCGTTTGAACCATGGCGCTCGCCCTTAAAATTCCCATCCTTTTCCTGTGCGATGAGATCAAACAGGCGACAGCCGGGTCTGAGCAGCACCTATCTTTCCTGCTGAGGAACCTTCCGCGGGAACGCCTTGAGGTTCATTTTGCCCTGCTCAGGGGCGACGAGAAATTGCCGGCGGGTTTTTCTCCGGTCGAGCCAGCGGTCTTAAATTTTCATTCCTTTCGGAACCCTTTGGAAATAACCCGGGTACGACGCTCCTTGAGGCAAATGGTTCGCCAACGCTCGATCAAGGTCCTGCATGTCTTCTTCCGGGACAGTGAGCTTCTGTCGTCCATGGCCAATCTTTTTTCTCTCGGATGCCGGCGGGTGCTGACGAGGCGCAGCATGGGGTATGAGGATCGATTCTGGTTTCGCCGGCGAAACCGCCTATCGGCCCTGTTCGAAGCCCATTACGTGGTCAACAGCGAAGCGATCAAACGGCATCTGATTTCCTGCGAGCACGTCGCTCCCAAGCGGATTACCGTCATTTTCAATCCCGTCAATCAGGACCGTTTGGCGGAAGGAAGGGGAGGCCCTTCTCCGAGTGAGTTGGGGGGCATCGAAAACGGAGATCTCGTGGTGGGCATTGTGGCCAACATTCGCCCGGTCAAAGACTACGAAACCTTCTTGAAGGCCGCCGCCCGGGTCGCAGATCGGGTCGCAGAGGCGAAATTTTTGGTCATCGGGTCTGCGGACGACCATTACTGGAAGAAGCTGCGACCGTTGATTGAAAACGCCAAGCTGAGAAGCCGGATCGTCTTTGCGGGCGCCGTCCCCAACCCGATGCCGTTCATAAGGCGTTTTGACGTGGGGGTTCTTTCCAGCACGTCGGAAGGCCTATCCAATTCCTTGATCGAATACGCCGCGGCCGGCGTTGCGACGGTGGCTACGGATGTGGGCGGAAACCGGGAGATCGTGGAAGACGGCCTGACGGGATTTCTAGTTCCCGCAAAAGCCGAAACCATGATGGCGGACCGGATCGTCGATTTGCTGCAGAACCCGGAAAAGCGGCGCGCCATGGGGAAACGAGCTAGGGCTTCCGCCCAAACGAAATTCGCTCAGGAGGGCATCTTAAATCAATATCTTGCATTTTACGAAAGTCTGGCATGAGGTACCGGGAAGGATAGCGGGTTACGGCGGAGCGCGACGGGATTTAGGGGCAAAAAGGAGGGACCGGTTTGAAATACTGTTGGGTTAAAATCGGCCTGTTGTTCTTCATCGGAATCCTTTTGCTCTGGGGAACCAAATTCTCTTACAGCCTGGTGAGGTATGAAACCTATCATTGGGCTCCCTATTTCTTCGCTTCCCAGGTTCTCGATCGCAAGGAAACCCGATGGGAGGCGGGTTCCCAGCGCCATGTGATCTTCCTGATTTGTGATCATTACGAACCCGGCTTCGGAGAGAAAGGGGCCCGCCGGAATCAGAGGTGGTTGAAAAAATTTAGACCCCTTGCCGAAAAACACCGGGATTCTGCCGGCAACCGATTTCAGTATACGTGGTTTTACCCCTACGATCATAAGAATGAACGGGTCTTGAGCGAGCTGGCCGAAATGAGCCGGCTCGGATACGGAGAAGTGGAAATGCATTGGCATCACCCGCCGGCGGACAATCATACCTTTCCACCCATGCTGGATGAGGCGATCGGCTGGTTTCAGAGGCAGGGATTGCTCATTACTTCCGGCGAAAAGGAGGAAACTCGATTCGGGTTTATCCATGGCAACTGGGCTCTGGACGGGTCCAATGCCCATTGCACCGTGACCCGGGAGTTGGAGATTCTTTATCGTGCCGGGTGTTATGCCGATTTCACCTTCCCTGCGGTGGGCAATCGTGCTCAGCCCCGGCGGTTGAACAGCATTTATTATGCCCTGGATGGAGAGAAGCCAAAGTCCTACGACGATGGCATTCCCGCGGCGGTGGGAAAAAAAATCGAGGGCCGGCTCATGATTTTTCAGGGCCCCTCCGGTATCAGCTGGACCGGAAAGATCGAATACGGCGCGGTGGAATCCTATGCCTTACCCACGAAAGAGCGGATCCACGAGTGGTTAAAGACCCACATCCATGTCATGGGCCGGCCCGAGTGGGTTTTTATTAAATTGCATTCCCATGGGATTCAAAGTGAAGAACATATCCTGGATAAACATCTCACCGTGATGCTGTCTGATTTGAAAAATACCTGCAACGAGCAGAACCTGTCGCTCCATTACGTCACCGCGCGGGAGGCCTATAACATCGTTAAGGCGGCGGAAGACGGGCTAACCGGCAATCCGGAGCTCTATCGGAATTACAGAATTCCGCCGCCCCGGGTGAGGGCGAAACCCAGGGTATAAGAGATGGATTGGTACGCCTTCCTGTGTCGCCATATGGTTACGCCCATTTGGGCTAAGAAGGAAAGAAGCCCTTATCTTGATCATTGCAGGAGACTCGACCGATTTCCGGGTCGCTCGATGGAAGACCTCCGGGCGATTCAATGGGAAAAGCTCAGGGAATTGATCCAGCATGCCTGGGAGAAAGTCGAATATTACCGGGAGAAATGGCGGTCAATCGGATTCCGGCCCGAGGACCTGAAATCGAAAGAAGACCTGTTGCGGCTACCGCTTCTGACCAAAGAGGATATTCGGGCTCATAAACCGCGGATGATCGCGCACGGCATTCCAACGGAGAAGCTGATCCCCAAGAAAACCTCTGGTTCCACGGGGGTATCCCTGGAATTTTTCGTCGATGACGACAGCATCCAATGGAAGAGGGGGTGCGAACTCCATTTCAACCAGTGGACCGGTTGGAAGATCGGGGAAAAAGTCGCGGCCATCTGGGGAAATCCCACCCACCGGGCCAATTGGCGGGCGGTGATCCGGAACGCCCTGCTGGAGCGGTATGACTACCTGAACACTCTCAAGATGAGCGAAGAGCAGATGCTGGCTTTCTATCAAAGGCAGTTGCGCCGCAAGCCGAAGCTCTTATTCGGTCATGCCCATTCGATCTATCTTTTCGCCAACTTCCTGCGGCAGAAAAAGCTTGAGCCGTTTCGGCCGAAGGGCATTCTCAGCACCTGCATGGTGCTCCATGACTTCGAACGGAGGCGGATCGAGGAAACCTTCGGGTGCCGAGTCTTCAACCGCTACGGGTGCGAGGAAGTCAGCCTGATCTCCTGCGAGTGCGAAGCGCACCAGGGACTTCATTTGAACCTGAACACGCTCGCCGTGGAGTTCCTCAGGGATGGCCGGCCGGCAAAGCCCGGTGAACCCGGGGCTCTGGTCGTGACGGACCTGACGAATTACGGCATGCCTTTCATCCGCTATAAGGTAGGGGATGTGGGGATTCCTTCGGGGAAAGAATGCCCCTGCGGGCGGCCGCTGCCCCTTATGGAAAGCTTGGAAGGCCGGGTGGCCGATTACGTAGTGACGCCGGAGGGGAACCTCATTTCCGGCATTTCTCTAACCGAAAATTTTGCCATGGAACTGCCCGAGATCAAACAAGTCCAGATCGTTCAGGAAAAGCCAGACGTTCTGGTTTTCCGGGTGGTCAGGAGCGAAACTTTCTCGGCGGGTTCGGAGGAAAAAATAAGGAATCTGGCCCTTCAGCGCTTCGGAAAGACGATGCGCTTCGAATGCGAATACGTCGAGCATATTCCGCAGGAAGCCAACGGGAAATATCGGTTTTGCATTTCCAAAGTGAAGAATCCGTTTGCCTAGGGAGGCGGGGGAAAGCCCCCGGGTTTTCTTTCTCATCGCATGACCACCTGCAAGAAAAAAGGGAATCAATTTTGACGAAATGAATGTTTCAACCTCCCAGACGGGGGTTTCAGCCCTCAGGCGGCGCGCTGCTCAGCTCAAATCCATGCTCCCCCCAAAAAGGGGATTTCCCCCTGGGATGTCCCCTCTGGGCCAGGGCGCCCGCATTAACCCCATGCTCTGGGGAACGGTCGGCTATTTGTTTTTATTCATTTTCCGGCCCTTTGAATACTGGGAGTGGCTGGGGGAATGGCGGATCGAGCGGGTTTACATGATCTGCCTGCTGATTGCCCTAACTTTTTGGAAGGGCAACCGATACGTCCACCATTCGATTACCACCGCGTTTATCGCCTTTTTTATGGTGATCTGTCTTTCGGTCTTCATTGCCTACCGCCCCGAGGAGGCCATATGGACGGCGGAAGAGTATTTAAAATTGATGGTGCTGTATTTTGTCATCATTACCACGGTTCGGACCGAAGGGGAATTGAGATTTTTGGTGATCGCCTTTTTAGCGATCACCGGGATTTACGTCGGAAAATCGATGTGGGAGTTCTTCGTTCACGGCCGGCACTTATACCGAATGGGGATTCCGAGGCTTATCGGGATTGACAAGACCTATTCTGACCCCAACACGTTCGCGGCCACCATTGTGTACTCCCTGCCTTTTGCATGGGCGCTTTGGAAGAGCGAATCCTCGAAACGGATTCGGAAGGGGCTGGTTTTATATGGGGCCATGTCGATTGTTGCGATCTTGCTCACCGGGTCCCGTTCGGGATTCGTTTCGCTGGCTCTCTTGGGAATCATCACCTGGCTGAGGGGCCGGAAAAAGGTTCTGGGATTAATGGCCCTGATTATTTTGGCGGTCTTTTCTTGGCAGCTTCTTCCGCAGGACCTGAAATTGCGATACCTCACCATCCACGATAAATCCATCAACCCCAGTGCGACGGAATCGGCCCAGGGTCGTATCGAGGGCCTCAAGAATGGTTTTAAGCTCTGGGTGAAGAGCCCCTTATACGGGTGGGGGGCGGGGAATTTCCGCTATGCCGTCGAAAAGATCGGCGTGTACGACCGCATGCAGGCTCATAATCTGTACGGGCAATTGGCGGGGGACCTTGGCATGTTTGGGATGATGGCCTTTTTGGCCATCTGCCTCGCGTTGTACCGGACCCAAAGGAAAATTCTGAAGACCTCCATCGCCCTGAAAAAACAGGCGCCCGCCGAAAATTCCCAATTCATCCGTGAAATCAGCATTGCCTGTCTGAGTATCCTGCTCTTGCTTTTGTTTAACGGGAACTTCGGCCATAATCTTTACCGCTATACCTGGCTGGTGATCGGCGCCATACTTGTTCGGGCCCAGGCTTTGAATGCAAAACGGTTTCATCCCTCTGGGGTAACCCTCTCGCGTTTCAGATTATCCGGCACCAAGTAGAGAGACATGACTAAGCGCCTCCTCCTAAACTCCGGCTCCGCGTGGATTCTTTATGCCGTCAATATCGTGGTCGCCTTCATCATGAGCCCTGTCGTGGTGCGCGAGTTGGGAAACCGGGATTACGGCATCTGGGAAATGTTGCTCAGCTTCTGCGGGTACTTTGGGATTTTAGAATTGGGACTCGGCCCGGCCATCATCCGGTACGTGGCCCGGGAAATCGCCCTGGAAAACCCCTCAGGATTGAACCGGATCTTCAACTCGGGGTTTTGGGGCTTGCTCCTGGTGGGGCTGATATCCCTGGGGGGGATGGCGCTAGCTTCATTATGGCCGGAAAAATTGTTGAATTTGCAGCCGGGCGAAGTGTCCTCGCTGCCGGCCCTGTGCGTGATCGCAGGCCTGAACCTACTCGTCCAGTTCGTGGGCATCTTGTTCGTTGCCCTTCTCATGGGGAGGCAGGAGCATTTCAAGATCAACTTGTTTCGCTCCTGCTTATATGTTCTTCAGGCCTTTTTTATCTATCTGGCCTTGACCCGGTGGGGAGAGCCCAAGCTGGTTTGGATTGCCAGCGTAACTTTGGTCGGAAATCTCTTTCAGTACGTCGTGCTCGCCGGCATGAGCTTCAGCGGCTCTAGTCCCATTCGACTCCGCAAAGACGGCTTTTCCGTGGACACCGCCAAGGAACTCTATCGGTTCGGGTTCAATAGCGCCATTACCATGGTGTCCGACAGGATTCTCCGGCAAAGCCTACCTCTCGTCATCGGACACCTTTCAGGCGCCGCCATAGTGGTTTTTTTTGCCTTACCCAAGAGGCTTGTGGACTATGCGAGTGATTTTATGTCCTCGATCAATATGCCCTTGATGCCCTATTTCAGCAGCATCGATGCCCTGAGGGAGAAAGATACTCCCATGAAAGAATGGTTTCCCATTTCCAGGGCCGTTTCTTTTCTAACGGGGCCTGCGGCCTGCGTGCTGATGGTCTTGGGGGAGCCTTTTCTGAATCTTTGGATCGGCCCTGAATATGGAACGGGAGGGCGATGGGTGGTGTTGTTTTTGTCCGTATCCTTCTGGGTGACGGGGGCCTTTTCCAATTCCAGTCGCGTTTTAATCGCCGGGGGTCAGCATGGTCCGCCCGCAAGAAAGGTGCTCTTGATCTCCATCCTTGCCATCCTGCTTTCCTTACCGGCGACAAGGTTCTGGGGGGTTTCCGGGGCGGCTTTGGTTCTGTTTTTGGCCGATTCAACATCGAGTTGGGTGTTCTGGAGAGCCGCTTCGACCTATGCCGGGATTCGGCTCTCGGAACATTTAGACATAACCCTAAAACCCCTTGTGCTCCCATTAAGCTTCCTCTTAACGATGCTTCTCGCGGCAAGGATATGGATATTATTTACGGGCTATTTTGAGCTTATGGCTACCGCGTCCTTATCCATGGGGCTATACCTTGTAGCGGCCTGGCGGTTCGCTTTGCATCCTCAGGAAAGAGAAAAGGTCCGTTTGGAATTGAGGAGATTCTCGGTGAATACGTGGATCGGTTTCCGGAAGGCCGTTCGACGGGGCATATGAGGAATGGCGAATTCACCATTTGAGGTTGATGTTGTAATCCCTGTGTATAACGGGGCGGAATTCGTCGGGGAAGCCATCGAATCGGTCCTGAAACAAAAGGAATCACCCTATTCCATCATCGTGGTTAACGACTGCTCAACGGATCAGACGATGAACGTCCTGGAAGGATTCGGGACTCGAATCAGGGTCCTTCAGCATGAAAAGAACCGCGGCTTGCCCGCGGCTAGGAACACGGGTATTCGAGCCGGGAATTCAGGCCTGATTGCCTTCCTCGATGCCGATGACGCGTGGGCTGAGGAAAAGAACCAGAAGCAAATCCAAGAGTTCCGGGATGTTCCGGAAATCGGTCTTTGCTATACGGATGTGGCCGATTGCGATTCGAAGCTGAATCCTATTCGTTCGAATCGAGGCTTCCGGCGGCGAAAAGGCGAGACTGTTTTTTCTGAGCTCTATTTGAAAGCTTTTCCGATCCCTCCCAGTACGGTTATGGTCCGCCGGGAGGTGTTCCATGTCTGCGGCTTGTTTAACGAAAGCATGCGCGAGACCGAGGATTTCGAATGTTGGTTGCGGATTGCGATGAAATTTCCGATTTCCTGCCTGCCAGAAGCATTGTGCCGGCGGAGAAATAATCCCCATTCCATCACCAATACGTCACGATTAGACAGGGAGGTTCATTACCGGCTTCGAGCCTTCGACCTGTGCGCTGAGGCGGCGCAAAGATGGAAGATTCCCCTTCCCATGGAACTCATGGAAAGAAAGCGCCTCTATTTTTACAGAAGGCTTCGCGAATCAATTCGCTGGCACGAGTCCCAAGCGGAAGCATTTTTTCGAGCCCAGCTGGTGGAATCGGGGGGATTAAGCCTTTTGCGGAAGACGGACCTGAGACTGTTGAAAATCAAAGAGAATATCAAGGCGAGAATGAAAAAATGGGTTCTTTAACGGAATGATCGAATTCGGCAAAGCTTATGTTTGCAACTGAGGGCGGAGCGGCTGAACGAACGCATCCCGGAGAGACGACCGATCGGAGGGCGCCATGGTAGGAATTTCAATCCCTCTTCTTGCCGTTTTTTGGCTTTTTTCCTGGTTCAACGGTGAGGCCTCGGCCGAGGCCCGTTCCCAGCCCCTGCTTGTGACCTCTTCGACGGTTATTGACCGGGACCTCGAATTCGATTCGACGGCTTTTGTCGTCAAGGGGAGCAACATCGTCATCGACTTAGGTGGCCGGACCATCAAATTCAACAATGGCAATGTGAGCGAGGTGGCAAACCGAGACTTCGAGCATTGGTCGGGAAACCGTCCCATCTCGTGGACAGTTGTTTCCGGTTCGACTTCGGCGGTTCCCGCCACCTATTTTGGGAGCTTGGATTTAAACCTATCCCCGGGGGGAAGTATTCGATCCGACCCCATCGTTTTGAAAGGCGGAAAGACCTATCTGGCATTCGCATTCGTTAAAGGGCCGAACGATGGTTCTGCGACCCTGCGCATCCGGCGGGCTTCGGACGGAGGACTTTTATCGGAAAAGACCTTGAGCGGCTGGACTTTAAGCAGGGGATATGCCAGCCAAGGTTCCCCGGATGGTGATTTGCAGTACAAGCCAACCGCCGATATTT
>JACAEW010000324.1 GCA_013388675.1 Syntrophaceae bacterium | reverse complement strand
TTGAATGGCCGCGACGCCTGCGGCCATCCCCGGACCGGCGATCCGGCGCCCAAGTCCCGGCGGGTCTGGCGGAAGAGCGAAAAAGAGGTTTTGCCCATGGGGTGGATGAGGATTAAAGGTTGACGGGGCAGAAGGTTTATTTCAAGAACCGGTCCAGAATCAGTACCCGAATTCCCTCGATGGAGGGCAGGGCTTCGTCATTGGTCAAGAAGACGTGAGAGCCGGTTATCAAAGCTGTGGCAAGCTGAATGGCATCGGGGGTCTTGATCTTATATTGCGCGCGCAACCATGCGCCTTTTTCGGCGATTTCATCCGAAACCGGGATGACGGATAAATGGGGAAAATCGCGAAAAAGGATCTTATACCGCGCCGCCAGCTCCAGGGCCTTAGCCCTAAAGGGTTGGACCATGCATTCCGCAATTGTGAGGGTGCTGGTTACGGCCGTCAACTTTCCCTTTTCCAATTCCCGGAAAAGGGGATGCACAAGAGGGAGATAAACCCGGTGCTCCTCGAAGGCATAGATGAAAATCATGGTGTCCAGGGCAATTTTCTTGTGCCGCAGGCCCTTGAGAAAGGGGATCATTTCCATCCTTCTCTTTCCCGTTTCACATGGGCCTTAGGATCGATGCCTTTCCAGACATCTTTTCCCAGACCGGCCATGAATTCGGCGAAGGAACTGGGGCGCGGAAAAATAAAGATGACGCCGTTGATTTCCTCGACCAAAACTTTTTTTTGGGGGTGGAGGGGGACTTTTCTCCGGATTTTCTGCGGGATAACAACCTGGAATTTGGGGCCGACTTTGACGCTCACACTCATACTTCCTCCTCAAAGAGAGTTATACACTATTCTAAATATTTTATACATCCCAAACAAGCAATATTCAAGCAATATTATGGAGGGTAATTGTAATGCCTGAAAATCCTTACCGTGCAATGGTGGTTTCCGTCGGAGGAACCCCGGCGCCGATCCTGTTTTCGCTGAATATCAACAGGCCGGAATACATTTGCTTTTTTATTTCCCGGGAAACGAAACGGATGATGGAAGAAGATGTCATCCCCCGTCTCGAATTCAAACCGAGACATTACGATTGGATCGAGACCCCCAGCCCGGACCTGCTCTCCGATTGTTATGGAAAAATATCCAAGGAGCTTCCGGCCCTGCTGGAAAAGTGGCAGGTCAGCCCGGAAGAGGTTTGTGTGGATTATACCGGCGGGACAAAGACCATGTCGGCAGCTCTCGTGCTGGCGACGATCGAAAAGTCCTGCTGCTACAGTTACGTGGGCGGAGCCGAAAGATCAAAGGGAGGCGTGGGAGTGGTGATCGATGGGAAAGAAAGAATGCATTTTTTGGACAACCCCTGGGACCAGATTGCCGCGGCGGAAAGAAAAGAAGCCGCCATTCTTTTCAATAGAGCCCGCTATGCTTCGGCCGCAGAAGTCATAGAAAAATGCATCCCCAAGGTCAGCCCCGACCGACAGCCGTTATTCAAGGCACTGCTGAAAATGGTGAGGGGGTATGATTTATGGGACCGATTTAGGCACGCAGAGGCCAAAACCCCACTTTTCAGATCCAGGGACATCTTGATCACGGTGGGGTTGCAAAACAGCGAGTTCAAACCTGCGGTCGATGGCTTGCAAAAAAACCTTCAATTCCTGCATTCCCTGCTTGCGAGTTCGAAACCTTCGAAACTGTATTTTTATGATCTCCTTGCCAATGCCAGGAGGAGGGCGGACCTCGAACACAAATACGATGACGCGGTCGCCAGGCTCTACCGGGCCATGGAAGTAATCGCGCAAACGGAGTTGAAGGAGCATGGAATCGATACGGCACGGGTGGAAGAAAAGGCGATCCCCGAGCCCCTCCGCAAGGAATTTTTGGAACGCTACCAAAGCCGGGATGATGGGAAAATTAAAATCCCACTTTTTGGGTCCTTTCGCTTATTAGAAGGTTTAAAAAGCAGGACAGCATCGAAATTCTTCCATGTTTATGAAACCCGGATCAAAAGTCTGTTGAATATCCGGAATGATTCCATTTTGGCTCATGGATTTAATCCGGTTGAAGAGAGTACCTTCGAAAATCTGTGGAAAGCCGTTCTTGAATTTTCAGACACGAACGAAAAAGACATTCCGAAATTTCCGGTTTTGCAGGTATGAAACGATTTGCAAAATGCAAAAATTGAATAGAGACGATCATGGAAACGCCGGATGACATCTTCAAAAGAATGAAGGCTTTTCGGGACAAGGATGACGCCGGGGGAGCCGGGGCGTATGTCGAAGCGACGGAGACCAGGGAAATCCGCGATCCCGCTTTCCACCGGGATCTCGCCAGGGTATGCGAAGACCTCGGCCTGATCCCCCGGGCCGTGCTGGAATACAACCTGTCCCTTCGGGACCAGCCGAACCAGGCGGCCGTGCTCAAAAGACTGGCGGTCATCTACCAGGACCAGGGGCAGACGGAAAAAGCCATGCGCGCCTGGCAGCAGGTGATCCCCCTGGCCCCGGAGGATGAGGAACCGATCTACGAACTGGGGCTCCTCTTCGAGCAGAACCGGGAGTGGGAGTCCGCCCGGAACCTCTACCGGGACGCCTTGGAACGGACTAAAAACCCCAAATTCCAGAAGTTTCTAAAGGAAATCGAATACCAGGCCAAAACCCAACAGGCGGTGGAAAGCGGGGAATTGAGCCCGGAAGAGGCTCTTCTGTCGCCCACTGAAGCCCAGCTCATCCATTTCACCACCCTATTTTCCGGGAGGGAGGCGGTCTATGCCCGCCAGTGGGTCAGCCCGACCGGCAACGCCGGCTACACCCCCATCCACGAGCCCCTGACCATCCTGGTGGCCAAGAACCATATTCTCGGGCATCACACCATCGGGGTTTACCAACTGCGGCTGGACAACACGGTGAACTTCATCGCCTTCGACATCGACATCGCCAAGGCCGCCCTGGCCCGGGGGATCACCGACCGAAAGATCTGGGAAAGACAGGTAAAGGAGGCCCACAGCCTCGCCTGCCGTCTTCTCGACATCGCCGCCGGGATGGAACTGCCTCTCTATCTCGAGGACAGCGGTTTCAAAGGCCGCCATGTATGGCTGTTCTTGGAAAGGCCGATCCCGGCCAAGGCGGCCAAGCGGTTCGCCGAAGGGCTGGCGGGGCAGCTTCCCCCCCCTCCCGCGGGGGTTCACTTGGAGATATTCCCCAAGCAGGCCTATGTTCCCGGCGAGGGCCTGGGAAACCTGATCAAGCTCCCCCTGGGCATCCACCGCAAGACCGGAAGACGGGGGGTTTTCATCTCGGCCGACGGCCAGCCCTTCGAGCATCAGCTCGCCTATCTGGATAAGATGGAGAGGGTCAAAAAGGAGAAGATTTTCGAGGCGATTCAGCGTTTTTTCGGACCCGCCCCATCGCCGGGCGCCGAAGAGAGGGCCACGGGCGCGGCGGTCCCCGCGGGTCCGTCGATTCCTGGTCCGGAATTGGTCGTGCTCAAGCCGGTGGAGGAATACAAGCCGGACCAGGACCTGCAGCTTCAGTTCCTTCTGGGGTCCTGCGAGGTATTGAACCTCCTGACCCGCAAGATCTTCGAGGAAAAGGAATTGACCAATGAGGAGCGCAATGTCCTTACCTATGTGCTGGGACACCTGGATAAGGGCCCCGAGGCGGTGAACTTCTTCCTTTCCCAGACGGTGAACGCCAACCCCTCCATGTTTTTGAAAAGCCGCTTCCAGGGCAATCCCATGAGCTGCCCGAAGATCCGGTCCCGGATTCCTCACATCACTTCCAAGGCGGACTGCAACTGCCAGTTTGATCCCCGTCTGAACATGTACCCCACGCCCCTGCTCCATCTGCATGGGTTGCAGCAGCCCGGGGCGCTGGCCGGAGATCCGGCGAAGCTTTCTGCCGTGAAGCTCCAGCAGATCGTGAAGGAGTACATAAAGATCAAGGGGGAGATGAAACGATTGCAGGTACTGGCAGAAGGGCTCGAGAAGACATTGATTGAAGTTTTCAAACAGAGCGAAGTGCAACAGATTCCTACTCCCGTAGGCACGCTGAAGATGCTGACCTCGGGGGAAGGGAAGCCAAATTTCATCGTGGAAATATGAGATGGCCTGCCTGTATGTGATCGAACAGGGAGCGGAGGTCACCAAGCAGGGAAACCGCCTGGTAGTGCGCAAGTTCGGGACCGAACTGGAATCGGTGCCGGCTTTCAAGGTGGAGCAACTCATCTTGATGGGCAACATCCAAATTACCTCCCAGGCCATCAAATTCCTTCTTACCGAGGGGATCGATACCGTCTTCCTGACGGTCAACGGAAAATACCGGGGGAGGCTGGTTTCGACTTTCAGCAAGAATATTGACCTGCGCAGAATCCAGTTTCGAAAACTTGAGGACGGGCCCTTCGTGCTGGATTTGGCCAGGAAGTTTGTGGAGGGGAAACTGGCCAATTATCGGGTCCTGCTGCGCCGGTATCAGAAGGAAAATCAGAACGAACAGGTGGAGAAGGCCATCCATTCCCTGCGGAGGTTGATTGAGAAAGTGGGCGATGCCGGCGATCTGGATGGTCTCCGGGGGATCGAGGGGAGCGGGAGCGCGGCCTATTTTTCCGCCCTGGGGCATCTGATTAAGGTTCCCGAGTTCCGGTTCGAGAAGCGAACCCGGCGGCCTCCCAGGGACCCGGTGAATGTGCTTTTGAGCTTCGGCTATACCCTGCTGGCCAACACGGTCCAGACCTATATCGACCTCTCGGGGCTGGACCCGTACCTGGGCTCGCTCCATTCGCCCGATTACGGCAGGCCGTCCCTGACCCTCGATTTGATGGAGGAGTTCAGGCCGGTTCTGGTCGACACGGTGATGCTCCGGGTGGTGAACACCCGGGCGATCACGATGAGGGACTTTCATGTCCCGGAGGATTCCCCGTCCTTGCCGGAGGAAGGAGAATTGGAGGAGGTGACCCCGGCGGACTATCCCATTCTGCTCACCTACGAAGGTTCGAAGAAATGGATTACCGTTTATGAAAAGCGTCTGCAGGAAGCGACCTTTTATCCCATTACGGAGCAAAGATTGAGCTACCGGCAGGTCTGCGAGCAGCAGGTGAGGCTGTTGGTGAGGCACTTAAAGGGAGAAGGAACCTACCAGCCATATCAGCTTCGGATTTGAGAGTAAGGGGGGGATTCAGGAAAAGTTCCGACGGCCCGATCCCTTTGGGAGGAAAGATGTTTGTAGTTGTCAGCTATGACGTGGTGGACGACCGGAAGCGGACGAAAATTGCCAAGGCGATGAAGAGCTATGGCGAGCGGGTCCAGAAAAGTGTTTTTGAATGCCGAATAGACGACCGGCAGTTCATGCGAATGAAAAAGGCCTTAGAGAGCATAATGGATATGAATGAAGACAGCGTCCGGTTTTACTTCCTGTGCAAAGGATGTGTGGATCGGATAGAAATCTCGGGCTGGGGAGCGGTCACTGAAGACGAAAATCTTATAATCGTGTAAAAACAGGGACTTAGTTACGGGAAATGGTGGACCCCGGAGAAAAGGAAGGGTAATTTATAACCTATTGATTTTATTTATCATTGAAAAAGAGGTCCACCAGGTGGATGAAATGAAGAAAATCCAGCACTTAGCGGTAAAAGGGAACCGGGGTGGTGAAGTAAGGTGTTTACCCCCCCTACCTCCGCCAAAAATTGGATTTAATACTTTAAAATTACAAGGGAAAAAAGGGGGTGAGTTGGAAGGATTGACCTGATGAATAAGGGATTGCGACACAAAATGCGTGTTCACGTCCATTACGGTCACTAAGTTGGAAGGATTGACCTGATGAATAAGGGATTGCGACTTCAATTTGATATTTCATTTTTCTTCTACCTCCAGGTTTTGTTGGAAGGATTGACC
>JACAEW010000242.1 GCA_013388675.1 Syntrophaceae bacterium | reverse complement strand
TTAATTTACATTAGAACAACAAAAGGGTAATGTCAAGACCCTTTTCAATAGGGGTTGCGATTGCGGATTTTGACTTGATTTTCAACAAACAAATATCCGGGCTCCCATGGTCTCGCCAAGCAATAACACCATGGTACAACCCTCCCCCGCAAAGGAGGGAGGGAACAGATGGGTGAGCGCACGCCCCCCCCTGCGATGCACGCTTCAAACTTGGCCCTTCTTTTGGGGGAATGGTTTGTTCCCGGGCGGTTAGCTGGGGAAAAAGCTTATGCCTTTCCGGCAGCCTTCCTTTTGGAGGCCTTGAGAGGATTGATCTCTTTACTGACTTCGGGGGCCTTTTCCTTCACAATGTGGGTAGCCAGATTGCAGTCGCGTGCGGACCATTTGGCTGCAGGGTCCGGGCAGGCGATGCAGAACTTCCCGGCGGGAAAATCCACAGCCCGCTCGCAGCCCTGGCAGCGATCTACAATCGGATAGCATTTCCCTCCATTAAAATTGCAGCCCTTCTTGGTCATGAAGGCGCAATCCCTGCCAATTTTAATCACCTCGCAAATCATTTTACAACCTCCTGATTTTGTTTAGATTATAAAAAAGATGATCAGGCCCTTCGGCCTGATCATCTTTTTTGCCTCATCCGAGCTAAGGCTAATCTTTCTGTTCAATTGCTTAAAATATATGGTGTTTTATCGGCTTTGTCAATATTTTTTTTCAGTCTTTGGCGTTACGTTTTTGTAAAATTTCAGCCAAGCCCATCTACCGGCTTTGAATATTGGGGGGTGCAGCACTCAAAATGCGCTATGCGCCTAAATGATCACGTCGTATTCGGTCGGGTCCACGACGGCCTCAATAACCACGGGCTGTTTCCCCTCGAGGCCACGATTGAAAGCGTCCCGGAACTCTTCTTCTTCCCGGGCGACCACCACTTTTGCGCCAAAAAAATTATCGCTGGGGGCATAGTCAGAGCCCAACAACTCCACCCCATACCGGTGAAATTCCTTGCGGCTTTGCTTCACTTTGATAAGGCTCAGAAAACGGTCCCGGAAGACCACAAAAACCACGGGAATTTTCAGGCGGACGGCGGTATTAATTTCCCCGACTTTCATGAGAAATCCGCCGTCCCCCACTACCGCTGTCACCGGCCGCTCCGGCTTCACTAGTTTGGCGGCGATGGCCGCGGGGATGGCGAATCCCATGGAGGACCACCCGTTGGAGACCAGGAAATTTCCCGGGCCCCGGGTGTCCCAAAGCTGCCCGATGATATGGGTGTGGGCCCCCACATCGGCGACCAGAATTCCGTCGGCGGGAAGGATTTCGCGCATGGCCAGGAGCGCGTGATGGGGAGAAAAATTTTTCTGCGTGGGCGTAAGGGCATCGTAAAGTTTTTTCCGGTGCGCCGGCAGTGCCTTCAGGTCCCACTGGTGCTCGATTTTGGCCAGTTTGACCAGCCCTTTCAGGATATCCCGAATATCCCCGATTACCTGGCAAGGAACCGAGTAACCGCCGGCGATATCGATGGGAACGGTATTGATGTTGATGACCGGCACGTCTTTTCGCACCCAATCCTCGTAATTGAACTCCACCGGGTCATAACCGATGGCCAGGACCAGATCGACCGGCTTGTAGTACTCGGCCACGATGTCCCTCCGGGCGCGGCCCACAACACCCACCAGTTGGGATCCTTCCTCGGCGATCTGCCCCTTGGCCATGAGAGTCGTCACCACCGGGAGCCGGTGCTTGTCCACGAACTCCCTTAGTTCCCGGGTCGCCCCGGCCCGGTTCATGGTCAGGCCGATGGCCACCAGGGGATATCTGGCATTTCGCAGGAGATCTTCCACCCTGCCGAGAGCCTTGGGATCGAAGGAAGGCAGCGGGGGAGGAAAAGGATTGAATTCTCCGTTTACCTCCGCAGAGAGCTCCTCGGCCAGGTCCTCGGGAAAATCCAGATGAACCGGCCCAGGCTGCTCGGCCAGGGCCGTCTCCACCGCTTTTTTCATGATGGGGTAGACCTTCCCCGATTCGAGCTCCACGGTCCACTTGGTTATGGGGGCATAAAGTTTCTGATGGTCGATTTGCATCTGCACCGTACGCCCCTTCCATACCTTTCCCATCTGGGCGGTGAAGGCGAGGACCGGAACCCGGTCCAGGAAAGCGTTCCCCACTCCCGTGGTCATGTTCGTGGCCCCGGGCCCGAGCGTGGAGAGGCAGGCCCCGGGTTTTCCAGTCATCCGCCCGTACACATCGGCCATGAATCCGGCGCAAGCCTCCTGGGTCACCAGGACGAACTCCACCTTGCTGCCGTGCATGGCCTCGATAAACCTGGCATTCTGTCCCCCTGGATAGCCGAAGACATATTTCGTGCCCGCCTTTTCCAGGGTCTCCACCACAATCTCCGCATGGCTCCGCATGATTTGTCCCTTTTTTGAATCTCCCGGATTGGTTTCTTGAATCCAAAAAATGGAAAAAAGAAACCCGAGTTCTTATTTTTTCAACCTTTTGGGGCTCATCTTTTTGAAATCTATGGAATCTGCCTTCTTGGGCCTCCCCCCGGGGATCCTATCCAACTTTCAAGGCTTGGGATGGAGAGCTGGCAGCGGGCCCTAAATGAAGCCGCGCCAAAGCCCGGTCTTTAAGACAACGCATGGGCCAGGCGATTAGCAGACCGACG
>JACAEW010000270.1 GCA_013388675.1 Syntrophaceae bacterium | reverse complement strand
TCGAACAGATCATGTTTGCCCTGATGCTGAGCAGCACGTATGCCCTCATCTCCGTGGGATTTACGCTTTTTTTTGGGGCGATCAACATCGTCCATTTTTCCCACGGGGATGAGGCCATGCTGGGTTCCTTTATCGGCATCATCCTCTATGGAATCCTGGCCCTGACCGGGATTTTAGGAGCCCTTCCTTTCTGGGTTTCCGCTCTGATCATCATCGGGGTCACCTGTATCCTCGTCGGTTTGATGGGCACGCTATTCGAACGCGCGGCCATTAAGCCGTTCCGCAAATCTCCCCTCCTCATGGTTTTGGTGGCCACCATCGCCCTGGGGATCGTCATTCGCGAATCGGTCCGTCTCTTCTATCCCCAGGGGAGCAACCCCCAGGTGTTTCCGCAAATCCTGCCCTCCGGAAGCTTCAGCCTGGGCGATCTGGTGGTCCGGTGGAACCATCTGCTGATTCTCCTGATCAGCGTCCTGCTCATTGTTCTGATGGTCCTTTTCATCAACCGGACCAAGACCGGCATGGCCATCCGGGCGATCTCCCAGGACATGGAGGCGGCGAACCTCATGGGGATCAACTCGGACCGGACCATTGCGGCTACCTTTCTGATCGGGTCCGTGCTGGCGGGCCTCGCCGGGCTGCTGATCGGGTCTTACCAGACCGTCGTTCGCTTCGATATCGGGCTCATGGGCGGGATCAAGGGCTTTTCGGCGGCGGTCGTGGGGGGGTTGGGAAATTTTTACGGGGCTATTGTGGGTTCGGTGATTCTGGGCTTCGTGGAAAGCCTGGTCTCGGCCTATGTCCCCGGGGGGGCCCCCTACAAAGATGTCTTCGCCTTTCTGATCGTCATCTTTTTCCTCGTTTTTCGGCCGGCCGGGGTCATCGGAAGAACGGTTCCCGTGAAGACCTGAAGAGAACTTTTTTATGCTGCGCAAGAGGTTCGTCTCTGGGATTGCTTTTTTCGGGGTGGAGACCCTTTTTTTCGTTTTGATCTTCCTCTTCCTCATCCTGGAAAAAACCGTCCCCATTTTGATGATTCTGGCGGCGATCATCGGCCTCAGCCTGATCGGCAGTCGGCCGAGGGTTCGGGGGGTCTTGGACGAAGGTTTCGCCCGCCACAAATTTTGGGCCATCGGGTACGGCCTCGTTTTTATCCTGGTCCTTCCCCTTTTTTTGAAAAACCACCCCTACCAGATCTTCATCCTTTTTAATGCCGGCCTCTTTGCCCTCCTCGGGTTGGGTTTGAACTGGCAGATCGGCAGCACCAATATCGTCAACTTCGCCACCGGCGCCTCTTTTGCCACCGGCGCATACACGGCCGCGCTTCTGGCTGTCAACACGGGATGGTCTTTCTGGATTTTACTGCCCTTGAGCGGATCGGCCGCGGCGGCGGTGGGCTTCGTTTTAGGGCTGCCGTGCATGAAGACCAAAACCTACTACCTTTCCCTCGTGACCATGGCTTTCACGATCATCGTGTACCTTCTCCTGAACAATTTGGAATTCACGGGAGGTCCGGATGGGATTAGCGGAATCCCCTACCCGCAAATCGGGAGCTACTCCTTCGGGAATCCGATCCGCATCTTGGGAATGGAGATTCCCTTCCAGGCCAATTTTTATTATCTGGTGGTTGTCCTGGTAGCGGTCACCTTTTTGTTCGACCGGCGCCTGCGGTACTCCCGCCTCGGCCTGTCCTGGAACGCCATCCGGAACGACGAGATCGCCGCCGCCTGCCAGGGGATCGACGTGACCTATGCCAAGGTCCTTTCTTTCTGCGCCAATTTCTTCTTCGACGGGATTTCGGGCGCGGTGTTTGCATTTAGCATGAGTCATATCTCCCCGGAGAGTTTCAGTTTCAACGTTTCGGTGACGGTGGTGGCCATCGTGATCGTGGGGGGGATGGACAATGCCGCCGGGGTGATATTGGGCGCTTTGCTGATGACCATCCTTCCGGAAAAATTCCAGATTTTCCAGGACTATCGGATGTGGATCTTCGGGTTCATCATTTTACTCATGTTGGGCCTGCGGCCCAAGGGGCTTCTGCCCCAGACGGTGCGGAAATATTGAATCCTGTAGGGAGATGGTTTTGACCCCGGAACCCCTTTTGCAAACTCGCTCTCTGACCATCCGCTTCGGCGGGCTGTGCGCGGTTGATCATGTGGATTTCCGGGTGCGGCGGGGGGAAATCGTTGGCCTGATCGGTCCCAACGGGTCGGGGAAGTCGACCTTTTTTAATTTGCTCACCGGGGTCTACCCGCCCACCGAAGGGGATTTTTATTTCAAGGGGAAAAGCCTGGTGGGGGAAAAGCCCCACCAAATCGTCAAAAAAGGCATATCCCGCACATTCCAGAACGGGCGCCTTTTCGGCGATATCAGCGTCCTGGACAATATCATCGTGGGCATGCATGGCCGGCAGAAAACAACCTTGCTGGACACGATCTTTCGCTATGGCCGAGTGAAAGGGGAGCTGAAGGAAGGGGCCATGAAAGGGCTGGAGCTTCTCCAATTTTTTAGTCCCGACCTTCGGGAAACCTGCCTGAAGCGGGTCATGGACCTCCCCCACACCGACCGAAAACGGGTGGAAATCTGCCGGGCCTTGGCCTCCGACCCCGATTTGCTCCTTCTCGACGAGCCCACCGGCGGGATGTCGCCGGAGGAGACGGAAGACCTGATGCGGGACATCCGCAGGCTAAAAAAGGGGAATCCCGACCTTAGCCTGATCGTCGTCGAACACGACATGGCGGTCATCGAAAATATCGCCGACCGGGTCTATGTGTTTAATTATGGACGGAAAATCGCCGAAGGGCCTTATTCGGAAATCTGCCGGAACGCCGAGGTGATCGAAGCGTACCTGGGGGCCGAGACCGAAGATGATTAGACTGGAAGGCGTCAGCGCCCGGTATGAAGACCAGGTCGCTGTCTTACGCGACGTTTCCCTGACGATTGAAAAGGGGAAAATCACCTGCCTCCTGGGCAGCAACGGGGCGGGGAAGACCACGCTCCTGAAAACGATCGTCAATTTGGTGAAACCGGCGGCGGGTCGGGTCTTTTTCGAAGATCGGCGCCTCGACACCCTGCGGACCCATCAGATTATCCAACTGGGGGTTGCCGTAGTCCCCGAGGGGAGACGGCTTTTCCCCGAATTCACGGTCTTTGAGAACCTGCGCATAGGGGCTTTTGCCGAAAGAGATTCTCCGGCGGTCCGGGCGCGGATGGAGGAGCTGTTCCGAGTCTTTCCCATCCTCCGGGAGAGGATCGAACAATTGGCCGGCACTTTGAGCGGTGGCGAACAGGGCATGCTTTCCCTGGCCCGGGCGCTTATGGCCAACCCCCAAGCGCTCCTCCTGGACGAACCTTCCCTGGGTCTTGCCCCGCTGCGGGTCAAAGAACTCTTCCAGGTGGTCCGGCGCATCAACCAGGAGCGGAATATGACCGTGCTTCTCATCGAGCAGAACGCCCGCAAGGCGATCTCGGTTGCGTCTCGCGGGTATGTCCTGCAAAAAGGGTTGATCGTCGCCTCCGGTACAAGAGAAGAACTCCGCGATAGCCCAATCCTTAAAACCGCCTACCTGCGATGCTCCCCCCCGGCGGTTCCTAATCCTTGACTTCTTAACCATAAATTGGTAAAAAGGGGGGTCAATAAGTACATGATTGCTTTAAGCAGTCGAGCCCTTCTTCGCATTTCTCGGGTTGATTTTTGCCGGTTTCGCCTAACGGAAAGCAGTATGCCTATCCGAAGTAGGCTAAAAAAACCGAAACCGGGGTTGCTGGAAGCAAATTCAGGATTCCTTAACTAAACTCAAGGAGGTAAGAGGTAATTATGAAGAAGTTCTTCGGGATTCATCTAATGGTTTTCATCGGCCTGGGATTGGCCCTTGGCCCCGGAACGGCGGGGGCCGCCGAATTTGTCATGAAAATTTCGCTTCCCAGCCCCATGGTGGAATGGACGCAGTTCAACGAGCCCTACGCTGTTTTGAAGGCCGAGATTGAGAAGCGGACCAACGGAAGAATCGAAGTTCAGCTCTATCCGGCGGGCCAGCTGGGGGATATGACCTCCGGAGTCGAACAGGTCAAAAAGGGAATTATCCAGGGGGTTCAGGTCGGCGACGGCTGGATCGCCAACCATTTCCCGGAAATTCAAGTCATCTCCATTCCCTATATTTTCAAGGATCGCGATGTGGCCTGGAAGGTTCTGGATGGGCCTTTCGGAAGAGAAATCATGAACGAGTATGTCAAAAAGACGGGGCTGCGGCTGCTGCATCTGACCGAAAACGGGGGATTCCGCAGCTTCTCCAACAACGTGCGGGAAATCAAAACCGCGGCGGACATGAAAGGTCTGAAGATCCGGGTTATGCCCAATCAGGCCCATCAGGAAACGGTGAAGGCCCTCGGCGCCCTCCCCGTGACCGTTGACTGGGGCGAACTTTACACCGCCCTCCAGACCCGAGTGGCAGACGGCCAAGAAAATGCGGTCCCCACGTTTTTGGTTCCCAAGCTGTACGAAGTCCAGAAATATATGACCCTGGACGGGCATTTCTACAGCATCAACAGCGTCATCATCCAGGACAAATGGTATAAATCCCTTCCCGTGGAACTTCAAAGAGCCATCGATCAGGCTTCTTTTATTTCCACCACGGTTAACCGCGGGGTATGCACAGCCCTGGAACAGAAGGGGATCAAGTTCATCCAGGAAAAAGGGATGAAAGTGTATGCCCCGACGGCCAAGGAAAAAGAAACCTTCCAGGTAGCCCAGAAGCCGGTCGTCGAATTCCTCAAAACCAAGGTCGACAAGGCCTGGATCGATAAGATCTTCCAAGCCACCCAACAGGCCGAAAAAGAGCTGGGTTACAAGTAAGCTTCAGGGCGGGAAGGCGTGTGCCGAGCCTCCCCGCCCCTTCCCCCTTTCGAGGTACGAATGGATTCCTTTGGGCGGGCCATCGAGGTCCTCAATCGGTGGGTCCGGGGGATATGCATCGTCTTGAGCGGGACCCTCTTTATCTTGGTCATCGCCCAGATCCTCTTCCGGTACGTAATTAAGATTCCCGCCCCCTGGACCGAAGAGGCTGCGCGGTATCTCATGATCTGGATGGCCCTTCTGGCGGCAGGGGTTGCCTTCCAGAAGGGACACCACTTCAATATCGATATTTTCACGGGCCGCCTGCGAGCGAACAGCCGGCAAAAAATCGCCCTTTTCACCGGCCTTCTGACCTCGCTCTTCATCCTTTGCATCATCCTCTGGGGAGTGCCCTTCGCCATCCTGGGTTTCTTTACGATCTCCCCCGGATTGGAAATCACCATGTTCCTTCCCTATTTAGCCATCCCCGTTGCCGGCGGGGTCATGATGTTGAATCTCCTTGTGTACCTCGCCGGCCTGAAGGGAAGGAAAGACCCCCAAGGTCCATGACCCTCCTCCTGATTTCCCTGGTTTTGGTCGTGCTTCTTCTCTTGGGAACGCCCATCGCCGTAACGATGGGGATCACGGGAATGGTTTATTTCCTCCTCACCGCGGGTTTTGACTACTTTTCCATGGTCGTCACCCGCATCTTCAAGGGGATGGATTCCTTTGTCTTTATCTGCGTTCCCCTCTATATCATGGCCGGCGATCTGATGAATGCCACCGGCCTCACCGCCCGGCTGGTCCGATGGGCGAAATCGGTCGTAGGAAAACTTCCGGGAAGCCTGGCCCAGGCTCAGCTCGTGGCCACGGCCGTCTTCGGCGGGATCAGCGGCAGCGCCCTGGGCGACATTGCCGCCCTGGGAACGATTTTTATCCCCAACCTGGAAAAGGAGGGATACGGCAAGAGTTTCGCCTGCGCCCTCACCGCGGCCTCGGCCGTCGTGGACCCGATCATTCCCCCCAGCATCATCATTGTCATCTACGCTGCGGTGATGAATACCTCGATCGGCGCCATGTACGCCGCCGCCATCATTCCCGGCTTCCTGCTCATCGCGGGCGATATGGTGATCGTTCACTACCTGGCCAAAAAGAGACACTATCCCCGGCGGACGGAGCCGATTTCCATGCGGGAACTTGCCTCCGGAACGCGGGACGCCACCCTGGCATTGATCATGCCGCTGATCATCCTGGGAGGGATTTTTTTAGGGGTGTTTACGCCGACGGAAGCGGCGGCGGTGGCCGTGGGCTACGCTTTGTTCGTGGGCCTGGTGATTTACCGCCACATGCATTGGCGGGAGATTCCCCGGATTCTGTTCAACGCGGCCTATAACTCCGGGACCCTCTTCTTCGTGATCGCCTGCGCCAGCATTCTAGGCTGGGCCTTTGCCATGATGCAGGTTCCCCAGCAGGTTCTGGCGCTCTTTCAGCCGCTGAAATCTTATCCCTGGCTGGTCTTATTGATCATGAACATCTTTCTTCTTTGGATGGGCATGTGGTTGGATGTGACGGCGAACATCCTCCTCTTCGCGCCGATTCTGGCCCCCCTGGCCTATGCCATCGGCATCGACCCCGTTCATTTTTCCATGATCTTCGTGATGAACGTAAATCTGGGCAATATCACGCCCCCGGTGGGGATCCTTCTTTTTGCGACGCAGGCGGTGGGAAAAGTCCAGATGGAGCCGATGGTAAAGGAATTGATTCCTTTCTTGCTCATTAAGATTGCGATCACCTTCTTGATCACCTATGTCCCCTTTATCAGCCTCTGGCTGCCAAGGCTTTTAGGGTTTGGCACCGGCGGGCCTTCCTTCGGCTAACCCTCTCAAATCTCTTCCGGCGGGCATTTGCAGTCTTCGATGGCGTTGACGATCTGGGTGTAGCCGGTGCAGCGGCAGGTGTTGCCCCGGAGATATTCCCGGACTTCCTGTTCCGTGGGGTTGGGGTTCTCCCGGAGCAGCGCCCTTCCCATGAGGATCATCCCGGGGGTGCAGAACCCGCACTGCACGGCCCCGTTATGCAGAAAGGCTTCCTGCAAAGGATCGAGCTGGCCGTCCGGCTTGGCAATTCCTTCGATGGTGGTGATCTGCCGCCCGTTCATGCTGATCGCCAGCGTCAAACAGGCCAGGATGGGTTTCCCGTCTACCAGAACCGTGCAGGCCCCGCATTCCCCGATCCCGCACCCATACTTGGCGCCGGTCAATCCCAGCCGGTCCCGCAAAACATGGAGAAGAAGCTCATTCGGGGCGACCAGTATTTCGTGTTTCTGCCCGTTGACGATCAATTCGATGCCCTTTTTCAATTCCTTGCCACTCCTTTATTATTTCTCCCACCCGCCGAAGGTTTGAAACAATTGTTTAGGGCCGGCGAGAGAATAATGTCCTTATCTTCCGTTCGAATCCCCGAATCACCGCTATGCCCGGCCGGCCCGCACCCAGGCCTGCAGGAGAGCGTCGCGGACCAGGACCTTGATGACCTCGCGGCGGTACCCGGCCGTGGAGCGGATGTCGGTAATCGGCTGAATCTCCTCGGCGGCCTTTTCCCCGGCCAGGCGGCAGAGGGCTTCTTCAAAGCGTTTTCCCCGCAGGACCGCCTCGGCCTGTTTCAGGCGCATGGGAGTGGGGGCCACGGCCCCCGAGGCAATCCGGCATTCCCGGCAAACCTCCTGATCCCTCTGGATAAAAGCGGCAACATTCACCTTGGCCAGGTCCGCCGCCACCCGGGTTAATTTCAAGAAGGCGCTCCCGGATGCGGGCCCTGGATCGGGAACCTGAATTTCCGCCAGCACCTCGCCGGGCTTCAGATCGGTTTTTCCGGGTCCGGTAAAAAAATCTTCCAAAAGCATCGCCCTGCCCCCCCCCACCCCCTCAATCTTGATTTGGGCTCCGAGAGCGATCAGCGCGGGGGGGGAATCTGCGGCCGGGGAGGCATGGCAGATATTACCACCGAGCGTGCCCATATTGCGGACCTGGACCGAAGTGACCGAGCGCGCGGCTTCGAACAAAGCGGTGAATTTTTCCCGGACCCCCTGGGATTTTTCCAGGTCGCGATGCAAGACCAGCGGGCCCAGACTCAACCCATCTCTTTCAGTCTGGAAGCGAAGCGCGGGGATTTTGGAAATAGAAACGATATGACGCGGCTGAACCTTGCCCAACTTCATCAGCACGAGAAGATCGGTTCCGCCGGCGAGCACCTTGGCGGAAGAGCCCTGGGCCTGCAGGAGGGAAACCGCCTCAGCCAAAGTGTGGGGCTCGTGGTAGGAAAATTCCTGGGGCAAAATATGGGTATTAACCATTCCGCTTCTCCCGCTCTTTGAGGGCCGCAAGGACCTTTTCCGGCGTAATGGGGATTTCGTGGAAGCGGATGCCGATGGCATCGTAAACGGCATTCGCCACGGCTGCGGCAGTGGGATTCAAGGCCGCCTCTCCGATCCCCTTGGCCCCGAAGGGTCCGGTGGGCTCCGTCGTCCGGGCAAAATAAATTTGAACGGCCTCCCGCCCCGGCATGTCGGCCGGGGTGAGCATCTTAAAATCCGTCAGGAGGCCCTTGTTGGCAAGCTCCCCGGTCCCGGGGTCGTGCCAGGTGTCTTCTAACAGGGCATAGCCCAAACCGCGGTAGAGGCCCCCATAGAGCTGCCCGGCGGCCAGGTCGGGGTTGATCACCTGCCCGGCATCGCTGTAGAGCACCGCCCGGGTGGGGCGGATCACGCCGGTTTCCGTGTTGACCTCCACTTCGATGAAATGGGCGATGAACGAGGGCGGGCAGTTGACCTGGCGGTGGCTGTCCACGGCGGCGATGGTTCCCCAGTCGTTGTGGTGCGCGGTCCTGGCGACCTCGGCCACGGTGATTTTTTTGTCCGGCATTCCATCGACGTAAATGATCCCCTGGCCGGCCTCCTCCACGACTCTCGTCTTTAGGGCCTGGACGGGGGCGTTCAGGATCCGGGAGGCCATTTCCAAAAGCTTCTCCCTGGCCAGCCGCGCCACCTTGTGAACGGCCCCTCCCCCGCAGTACACGCCGCGGGTTGCGTGGGTCGCCACGTCGTAAACGGTGGTGCGCGTGTCGACCGGTGAGATTCCCACCTGGCTTACCGGAACGCCGATTTCCTCGGCGGCAATTTTGGCGAAGGCATCCAGCGTCCCGCCCCCCAGGTCCATGAGGGCTGAAAGGACATCCACGGACCCATCTTCGTTGATCTTGATGATACTGCCGGAATAATCGATCGCCTCGCCGGGAAGGGGGGCGCCGGCCCCTGAGGTGTGGAAGCCCCGGGCCATGCCCAGGCCCCTGCGGATCGTTCCGGCGGCTTTGCCCTTATTGCGGCGGTCCATCCACCCGCTATACGCTGCCCCTTGGGTCAGCATCTCTTCCACGCCGCAGCTCCGGATGGTCGAACGGACCGTCGGCCCCTGCCCCCAGAAGGTCTGGCCGAGTCCCACATAGTTCTTCAAACGGAGCTCGATGGGGTCCAGGCCTAATTTCTCGGCCAGCATGTCCATCATGGATTCCACGGCAAAGGTAACCTGGGGATTTCCGAAGCCCTGCATGGCGCAGGCCGGTACTTTGTTGGTGTACACGGCCTTTCCTTCGAAGAGGAGATGGGGAAGGCGGTACAAGGAAACCCACCAACCGGCCATGCAGCCAAGGAGCGGGTAAGCCTGAGTGTTGTGGGCGCCGATATCGACGACGACCTTCATGTGACCGGCCATAAGGGTTCCGTCTTTGCGGGCGCCCAGCTTCAGGCGGATCAGGGATGGGTATTTCACATGGCTGTAAAAATCTTCCTCCCGGGTGGAAACGAGTTTCACCGGACGGCGCGCTTTCAGGGCCAGGGCCACCCCGATGGGTACGACGGAGTTCATCTGGATGCTGGAACCGAAAGACCCGCCCACGGTGATTCGCTTCACGTTGACCTTGCTCAGGGGCAACTTGAAAAGGTGTCCCAGGAGTTGGCGGACGTTGTGAATGGTTTGGGTCGTGGTCCAGACGGTGATCCCCCCGTCGGCCTCCGGCTTGCAAACGACTGATTTGGTTTCCATCTGGGCATGGTAGACCCGTCCGGTCTGGAATTCCTCTTCCAGGATGAGATCGGCCTCGCCGAATCCCTGCTCCGGGTTTCCCTCCTGGATTTCCCGTCTAGCGGCGATATTGTTTTCTATTTTCCTTTCTTCCTCCCCCACGATGATCGATTCGTGGAGGACGGGGGCGCCGGGTTTCTGGGCTTCCAGGGGGTCATAAATCGCCGGGAGGGGCTCGTACTCCACCCGAATGAGGGACAGCGCCTTTTGGGCCAGCTCCTCCGTTACGGCGGCCACTGCCGCGACGGCTTCGCCCACGTGACGGGCCTTATCGGCCAAAACGAACCGGTCCTTGTAAGTGGAGCGGGGGATACTGACCAAACGCTCGTTGTATTTTATTTTGGGGATGTCCTTGAAGGTCAGGCAGACTACGCCCAGGCGCTCGGCGGCAGCCACATCGATTTTCCCGAATCGGGCATGGGGGTAAGAAGAGCGTAAAACCCGGGCATAAAGCATGCGCGGAAGAGTGACATCGGAGGTATAAATTTCCTCCCCGGTAACCTTGGCAAACCCGTCCTTGCGGATCGTCTGCTTGCCGACGGCATGAAAAGATTGTTTTTCCATAGCTTTTCCGACTATCTCCTTTTTTCCCTCAGGGCCATAAAAATCTTCTCCGCAGTGATGGGCAGTTCGCGGACCCGGATTCCGACGGCGTCATAGACCGCGTTGGCGATCGCCGGGGCCACGGAGTTGACCGATGGCTCTCCGACCCCCTTGGCGCCAAAAGGCCCGACCCCGTCCCCCGATTCGATCAGGATGGTTCGGATTTCGGGGGCATCCAGGGAGGTGGGAATCAAATACTCGGCATACGAAGGCGTTTGAATCCTCCCCTTCCGAATCACCACTTCCTCGGAAACCCCGTAGCCCAATGCATAAACCGCCCCGCCCTCGACCTGTCCCTCCACGCTCAAAGGATTAATCGCCCTGCCCACATCGTAGCAGGCGATGATCTTTTGGACCTGCAGGGCCCCGGTATCCTCATCCACCGCCACTTCGACGGCATGCGTCCCAAAGGTGAAATCCGGAAATACCTGTCCTTCCACGCGCAGGAATTGGGTCAGGTCCCGGAAAGGAGCCTGGAACAGCCCTACGTGATAGAGCGGGAGGCCTGCGGACGCGCAGGCTTTCACCGCCTCTGCGAGGCTCAGTCCGGTTTCCCTGGAATCTGCCTTCCAGATCACCTTACGGTCCGCCAAATCGAGCAGGTCCGGATCGGTCTCCAAAATGGCTCCCGCTTTTTTCAGCAGGGTTTTGCGCACTTCCCGGGCGGCGAGGAGAGTGGCGTTTCCCGACATATAAAGCTGCCGGGTGGCCGTGGTCGTTCCCGCGAGGGGCGTGAGGGCCGTGTCGGCGATATATATTTTTACATCCTCCAGGCGAACCCCAAGAACCTCGGCCGCAATCTGGCAAAGGGAGGACGCCTGCCCCCCGCCGATGTCCTGCACTCCGGCTCGGATCGTCACGCTTCCGTCCAAATCGAGGGAAACATGCGACCGGGAAGTGTCATGGAGGAAAACCATGCGCCCGTAACTCATCATCCCTGAGGCCATTCCCCGGCCGATCTTCAACCTTCCCTTGGCCGGAGGCCTTTCCCCCAATGCCGCCATAGCCTTTTCCGCTGTCCGGGCAACGGCAACTTCGTGGTCCAGGACTTGTCCCGTGGCCAGGGCCTCCCCTTTTTCCAGGTAATTCATCTTTCGAAACGCCAGGGGTTCCATCCCCAGCCGGTGCGCCAGCTCGTCCATCTGCGACTCGTAGGCAAAACAGACCTGGGGGGCGCCGAACCCGCGGTTGGCGCTGGTGAAGATGTTGTTGGTGAGGACCGTGCACCCGTCCACCCGCACGTGGGGAATCCGGTAGGGCCCGGTCGCGGTGACCATGGAGTAGAGAAGGACCCAGGGGCTGAGATACACATAGGCCCCCGCGTCGGAAACAATCCTGGCCTTCATGGCGGTGAGGCGGCCGTCCCTTTTTGCCCCGGTTTTGTATTCCAGAACATAGGGGTGGCGTTTGCTGTGGCAGGAAATGGATTCTTCCCGGGTGTAGGTGATCTTGACCGGTCGGCCGGTTTTATAGGCCAGGAGGGCCAGGAAACTTTCCACGGTGATGTCTTCTTTGCCCCCGAACCCGCCACCTACGAAAGTGCCGATGACCCGGACCCGGTTCTGGGGAAGGTTCAGCACTTCGGCGATGCCCCGAAAATGCTCGATTACCTGGGTGGAAACCCGGAGGGTAACAACCCCGTGTTCGTCGATCCAGGCAACCCCGGATTCGGGCTCCAGGTAGGCATGGTCCACGAAGGGGACCCGATAGGTGTTCTCGACGATGACATCGGCCTCATCGAACCCGGCCTCCACCGATCCCTGGACCACTTCATAGCGAATCACCAGGTTGTCCCTTCCCTCCTGAACCCGGGGAGCGTTGGGCTTCAGGGCCTCCAGAGGGTCGAAAACCCCGGGGACCGGCTCGTATTGCACCCGGATTTTGCCCACGGCCTCTTCGGCAATCTCTTCCGATTCCGCGGCCACAAGGGCCACCGCTTCTCCCACGTAATGAACCTTCTTGTCCGCCAGCACCCGATACAGGCCCTCAAACCCTCCGCCCACCGTATGGGTTTGACCGAAACGGGTGACCGTTTCATTCCGGGGCACGTCCTTTGCCGTCAGGACCGCTTTTACTCCCGGGATCTTTTCTGCCGGCCGGGTATCGATGGACCGGATCAGGGCCGAGGCGTGGGGACTTCTTAGAACTTTTCCCCGGAGCATGCCCGCCATGGAAAAGTCAGCGGCATAGGAGGTCAAGCCCATGGCTTTCTCATAGGCATCATGCCGGGGAATCGGCTTCCCGATGATTTTCAGCTCGTCCATTTTTTTCCTCGACGGGAATCGACTTTCAGCGGGACCTGTTTTTATGGAAGCGGGAACCCTGGACGGCGATCGCCTCAATGGCCCGGATAATCTTCTGGTAACCCGTACAGCGGCACAAATTCCCCGAAATTCCCTCGCGGATTTCCTCCCGGCTGGGGTGCGGGGTTCTATCCAGCAGGGCCTTGGCGGCCAGGATCATTCCGGCGGTACAGAATCCGCATTGGATCGCGCCGTGTTTTACGAAGCTCTCCTGCAAGGGGTGGGGCTTCTGGGGCGTGCCGATCCCCTTCAAAGTCGTGACCTCCTGCCCGGCGGCCTGGAGGGTAAGGGTCAGACAGGCATTCACCGCTTTTCCGTCCAGGAGGACCGTACAGGCGCCGCAGTCGCCCTTTCCGCAGCCTTCTTTGACCTCCGTTTGCCCCAGTTTCTCGCGCAAGGTATGGAGCAAAGTTTCTCCCGCCTTTACCGCGGTTTCCCGCCATTGCCCGTTGATCTTGATTCGGACCGGATAGGTTCTTGCCTTCCTCATGGGCTCATCTCCAATGCCTCGCCGAGGGCCCGTCGCAGGAGCGTCGCGGCCATCGCCCGCCGGTATTCCGCTCCGCCGCGAATGTCGGTAATCGGGGAAATCTCCTTTTCCGCCTGGTTCCCGCAGGCCTGAAGGAGCTCCGGGGTGATTTCCTTTCCCCGGAGAATATTCTCCGTTTGATAGGCGCGGATCGGCCTGGGAGCAACGGCCCCGAAGGCGATGCGGATTTGCCGGCAGGTTCCTTTGCTTATTTCTAGGAGCACCGCAAGGCTAACCAGTGAGATGGCCATGGCGTTCCGGAGGCCCATCTTTCGATACGCCATTTTTGTTCCGGGTTTCGGGGGGGGGAAAAAAATGTCCCGAATCAACTCGCCCGGTTTAAGGGCGTTTTGGTTCGGCCCCCGCAAGAATTGATCCACCGGAATTCGCCTTTTGCGGGAGCCGGCCCCCTGGACCTCCACGCAAGCGTCGAGGGCCAGAAGGGGGACTGCCGTATCGGCTGCCGGGGATGCCTTGGCGAGATTCCCTCCCAGGGTCGCCCGATTTCTCACCAAAGGGTTGCCCAGTTTCCGGGCGGCTTCGCAGAGGATCGGGGCTTTTCTTTGCAAAATCTTCGAAGCGGCGATCTCCGCGATCGGAGTGAGAGCCCCGATTCGAATTTCGTCTCCCTCGGCTTCGATAAAAGAGAGCGACTCGATCCGGCTGAGGTCGATCAATGCTCCGGGGGACACCTTCTTCGCCCGTAAGTCAGGGAGGAGATTGGTCCCTCCGGCCACCCCCATCCCCTTCTTCCCCCATTTTTGGAAAGCCCGGAGAGCCTCCTGCACGTTTTGCGGCTGTATGAATTCCATATGGGGTCCTTTAAAATCGGTAACGGTTTATCATTTGCAGAAATCCCCCCGTTCCCCCCTTTGAAAAAGGGGGGCGGAGGGGGGATTTTCAATGGGTATTATCAAAAGGTCAATTTCATGCCAAAATCTCACCCCCGAAGATAGGCCTTTTGAATCGCATCGTTTTGGCAGAGCTCCTCGCGCGGCCCCTGGGCGACGATCTGCCCCTTCTGGAGGACATAGCCGCTTGTCGCAATGGCCAGGGCCTTGCGAGCGTTTTGCTCGATCAAGAGAATCGTCGTCCCCTTTTCGCCGATCCGCCGGATGGCCTTGAAAAATTCATCCACCAAAATCGGCGCCAGCCCCAGGGAAGGCTCGTCGAGGAGAAGGATTTTCGGGTCCCCCATGAGGCCCCGCCCGATGGCCACCATCCCCTGCTCCCCTCCACTGAGCGTCCCGGCAATCTGCAACAACCGTTCTTTCAGACGGGGAAATAATTGGAAAATCCCCTCCATCCTTTTTTGAATCTCCGCCTCGTTCTTCTCGTGAAAGGCCCCCAGGCGCAGGTTCTCGAGGACCGACATCTTGGGGAAAAGCCGTCTTCCTTCCGGCACCACCCGGACCCCGGCGTCGATGACCTGATGGGTCCTCCAGGAGCGAATCGGGGCATTTTCGAAAAAGATGTTCCCGCCCGCCAGGGGAATCAGCCGGAGGATGGCCTTGAGCGTCGTGGTCTTGCCCGCCCCGTTGCTTCCCAAAAGGGAAACCAGTTCGCCCTTTTCGATCTTGATATTCACCCGGCGCAGCATGGGAACTCCCCCATACTGAGTGGAGACATTATCCAGGCGCAACACAGCCCTCTTCCCTCCCCAAATAAGCCTCCAGGACTCCTTCGTCGCGGGATATTTCCGCAAAGGTCCCTTCCGCGATTTTGCGCCCGTAGTTCAGAACGACCACTCTTCCCGCAACCCCCCGGATGACCATCATGTCATGTTCGATCAGAATGATGGCCATTTCTCGTTTTTGGTCCCGGAGCCGGCGGATGTCCTCCATCAAGGCCTCGGTCTCCTCCGGGGACATGCCCGCCGAAGGTTCGTCGAGAAGAAGCAGTTTGGGCTGTGAGGCCAAGGCCCGGCAGATTTCGACTTTGCGACGGTCCCCCAGAGGAAGGTCCCCCGCCTTTTTGTAACAGTCCTCGGCGAGCTCCCGGCTGAACCAACCCAGCAATTCCAGCGCCTTCTCCACCCCCTGCCGAAGCTCGCGCCCCACATAGCGGCGGCGAAAGATGGCGTCCAACCAATTGGAATCCTGGTGGGCGTGCATTCCGCTCAACACATTATCCAGGATGCTTAGGCCCAAAAAGAGGCGGCTATTCTGAAAGGTCCGGGCGATCCCCCGGCGGGCGATCTGGAAGGCGGGCAGACCCACCAGGTTATTTCCATCGTATTCGATGCGGCCTTGGGTGGGCCGGTAGATCCCGGTCAGAAGATTAAAAAAGGTCGTCTTCCCGGACCCGTTGGGACCGATCAAGCCCACCGCCTCACCGCTTCCGATGTGAAATTCCACCCGGTTGACCGCAGTGAGTCCGCCGAACTGGATGGATAGGTCCCTGGTTATTAAAAGGGGAACCAAGAATCGCTCCTTCGGCCAATCATCGATAGACCCGCAATTTTTGCGGGAAGAGGCCCTGGGGCCTGAAAATCAGCATCAGCATCACGATCAATCCGTACATCAAAAGGCGAAGGTCCTCAAAGGCCCGAAACTTCTCGGGGAGAACGGTCAGCAGAACCGCGCCGACAATCACGCCGAAGACGTTGTCCATCCCCCCCAGGATCACCATGGTGACAACCACCACGGAAACGATGAAGGCGAAGTTTTCGGGGGAGATGAAGCCGATATAATGGGCGTATACCGTCCCGGCCACCCCTCCGAAGAAAGCGTCGATGCAGAAGGCCAGGATCTTGTACCAGGTCACGTCGATCCCCTGGCAGCGGGCGGCGATTTCGTCTTCGCGGATGGCATTCCAGGTCAGCCCCACCCGGGAATGGTGGAGGCGGTGCGCCACGACCAGGGCGATTCCTGCAAAGAGAAAGATCAGATAATAGAAATTCGCCTGAAACGGCAGGGTGAAGCCGAAGACCTGCAGGGGCTCGCGAAAGGAATGTCCGCCGAGAGAAGGGGCCGGGATATTGGGAATCCCGTTGGGGCCTCCCGTCCAGGAAAAGTTGATCAGTAAAATATAGATGATCAGGCCGAAGGCGATGGTAACCAGGGAGAGGTAATAGTCCTTCGTCTTCATGCAAGGGAATCCAAGGACAAGACCGAAAAACGAAGCTACCCCACCGCTGATGAAAATCCCCAGCCAAAAAGAGACGTGATAGTGGACCGCCAGCAGGGCCGAGGTATAAGCGCCGATGCCGTAGGAGGCCGCCGTAGCGAAGTTAACCACATTGGTGCTTCCCAACTGAAAGTTTAGCCCCAGAGCCAGGATGACAAACAGCCCGGCCATGACGCAGATATGGATCAAGTAAGGACTTTTCTGAAAGAAGAAAGGCAGCAGGAGGAGCAGCAGGATGAAAAAGACGGAGGCCGGGCCTTTCATCTCCCGGAACAGGCCGGTCAAGGCCTCTCCGGCACGTTTCCACTTTTTGAGGAAAATGCCCGCGAAAGCGAAAAAAGCGATAAAGGAAACGATCTTCCAGGTCTCCTGCGCCAGCATGAACCCGACGAAAAGGGCGAAAAAGCCCGCTTCCGCCCCCAGCAATAGAACCGCCTTCCCGAACTTCCCGTTCTTCATTTTCTGCCTGGTTCCTTACACCTTTTCGTAAACTTTTTCGCCCAGGATTCCCGAGGGCCGGAAGACGAGGAAGAAAATAACCACCAGAAAGGCAAACACATCCGTATAAGGTGTCCCCCCGGGGATAAAGGCGGCGGCGAAGGTTTCCACGAACCCCAAAACCAACCCCCCGATGATGGCGCCGTACACGTTTCCAAGGCCGCCCACGACGGCGGCGGAGAACCCTTTCACCCCGCCCATCAGGCCCATGTCGTAGCGGATGATGTTGTTGTACGCCCCGATGAGTACCCCGGCCACGGCCCCCAGCGCCGATCCGATCAGAAACGTGGCGGCCACGGTCCGGTCCATACGAATGCCCATCATGAGGGCGGCCTCCCCGTCCTGGGAGATCGCCCGGATGGCCGCCCCCATCCTCGTCTTTTGAATGAAAAGGAACATGACCGCAATGAGAAAAAAGGTGATTCCGAGAATGATCAGGTTGTCCGCCCTCAGAACGACCCCACCGGCGGAAAAACTGAAGGTGGGGAGAATCCGGGGGAAAATCTGGGGGTTGCTGCCATGGGGGAAAGTCAAGCGCACGGCCTCGCGAATGACCATGCCCAGAGCCACCGTGGCCACCAGGACCATGAGGAGGGGAGCCTGGCGAAAGGGTTTGATGACCAGCCTTTCGAAAAAAACTCCGATCATGCCGGTTACGGCCATGGTGGCGAGAATTAGGAGAGGAATAAAAAGGTAAGGTGGAATCACATTCAAGAGTCCGAAAAACTTGGCCAGGCCGTAGAGAATCAGGACGACGAAAGCCCCCAGGATGCATACATCCCCATGGGAGAAATGAACCACATTCAGCGCTCCGAAGAAAAGATTGAAGCCGATGGCGATCAGCGTGTAATTACATCCGATCAGAAGGGCGTTGATCGACTGTTGAAAAACCTCGGTCACGTCCACTCCCGTTTGAAAAAAAGGCTACCCTAAAGTTTGAAAGTCCCAGGATACTTGGGTGGTGGCTCGGGGGCAAGGAGCTTATGGGCAAAAAGCATCGGCCTTCCCATTTCGGATTTCGAATTGCCAATTTCGGATTTTGGGGTCTTCTTTTTCCATTCGTATTCCGCAATCGGCATTCCGCAATTCCGAGGCCCGCCCGGTCTATGAAATGGAAGCCGCCTCATGCTTTTTCCCAGAAGATCCTTGCCCCCGAGCCTGGCACCCCTCCGCCCCGATCGAAGGGCTTAATTTTACATCCAATCCAAATACCGCCCTGGGGACAGCCGGGAAACAATCGATCAGGGGGTCGGCAGCTTTTTGGAGCCCTTGGCGTAGGCCGAATCTTCCCAGGTGACCCACTTCCCGTCCTGCCCGACGAACCGGCTCACGCTGACGTTTTGGGTTTGGCCGGTAGCGTCGAAGGTCGTTTCTCCCATGAGGCCCCGGTATTTGATGCCGCGGATATACTTGGCCATGGCGGCTTTATCCTCTGTGCCGACCTTGGAGATGGCCTCCAATAGGATTCCCGCGGAGTCATAGGCATTCGGGCCGTAAGCCCCAAAGGGTTCCCGGTACCCGGCCGCTTCATAACTCTTGACGAACTGGGTCCCCCCTTCGAGCTTCTCGATCGGTTTGCCCGGTTTGATCGTCAGCACGCCCTCGCCCGAAGGACCGGCGACTTCCAGAAACTTGTCGTCCTTGATTCCCGAGATCGCGCAAAAGAGCTTCTTGAGCCCGATTTTATCCATCTGGTCGCGGATCAAAGCGCCTTCCATGACTACCCCCCCGAAATACACGGCCGACGGGTTCAGGCCTTTAATCCTGGTCAATATGGGGCGGAAATCCGTCGTCCCGACGGTCACACTGTCGGCTGAAAGGATCTTGGCCCCTTTCCCTTCCGCCATGGGCCGAAACGCCTTTACGTTGGTTTCCCCATAAGAGCTCGTATCGGAGATGATGCTGAAGCTCTTGTACCCCAATTCCCCGATGACCCAGTCGCAGAGAGGGCCGTTTTCCTGCACCAGGGTCGGAGCCACCCGGTTGACGCCCGGGTATTTATAGAAGCCGGTAATATCTGGATGAATCGCTCCCCAAACAATGAATGGTATTCTATAGGTATGGAAGGTGTGAATGGTGGCCAGGGCGACCGGGCTGTTCCAGTGGCCGCTTGCGGCAACCACGGCCGAATCCGAAACCAGCTTCAAAGCTGCGGCGACCCCGGTGGCCGGGTCTGAAGCGTCGTCCAGGGCAACCATTTCCAGTTTGAACGGGAATTTTCCCGAAGCATTGGCTTGCCGGATGGCCAGGTCGAAGGCGTTGCGGGCGCCCACGCCCTGCGCGGCGTTGGGCCCGGTCAAGGGCCCGATAAACCCGATCTTGACCACCTTGCCCTGGGCAAAGCCAAGGGAAGAAAATGTAAAAACAACAGCCCAAAGAATGACAATGGAGCCAAAAATAATACCGATCTTCTTCATCCGACTGCCTCCTTTTCCCCGTGTTTTTCCTGCTACCCCCGCGGCAGCAGATCGCTTGCAAGGTTCAAAAAATAGGCACTCCGGCCAATTTCAAACTCCAAGTTCAGCCACCATAGCAAATTTTTGTTCTGCCGTCAATACGCCATGATTTTCCCCTCGCCCGCTCCGAAACCAGGGGTTCCCTTGATTTGCCCCCTACCCGCTCATATAATCCTGCAAAGATAGTCACCGCATGAAATAACACGTTATGCATAGAAATGGCAAGAAAAACGACCTCTGGAAGGGCGGAATGAAACTGCTATTTGAATGGGATGAAGTCAGCGCAAGAGAGAACTTAAGGAAACACAAAGTAGCTTTTGAGGAAGGCAAAAACGATTTTCAATGACCGGGTACGGATCAACAATGAGGGTCATCATTGGATCCTTACGAAAGGAACGAGTCGGGTCGAGCGGTGGCCATCATCGGCCAAGCTTGTTTTTAATCAGCGGTGGAATGCAGGCATCCAATGTCACGACTATCAGCAGCTGATTCAACTGATCGAGAAAAGAATCGAGAGGCAAAAGGCCTGAACAAGCCGTTCAGGCCGGTCCGAAATAAGCCCGGAATGGGTTTCTGAAGCATGGGTAATTGTTTAGCCATATGAAAAAAGAGTCCCCAATATGCGAAGACTACTAGAAATCCCCCTCGACCCCCCTTTTTCAAAGGGGGATTTTTGCTTTGATTTCTCTGCATCAATCAAAAAAGCTCTCCTCCCCTTAAAAAAGGGAGGACGGGAGGGATTTATGGGGAAGCCTTTTTAAATAGCTAAACAGTCACGAAACTAGGAATTTAGCCGCCGGCCAGGATCGGCAGGAATAGAACCCGGTCTCCGTCCTTCAGTTTCGTATCCATCCCCCGGGGGAGATCGACGTGGTTGTTGAGGACCAGGCTGACTTCGCTGGAAAGGCTCTGGGTTGCGGGGTCAAACAGGTTTTCGGAGAAATGGCTGAACCTGGCGGACAGGCGGGTCAGGAGATGGCGCAGGGATTCTCCATCCTCAAGCGGTTCTTCCAGGATGACCGGCCCGGGATGTTCGAAGCCCAGACGGTCGGCCATCCAGAATTCCAGTCTCACTTTTGCGGTAGGCAATGCTTCCAGGTCCAGCCTCTTCCTTTTTGGGCTTCCCTTGGTTCAAATTGGAAATGCGAAACAATATTCAAAAACAGATAATGACCAAAAGAGAGACCTTGTTTTGAATTTGGGTCTTCTCCCAATCGAGTGGGTAAAAAGGGAGAAAACGACTCCATCGCCCAGGCCCAGGGGGCATCCCGCCCGGGGCGGGACAGCCTCGGCGGGAAAAATCCGGGGCTCCGGAGCCCTGGCCCGGCTTCCGCAAGGCACCGGTCCCCGAACCCTTCGCCTAAAACGAAATCCCAGCTTAAACAGCGACAACCCCATTCATTTCCGCCGCGCCCCGATGGAAGAACCGCTGCCTCAGGATGTCCGGCCCCGGGCGGGATGCCGCCCTGGGCCCGGCCAACTCTCTTCCCGCAGGGGTGGACCCGGGAAGCTCAAAATCTTCCTCAGGCACCCACTCGATTGGAAGAAGGCCCTGAATTTGAGATTTTGGTCATTCGAATTTGTTTCGTGCTTCGAAATTCGGATTTCGAATTTTAATCTCCCCTTCTCGACCTCAGAACTTCTCGATCAATTCCTCCAGGCCCAGTGACTTCAGTGTTTGCGGCAGGGGTCTTCCCGTCTCCGGCTCCCAGCCCATGAGTTCCCGGTAGATACGCACCATGAAATCAAAATGCGGCTGGATCGCTCGCCCCTTGACCGGGCCGTCCTTGGGCGTCTCGCTGTACCGGAAAGAGGGTCTTTCATTCCTCGGGTCCAGCCCGTGGCGCAAGTTGAAGACTCGAAGCAGGTTGACGATCCGGCGGCCGATGTGGGCGGCGCTTTTCAGGTCCAGGTCCCATCCCATGACGGCGTTGGCGCATTGGACGGTAAGCTCCCGGTTCGGGCAACAGAAGGCGCAGATCCCCAAACAATCCACGAACTGGAGCCAGCCGTTCTCTTTGGCGTTGATGGCCGCCACTTCCCAGGGCGAGAATTTATCGAAAACCGGGGGATAGCCCATCCGTTCCGGGAAGACGCCCCCCCGGGTGGCTTCGATGGTGCTGGTTCCTGAGGTGCAGGTGTCGAGCATCTCACACCAGCGCCCCCGGTGATCATGCCCCCGGGGTGCGGCTCCTGTGTGAGTATAGATAGCCCACTTCGCCGGTTCCCCGCCGGTTTTTTCCGAAGCCCTTTTCACCCCTTCTGCTAGAAGATTTCCGATCCCCTGACGGTGGGCGATCTGCTTCAGGAGCTCCTTGGCCGCCTCCGCGTTTCCCCACTTCAGGTCCAGGCCGCCCAGGTCTTTCGGAGTGAAAACCCCTTTTTCATAGCACTCCATGACCCAGCCCACGGTCCATCCCGCCTCGTTCAGGTCCATGCCCATATTGTCATTGAACCAGTTCAGCATCACGGCAGCCCCCGGATCGGCGTTGCCGATCACCGACCCCCAGGCGGCCAGGCCTTCGTACTCCGGCTCCTCCCCCTTGAACCCCTTGTAAGGGCCTTCCGTGACCTCGCAGAGCTTGCAGTGTCGCAGTTGACAGGCCCAACAGGGATTGTCCTTCATCTTGAAATGGGTCCGGATATATTGGCCGTCCAGTTTCTCATGCTCCGGGAAGACGCCGGTGGAGTAATTTTTGACCGGCAGCCAGCCTCCCAGGGCGGCGGCGGAGAATCCACCCCCCGTTCCCCATTCGTAAATGCGTTTGGACCCTTTGGTCTTGGCGTCTTCGTGCAATTCCCGGGTCAGTCTTTCCACGGCCGCCTTGTCTTTCACCGGGAACTCGGCCTTGCCCCGGGCCACCACAATGGCCTTCAGCCGTTTCGACCCCATGACCGCGCCCATTCCGTTGTGGGCCGCCACGTGTCCCCCGTCCCCGGAGATCATGGCGAAGCGGACAAGGTTCTCTCCTGCCGGGCCGATGCACTGGACGCTCCCGCGGAAGCCCAGGTTCAGCTCCTTCCGTAGAATCTCTTCGGTCTCGAAGGTCCCTTTTCCCTGCAGGTGGTGGGCGTCGCGGATTTCCGCTTTTCCGTCATGGATAAAAAGATAGACCAGTTTGGAGGCCGCTCCCTGGATGGCGATCCCGTCGAAACCCGCCAATTTGAGATAGGCCCCAAACAGACCGTTGGCTTGGGAACAACCGGCCAGGTTGGTCATCGGGCCTTTGGTGACGACGGAAAAAGTCCCGGTCCCGGAAATTCGGGTGGCCCCGAGAGGGCCGGAGAAGATGAAGATCCGGTTCTTGGGATCGTTCCACTCCACTCCCGGCGGAACTTCTTCGTGGAGGAGCCTCACTCCGATCCCGGTGCCCCCCACGTAATTCTCGAGCAGGTCGTCCCGCAAGGGTTCCCCCCTGGCCTGCCCCGCGCCGAGGTCGACCCGGAGTACTCTCTTCAAATAACCGCCTTCCGGTTTCATTATCGAAATCCCCCTTTCGCATGGAAAAATCTGTCCCGATTTGTCCCTTCTATATTATCCAACAATTAAGGAGAAGTCTAACCAATTGAATGAAGGGGCGGCTGACTGCGAATCATTCTCTCCGGCCTCCTGCCCCCAGTTATTCAAACCGCTTTTTCCTTCCCTGCTGGGGCGCAGGAGATAAGAGCTGAAAGAAGAATGGAAATTTCGCAAACGGGTCCCCAACCAACACAAGTGGGATCGCGGGCAGGGGAAAAATGTTAACCGGGGGATCGGGGCGAAGCGATTTGGGGGGCGAGGATTTCGGCCAGGTCCAGGACGCGTACCTGCGCCGCCTTTTCGGCCTTCAGACCATCCTCGAACATGGTCATGCAGTACGGGCAGGCGACGGCGATGGTGTCCGGGGATTTGGCCAGCGCCTGCCGGGTGCGGTTGATGTTCAGACGGTTCTCGGCGCTCTCCTCCATCCACATGCGGCCCCCTCCGGCGCCGCAGCAGAAGCTCTTTTCCAGCTTCCGGTCCATCTCCGCCGGCGTTTTCCCGGTGGCCATCCGGAGGATTTCCCTTGGCTGGCGGTAAATCTGGTTGTAACGGCCGAGGTAGCAGGAATCGTGGATCACCACCCGGCCAAGGGAGTTCTCCCCCGTGAGTCGCAGCTTGCCTGTTTGGAGCAAATCATACAGGAACTCGGAATGGTGAAACACCTCGGCCTCGAGGCCATACTGCCGGTAGTCGTGTTTGAGAGTCGAATAGCAGTGGGGGCAATAGGTAAGAATTTTTTTCACCCTGTGTTTCTTGAAAAGCGCGACGTTTTCGGCGGCGATTTTCTCGAAGACGAATTCATTCCCCAGCCTGCGCAGGGAATCGCCGCAGCACTTCTCGTCCGCCCCTAGGATTCCGAATGACACTCCGGCGGCCCGCAGGGCCTGGACCAGGGCCACCGCCGCCTTTCGGTTCCGGCTGTCGAAAGACCCGGCGCAGCCCACGTAGAAAAGGTACTCCACCGATTCATCCGTTCCCAGCAGGGGAATTTCCAGCCCCTTGGCCCACTTGATCCGATCTTGGGGAATGATTCCCCAGGGGTTGGACCGCTGCTCGATGGATTCATAGAAATTGCGCAATTCTTCGGGAAACTTGGCCTGGTTCTCCGTGAGATGCCGGCGCATCTTGACAATCTTGGGAACGTGCTCGATGAAGACCGGGCAGTTGGACATGCAAGCCCGGCAGGTGGTGCAGGCCCAGAGGGCGTCTTCCCCCACGCTTCCCGGCGACTCATCCGTTCCGCGGATTAAAGGCACCAAACCTTGAGTGACATTTCCATGGAGGACTTTTTCCCCATTGGCCTTCAAATTGATTTTCCCGTCCTGGATGACATACCGGGGGTTAAGGGTCTTCCCGCTCAAAGTCGCGGGGCAGTTCTCGTTGCAGCGGCCGCATTCCGTGCAGGCGGTGAAATCCAGCAGGTCCTTCCAGGTAAATTCATCAATGCGGGAGACACCATAGGACTTTCCGGGAGAGAAAGTTTCCCGGGAGACCAAGGCCGCCGTATCAAAAGAGCGGCAGAAGCAATTCGGAATCGCGGTGAGAATATGCAGGTGTTTGCTGTGGGGAAGATAGTTGAGGAACCCGAGGAAGATCAGGGCGTGGACCCACCAGAAGACGCGCTCCGCCGTCGGAAGCGATGCCCCGAAAAGAGAATTTGCCAAGGGGGCGGCGAAATTCTTGCTGACCGGCATGGAAAAGGGTTCGGCCATATGCCCCAGGGCGATCTCGCTCCCGTGGAAGCCGAAAAAGGCGATCATCAGCCCCGCGACCAAGCTCAGGATGAGCAGGGCATCGGCGCTTTTCGCGTCGATGTAGGAAGGCTGAAGGACCAGTCGCCGGAAGAGGGCGATTCCCACGCAGATTAAAACCACCAGGGATACGAGGTCAAATGCCCAGGTGAGCGCGCCGGAAAGGGAAGGTCCGAGAAACCGGAATGAAAAGGACGGGAAAAGTCCATTGATGACAAATTCGGCATTGGAAAGGAAGAGAATCAAGAAGCCCCAGAAAAGGAAGAAGTGATTGAACCCGAAAGGTTTGCTGATGACCCGCTTCTGGGCAAAAGCGTAGAGAAGCATGGTCAGAAATCTTCTGCCCCAACCGGCTTGCAGGCGCGGGTCCGGTTGCCCCAAGCGAATCAGGCGGATCAGGCGGACGGCGGAGTAAAGAAAGGTGAGGAACAGAACCCCGAAGAGAATTGCAAAGATCACATTTTCCGTGTTGGACATTTTTTCGTTTCCCTTTGCACCACTCCGAATTTAACTCTTCATCCGCGGGTTACGCAGATTTCGCAGAGGCGAAAAACAATAAAAGATACGACAGCCAAAGGACCTTTGGGCCTTTCAGGACGAAACTTCCGGATAGGCCGCCGGACGCGAGGGAGCGGTTTTCAGCTCCCGAATTTTGGCGATCAAGGCGGGAACAACCTGGAAGACGTCTCCCACGATCCCCAGGTCCGCCACCTCGAAGATGGGGGCATCTTTATCCCGGTTGATGGCGATGATCAAGTCGGAATCCTGCATGCCCACCAGGTGCTGGATGGCCCCCGAAATGCCGCAGGCGATGTAGATTTTGGGGCGAACCGTCTTCCCGGTCTGGCCCACCTGTCTTTCGTAGGGCATCCATCCGGCATCCACCGCCGCCCGGGAAGCGCTGACCGTTCCTCCCAGAAGGTCGGCGAGCTCTTTGAGGAGGGAGAAGTTTTCCGCGGACACCATGCCCCGTCCCCCCGAAACCAGGAACTCGGCCCCGGCAATGTCCACCTTCCCGGCGTCCTGGCCGTCCCGGAGAATCTCCAGGATCTTCACCCCCACATCCTCTTCCTTCAGGTTGAGGGGCTCGCGAATGAGAATTCCTTTTTGTCCACGCACGGGTTCCGGCTTGGGAAGAACATGGGGGCGGACCGAGGCCATTTGGGGACGGTGGGCCCGGGTGAGGATGGTGGCCATGATATTTCCCCCAAAGGCGGGCCGTGTCTGTTCGAGGAGCCGGTTGGCTTTATCGATGGTCAAACCGGTGCAATCGGCCGTCAGGCCACTCCGCAGGGCGGTGGCCGCAGCCCCGGCCAGGTCCCTCCCCAGGCCCGTGGCGCCCATGAGCACGATCTCGGGCTTGTATTTTCGGACCAGGTCGTAGGTCCCCTTCAGGTAGGGCTTCGTGCGGTAATGGCGGAGCACCGGATCATCGATCAGGTAGGCTTTTTTCGCTCCGTAGGAAAAAGCCTCTTCGGCCAGATGCTCCACCTGATATCCCAAAATGAAGGCGCAAAGGTCCGTTTCCAAGTCTGCCGCCAGCTTGGCCCCAGCGCCCATCAGCTCCCAGCTCACTCCCGCGGCCGCACCGTCGATCTGTTCCACGAAGACCCATACGCCCCGGTAGCTCTCATCCACCGGGGGGACGGCGTCCTCCGGGGGAATCTCCCTCTTCCCCACCTTTTCCAGGAAAGCCTGCTCTTCGGGCGTGTAGACCTTGGCTAGAGCTTCGACGGGACAAGCGGGCATGCATTTGCCGCAGCCGATGCACTTGTCCATGTCGATATGGGCTTCTCCCTTTTCGTCGAGCACGATGGCGTCCACCGGGCAGGCGGCCATGCACCGGCCCCCGCAGGCGGCGCATTTCTTTATCAATTGGGCCTTGCCGCGTGGTTTTTTCGGCCTGGGAACGCTGGTGGATTCTGTCTCGCTCATGGTTTCATGGCTCCCTAAAAAATCTGATCAGGCACCTCAAAAGGAAAGGAGGTCCCGCTCGACCAGCTTCTGGACCAGAAGCTGGACCGCACCCCGGGGGTCTTTCTCCCCATCGCCCAGGATTTCCCCCATCTTGCGTTCCGGGGCGAAGATCCGCTTCACATTGGTGGGGGACCCCCGCAGACCGATCAGTTCCGGGGCAAGCTTGAGAACATCGTTGTTCCACACCGTAACCTCCGCTGTTTCCGCACCCAGCCGGGAAGGGACCGTGGGATACCGGGGCTTGTTCCCTTCCCGCACTACGGTCAGGAGCGCGGGGAGCTGGGTCTGGACAATTTCCTTGCGGCCCTCCAATTTCCGGCGAACGGTGATCGTTCGGCTTTCCTTGGAAAAATCGATGATCTGGTCCACCAGCGTCAGTTGAGCGAATCCCAAGCGGGTGGCCAGGCCAGGACCAACCTGGGCGGTGTCGCCGTCAATGGTCTGTTTGCCGCAAAAGATCAGGTCGATCCGGCCGTTCTCCCGCTCGATCCTCTTGACCGCTTCGGTTAACACATAGCTCGTGGCCAGCGTATCCGCTCCCCCGAACATCCGGTCGGAAATTAGAATGGCCTGGTCCGCTCCCAGGGCGAGGCACTTCCGCAGGGTCATCACCGTGTTGGGAGGCCCCATGCTTAGGGCGATGACCTGCCCGCCGAAGCGGTCTTTCATCTGCAAACCTGCCTCCAGGGCATGGGTATCGAAGGGGTTAACAATGAACGGAACCCCCTCCCGGATCAACGTGCCCGTTTCCGGGTCTATCCGGACCTGGTTGGTATCCGGAACCTGTTTCACCGCTACGACGATATTTTTGAGTCCGGATTCAATGTGGGTCGCCATTCGATCTCCTTCTCCCGGCGGGGCAATAAGATATCGGCCCGCCTTGCCCAGGACTCTCCAGGATGCCCGCAGAGATATCCCTGTCGGCGGAATCACTTCCGGAAAAAAGACGGGGTTGGTAATCTTTTCCCCTGCTTCGTTCTAGGACCTTTTTCCCGGTTGCCCGAGGGGACTGGCGGCCCCCGGGTATCCCGGAGAAAAAAAGGGTTAATTAAAGATTAAATCAGAGATTCCCCAAAAATCAATGAGCAATGATTCCTTCGAAGAAGGGAATTCCTATCTTCTCCCCCCGGCCATTAGCATGGCCTGTTTCTGACGACGGAGAAGCCAAGCGAGCGCGGGAGCAAGCGCCCCTCCCAAACCCAGGACCAGGAAAGCCGGGCCCCAGACCTTGGCCTGCGCGGCGGGCACGGGGCCGTTGCAGGATTCCAGGATTCTTCCGAAGGCCATGGAGGAAACGATGGTGACGAAAAAGCCAACCACCGATTGCACGCCCAGGCTCGTGGACCGGATGCGCGGAAGGACCATTTCGGTGAGACCCGCCTTGTAAATGGGCGAATCGGCAATCGCCCAGAACCCGATCCAAGCCCCCACCAACACCAGAACGGCAAGGGAATGCCCGTAGAGATAGCCAAGGGAGAATTCCGCCCCGGCGCTGAGCGTGCCCGCCACCATGATGGCCCAGGTTCTCCCTTTCCGGTCGGCTACAAATCCCCAAACCCAGGTGCCGGGTGCCCCGATGAGGATGATGACGGCGGCAAGAGTTCCTCCCCACTTGACCGCCTCATCCGGGGTCATACCGCCGTTCAGGGCAACAGAAACGAGGAAAGGCCCGATCCAACCCCAGAAGGCATAGAGCTCCCACATGTGTCCCATGTAACTCGCGGAGATGAGCACCGGCCCCGCAAATCCGCCCGGTGGAGCCTCCAGGATTTCTCTTCCGCCGCCTTCCCCCCCGGGGATACTCAAACCCGGGTCTGCCCCGCCCTGCTCCTTCCCCCCTCCGGCGGTCTCTTCACCCCCGGGGGCATCGCGAACCAGAAGCCAGACCAGAAAAGCGGCCAGGATCGCCGGGAGGGAGGTCCATAAGATACCGGTTCTCCATCCGTAAGAAGCGGCCAGGTGGCCGGCCAAAAGATATCCTCCGGCGTAAGCCGCAACCAAGGCTCCGGTATAGGCCCCCAGCGCGGCTCCCCGCTCCTTGGGGGTGAACCATCGGGACAGGAGGGCCATGCCCGGAACATAGATGGCCCCCGCGGCCAGCCCCGTGATCAAGCGCAGGACGATAATGCTTGCCTTTCCCTGAGCGCCCCAGACAAAGAGCGTCGAAAAGACCCCGGTGATCAAGGTCGCCCAAAGAACGATTTTCTTGGGACTCATCCGGTCTCCCAGCCAACCCGTGAACCCCACCACGATCACGTATCCCGCCTGAAAGGCCGCCAGGGTCCATCCCGTGTCCGAAGCGGTCAGCCCGAATTCATCGGCCAGGTATTTCAGCACCGCCGAAAAGTTGTACCAGGGCATGTACCCCAGGGCCGTTGAAACGATCAGGACCCAAAGCGTTTGATTCTTCTTGCTCAAAAATTTGTCCTTTCCAGGGTCGCCCTCCCCAAAAGACGATAGGATTACTTAAAGAAATCAAATTGCGGGCCGGATGGCAACTAAAAAAAGAGGAGGACAAAGCGTTAATGCAGCCCCAATTGCTGTCCTTCGGGCGGGCGGAATGGCTGAGCGACCGGTCAGGGATAAAGATGGTGGGAGACCCGGCATACGTCCTTCTTACCGCTCCTCCGGGAGATGAAAAAATGTGATATGATTTGTTCTACCGGGATGAACCCATCAGGGGGGCCTTTGCAAATGAGCGAAGACAAGGATAAGTTTCAATGCCAGGGAGCCGGTACGTGCGGCTACATTTACGACCCGGGCCGGGGGGACAAAAAAGGGAAGATTCCCAAGGGAACCACCTTTGAAAACCTACCCGAAGACTGGAAATGCCCCGGCTGCGGAGTCGGCAAAGACCGGTTCAAATGCCTGGAAGAGCCGGAGTGCAAGGAAGAAAAATAAAGGGGGCATTGCATGGCCGGCGAACCCGGAATCATTCAACTGGGACCCGATAATCGCCCGATCGTGCCCGATCAGGTCATCATCCCTTTCATTGAAGGGGATGGCGTCGGGCCGGACATCTGGAAGGCTTCGGTCGCGGTGTTCGATGCGGCCGTGAAGAAAGCCTACCGGGGGAAACGAGCCGTTCATTGGATGGAAGTTCTCGCCGGGGATAAGGGCCACGCCCGGACAGGTCAGTGGCTGCCCGCCGAAACATTGGAGAGCTTCAAGAAATACCGGGTCGGGATCAAGGGGCCTTTGGGGACTCCCATCGGGGGAGGAATTCGCAGTCTCAACGTGGCTATCCGTCAAAAACTGGACCTCTACGCCTGCATCCGGCCGGTCAAGTACATCCCCGGGGTTCCCAGTCCCCTGCGGGAGCCGGAGAAGGTAAATATGATCGTCTTCCGGGAAAACGTGGAAGACCTCTATGCCGGCATCGAGTGGCCCGCGAATACCCCCGAGGCGGTCAAGGTGGTTGAATTCCTGCGCAAGGAGATGGGCCAGCAGGTTCGGATGGATTCGGCCATCGGCATCAAGCCCATGAGCCCCTTCAATTCCAAGCGCTTGATCCGGATGGCCATCCGCTGGGCCCTGGACCGTCAATACCCCAGCGTAACTCTGGTCCACAAGGGGAACATCCTCAAATTCACCGAAGGGGCCTTCCGCGACTGGGGCTATGAACTGGCCCGCGAAGAGTTCCCCAGCCAGACGATCAGGGAATCCGAGCTCCCCCCCGACGGCAACGCCGGGGGAAAGGTGGTCATCAAAGACCGGATCACCGATGCCATGTTCCAGCAGATCCTGCTGCGGCCCGACGAGTACAGCGTCCTGGCCATGCCCAACCTCAACGGAGATTATATGTCCGATGCCCTGGCGGCCGAGGTCGGGGGATTGGGAATGGCGCCGGGAGCGAATATCGGCGATGGGTTGGCCGTTTTCGAGGCCACCCATGGAACCGCTCCCAAATATGCCGGCAAGGATGCCATTAACCCCGGGTCCGTGATCCTTTCCGGAGTATTGATGTTCGACTATCTCGGCTGGAAGGAAGTCTCCGGGATGATCCAGACCGCCCTCCAGAAGACCATTCAGGACAAGATCGTAACCTATGACTTGGCCCGCCAGCTCAAGGGGGCCATCGAAGTGAAATGCAGCGAATTCGGCCGGGCGATCATTGAGAACATGGAATAAAGGGATCGAAAAATGGGCAAGAATATCGTTCAGAAAATCATTTCCTCCCACCTGGCGGC
>JACAEW010000292.1 GCA_013388675.1 Syntrophaceae bacterium | reverse complement strand
TGCCCGCTCTTTTTTGAGGGTTTCGCCAAGCGCAAAGAAGAGCGCCCAATCAAGGCAAATAAGCTTCTTGGCGAGGTGCCGTACCTGAACGGCGGCATCTTCATGCCGCATCAGGTTGATCAGCTTTACGGAAGGACCATTTCAATTCCCGACAAGGCTTTCGAGAACCTTTTCGGATTTTTCGATGCTTATCACTGGCACCTCGATGAAAGACCGCTAAAGGCGGATAATGAAATCAACCCCGACGTCCTCGGGTACATCTTCGAAAAGTACATCAACCAGAAGCAGATGGGGGCCTACTACACGAAGGAGGACATCACCGAATATATCAGCAAAAACACGATCATCCCCTTCCTTTTCGACCGGGCAAAGGAGAAGTGTAAGGTCGCCTTCGAGGGAGAGCGTCCTGTCTGGGGACTCCTCCAGGAAGACCCTGACCGGTACATCTACGAAGCAGTCCGGAGGGGCGTTGTCACGCAGGAAGGCAATATCTTCCCGGAATCTATCTTGCCTGAATTCGTGCAAAAGGGCATGCACGATCCAAAGGCCCGGATGTTTAACAAAGACTACAACCTCGGCCAGGCCAAAGTCCTCGACCCGCACGGCGTTAATCTCGCTCTTCCTACCGAAACCTGGCGCGAGTATGTCCAACGGCGCGACCGCTGCTTAGAGCTGCGGCAAAAACTCGCGGCGGGCGAGGTTCGTGATATCAACGACCTCATAACCCATAACCTCGACATCCGCCAGTTCGCCCAGGATGCCATAGAGAATTGTGAGGGACCGGAACTTCTTGTGGCCTTCTGGAAGGCTCTTGAAACCCTAACGGTCCTTGACCCCACCTGCGGCTCAGGAGCATTTCTTTTCGCCGCCCTCACCATCCTGGAATCCCTCTATGAAGCATGCCTGGAGCGGATGCGATTTTTCCTGGACGAATGGGGGGAAGCAGGGAAGAAGAACCATCCCAACTACTACAAACTCTTTAAGGAAACCTTGAAGCGAGTGGAGGACCATCCCAATCCCCGCTACTTCATCCTCAAATCCATCATCCTCAACAACCTCTACGGCGTGGACATCATGGGAGAGGCGGTGGAAATCTGCAAACTTCGCCTCTTCCTCAAGCTCGTGGCTCAAATCGAACATGTCGAACATATTGAGCCCCTGCCTGATATCGATTTTAACATCCGCGCCGGTAATACACTTGTGGGGTTCACTTCCTTAGAAGAAGTGAAGCATGCTGCCACACTGGAGAGTACGGGGCAAGGTAAGCTTTTATTCGGAGAAACCGAAAATATTCTTCGGCGGATCGAGGAGGATGCGGAGGTTGCCGATCGGGCCTTTCGTAAATTCCACGAGATGCAAACTGAACAGGGTATGAGCCCTTCCGACTTTGTCGAGGCCAAGGAAAATCTGCGAACACGCCTCAAAAAGCTTACCGACGAGCTCGACCATTTCCTTGCCTCGGAATATGGGATAAGTGTGAAAAAGGTCCCCAACAGCAATAAGTACAGAGACGCCTTCGAGAAGTGGCTCAAGACCCACCAACCTTTCCATTGGTTCGCCGAGTTTTACGGCATTATCAAAGCCGGAGGATTTGATGTCATTATTGGGAATCCGCCGTATGTAGAACTATCTGATGTGCAAAACCAATATCAAGTCCGCCAACTCACGCTTATTGACACAGGAAATCTCTATGCTCTCTGCATTGAACGTTTTTTGCAGCTCTTGATCGCCCAAGGACGATGTGGAGTCATTGTTCCTGTCAGTTTTTTATCAACTTCTCGCATGACGCCTTTGATGAAGATGGTCAGCGTTTCCTTGAGTTCCATCCACTTAAGCAACTTTGCTGTTCGCCCAGGCAAACTGTTTAATGGTGTCGACATGAACCTGACGATCATGCTCGCTGCTAGAATATTTAGGCATGGAAAATCATACGTTTACTCAACTAAGTACAATCGCTGGTTTGAAGAAGGCCGTCATTTCCTTTTTGAGACAATCAACTATGGCCCCTCCTTTTTTGACGAAAAACTTGGGAGCATCCCAAAAATTGGAACCCTCTACGAACACGAAACATTCAAGAAGATAGCTACTTTCCCGCCGCTTTCACAAATAACCGCTCCTTCAGTGGGGGAAATTATCTACTATCATAGCGGCGGAAGGTATTTTAGGAAGTGTCTGCGAGAAGCCCTTTCCAATGAGTACAAGCAGCTTCAGGTCAAGAAAGGTCTATCTGCAGCAATTATATGCCTACTTACCTCGTCTTTTTACTATTGGTACTGGATTCTGATTTCGGACTGTTATCACGTTACAAAAAGAGACGTGCATCAGTTACCGGTACCTGGTACTTTAGAAAAAGATATTCACTTCAAGGTCTTAGCTGATAAACTTTTAGATGACTTGATGAAAAATGCTACGCAGAGAGTCCGAAACCGGGCAAGTGGCGATCGGCAAAAGGAAATCAATTTTAAGGTCGGCAGATCCAAAGTTATTATTGATGAAATCGATCGGCGATTGGCCCCCCACTATCAGTTGTCTGCGGAAGATATTGACTTTTTTATCAACTACGACATTAAATATCGTGGGAGCGATTCAGATGAATAATAGATTTATAACGAACAAGTACGCTGATGCTGACCCATTTGGCAAGGTCCTTCAGAAAGCTCTGAAGAATGCAACCCGGATAGACATTGCTGTCAGCTATTTACAAATGAGTGGTTGGCATCTTCTAAAAAGCTATTTTCGCAAATTACGGCCCGAGAATGTGCGTGTTTTGACAACTGACCAACTTGGAGTAACGCATCCATCTGTATTAAGCGATGCCATAAATAAAGGAATAAAGGTTAAAAGCTATTCAGGTGGAGCGCTTTATCATCCTAAATTATATCTTGCTTATGGTTCGCATGGAAGTCCAGAGCGAGCGATTGTTGGTAGTGCCAATATTAGTGCATCCGGTTTCGAAACAGGAATTGAGGCAGGCATTGAACTGGAAGACGAATCACTTCTTCGCCAGATACAGGAGTGGTTTGACCACTTATTCGCTGACAGAATGGCTAAGTCTGTCGACAGCGAATTTGTTCGGGCATACGAAATTAAATGGAAATCAGCTTCTACGGCCCGAGCCCATTTGCGTCGAGTGTCAAAACGATTCTACAAAACAGCTGAAACCCAAAAAATACGTTTTAATAATGAGGATTTTGATGTCTTGGATGATGTCTTTTCGACAATCAAATTTCCAGTCGGTACGCTCGGCTTCGATCATGCAGGTAATAATATCCGTACCCTTTCTCGTGCCTTAGAAGTCCTTTCGCGCTTTCCCCAGGTAAACGATAAGGAAAGAAGTGAACTTCATCTCCTTGGGTTTCTTAATGGAACAGGGCTCACTATGCTCGGCAAAAAATGCCAACAAGCGCGGACGGAAAAGAAAATTGCAGAATATTGGTGCAGGTGGATACACGGTACAAATGAATCGATTTTGGAACAGAGGAACCGGCGCTTAGTTAGTTTCCGTCGTGCCGCAAATCAATTCTGGAAACTAAAGCCTGAAGTCCACCGTTTTTTCATCACTAACATTCTATCTGCAGGTTTACGCCCAGTACTCCAAACAATAGAGTTGCTCTGCAATGGCGGTGCTACGGTTCGTGCTTTATCGCTTGATGATTTCAGGTCATTAGCTCCAATAATACTAAATGGGAAGGGCCTTCCAGAATTTATCAGAGAGGCAGTTGCTGATTACCGTGCCAATAAGGGTAGTCGCAGCTGGATAAGCAATGATCGTGAAGTAATATTGAAGGCGTATAAAGGAATTTATTAAATGATCAATTTCCATTTTCTAAATTCAAGCAGAAAATTTTTGAAATCGGAATTTTATTGGGCACATGACTAATTTGCTCAGTAGATGAAGACTGAGCAATGACGGTAATGTACTTATTCAGCTGGACTGGGTTCTTCGCCAGCAGTAAGGTCAATTCTTCGAGCGGAAGAGCTGCTTTGACCGGTTGAAGGGGAAGCTCCGCCCGGTGCGCGCGGTTGCGCGGGAGGTGGCCGGGTTTACGAAATAGTGTCGAGCCCAAGCACCCAAACCAAAGCTCAAAAGCCGCGGGAATTTACAGCGATAGAGCCAGTGCTAAAGGAGAAGGGTTACGTCAAGAATGAGGATATCCGCAAAGCACTGGGTTTATCGGTTAAGCAAGCAACCCGTATTGCCGACCTGCTGGTTTCCACTGGCTGGTTGCGCCCTGAAGGAAGACTGAAAGCAAGGCGATATATTCAGGCAAAATAAGTTATTGGACACCCTCAAGTCGGACGTGTCCAATATTAGGGTGTCCAATAAACATGGCCGAGGGCGGTGCAACAACCTGCTCGAACGAAGACCTTCCGAATAGGCCATTGAGCTGCATCGGAAGAATATCGAGCAATGTCGCTGAATTCACGATGGAAATGAAGGTGCTCGAAAAATGCCCACCCCGTGGAATAGCAGACTTGGAAAAGCAGATTGACATGCGGCAGGCTCTCAGTAAACCAACGAAAAAGCTTAGGATGACTGTTACCAGAATTGACCCGACCGATGCGATATATCCCTTCGTTTTGAGGAAATATTTAGGGTACCAGGCACCGGAATGCATTTTTGCGCTTGGTGATCTGGATATTTTACAGCAGAAGACGCTTGCTCTCTTTTGCTCTGTCAAGTGTCCCGGCGACCTGATCCTCCAGACCTATGACCTCGCCCGGGAATTTCGCGACGCCGGGATCGTAGTTATCAGCGGCTTTCACTCCCCGATGGAGAAAGAATGCCTCTCCCTGCTTTTGAAGGGAAAACAGCCGGTTATCTGGTGTCCGGCCAAACGGCTAACCGCTAATCGGCTGCCAAGAGAATATGCCGCACCTATTTCGGACGGCCGGCTGCTGATGGTGTCTCCCTTCGGGGAAAGGATCAAGAGGGCGAGGCAGGATATCGCCCGCTTCCGCAATGAGTTCGTGGCGGCATTGGCCGACCAGGTTTTTGTCGCTTATGCCGCTCCGGGTGGTAAGACCGAGAGCTTCTGCGAGAAGGTTCTTGGATGGGGCAAGTCGCTTTTGACCTTCAATAGCCCTGCCAACGCTACCCTTATTGCCTCCGGGGTTCAACCTTACACTGGTATTAATGCCTTGGGTAGTAAAAGAGGGTAGGTCCTTGATTTGAAAAAAGTTTTTAACCATCATGATCCTTGGCGTTCTTTGCGCCTTGGCGTGAGGCGGCTTCTATGATCCGTGTCGGACCCGCCGGGTGGTCGTATCAGGATTGGGAAGGGATTGTGTACCCCCCCAAGAAAGGGGCTAAGTTTGACCCCCTGGTTTATCTCTCCGAATTCTTTGACACCATCGAGCTCAATAATACCTTCTATCGCCCCCCTACTCCGACCATGAGCAAGAGCTGGGCCAGGCGGGTCCAGTCCAACCCCCGCTTCAAATTCACCGCCAAGCTCTACCGCAATTTCACCCATGCAAGGGAGTCTCTCACCGAGGCGGATGAGGTCACCTTCAAAAGCGGCCTGGCCCCTTTAATGGAAGCCGGCCGTTTAGGGGCTCTTCTCATCCAGTTTCCTTATTCCTTCCACAATAAGGAGGAAAACCAGGCTTACGTGAAAGCCCTGGCCGAGCGGTTCAAAGAGTACCCTCTCGTCCTGGAAATCCGCCACGCTTCCTGGGACCGGGCTCCGGCTTACCGTTTTTTGCGGGAGATTGGTATGGGGTTCTGCAACGTGGATCAGCCGACGGTTTCTTACTCCATCGGCCCCACGAAAAAGGTAACCGGCAAAATCGGCTACCTGCGATTGCACGGAAGGAACGTCAAAGAGTGGTTCCGGGAGGATGCCGGGCGGGATGCCCGGTATGACTACCTGTATAATGAATTCGAGCTGTTTGAGGTCTCCGAACGAATCCGCTCGATTGCCAGGGAGGCGGAAGAAGTTTACGTCATCACCAACAATCACTACCGGGGAAAGGCCGTTACCAACGCCCTGGAGCTTAAGGCCAAGCTGGGAGAGAAAGATTTGAAGATGCCGGAAGTTCTGTTGGAGCATTACCCGCAACTGAAAGAAATTCAGGAAGAACAAAAGGGGTGAAAGAAAAGAGGGCGACCACACCGGGTCGCCCCCTACAAATGCCGCATCTCCTTCAACTTGAGACCGGGGGAATGGGCAGGATGAAAGGGCATGAAAAAATATGAAGCTAGGGCAGATTAAGGTTGTTGCGGTCATCGGGGCGGGGATCATGGGGCATGGGTTTGCCCAGGTTTTTGCCCAAAAGGGATATTCGGTTTTTCTCCAGGATATCGATGAAAAGATCCTCAAGTCGGCCCTGGCTCGAATTGGGGCAACCTTGGATACATTCATTGAGTACAAGATGATCCCGGCCAAGGAAAAGAGGGCAACCCTGGAAAAAATTGCGGTTACGACCAAAATAGAAGATGCAGTAGGCAAGGCGGACTTCGTCCTGGAGGCCGTTCCGGAGATCATGGACCTCAAAAAGGAGGTCTTTGCTAAGCTCGACCATTTCGCCCCTCCCCATGCCATCCTGGCGTCCAACACCTCCGGCCTGAGCATCACCCAAATGGCCTCGGTCACCCAACGGCCGGAAAAAACGATCATCGTCCACGGGATCAACCCGCCGACTATTATCCCCGTGGTCGAAATCGTTCGCGGGGAGAAGACTTCGGATGAAACTGCGGAGACCTGCTATCGCCTTCTACTCAAACTGGGCAAGCAGCCGGTGCGAGTCTTGAAGGAAGTCCCCGGTTTCCTGTTCAACCGCCTGCAGTTGGCCCTTTACCGAGAGGCCCTCTACTGCCTTGAAAACGGGGTGGCCACGGCGGAAGACATCGACAACGTGGTTAAAGCGGGCTATGGCTTCCGGTCGGCCAACCTGGGGCCCCTGGAAACCAGCGACTTCGGAGGGCTGGATACTTTCTACCGCCTGGCCAAAAATCTATTTCCCGACCTGAGCGCGGCCCAGACAGCTCCTGCCGTGCTCGAAAGATTGGTCCAGGCCGGAAAACTGGGAGTAAAAACCGGCGAGGGTTTCTATTCCTATCCGCCGGCAGTGGCCAAAAGAAAGATCAAGCAGAGGGACCAGCGGCTTCTTCAGCAACTCAAACTGTTTATGAACAGAGGAACAAAGGCCTAACCGGGAACGATAAGGGCGGTTCGCGAACCGCCCCTACTGCCCGAACCTTCCGATTTGCCAATGTTTGATGATCTCGTAAAAAGGGATACGGCAGTAAAATCCGGTAGAAGCCGGATTCCAGAGTCCCCGGTGAAAAGCGGGATCCAGTCTTTGAGCTGGTTCCCGACTTTCGTCGGGACTACATCATGACCCCGGCTTTCGCCGGGGTGATGCTTCTTGGAACTTTTTACGAGACCGGTAATGTTGACAAATCCCTTTGAAAGTGAAAGGATTGATTCGAAATCCCCCTGCCGAAAGCCATTTCCCATCGCTAATTTAGTATAAAAAAGGGAGGGGCCATGCTGGAAAAGAAAAGTACCTACGAAGAGGTTTATAAGAGCTTCCGTTGGCAGGTTCCCGGTCAATATAACATTGGAGTGGATATCTGCGACAAATGGGCCGATGAAAGGTACCGGCTGGCCCTGATCTATGAAGACGAGGACGGCAAGTCCGAAAAATACACCTTCTGGGACCTGAAAGGCCTATCCAACCGCCTGGCCAATGCCCTGCAGGCCTACGGGGTCGAACGGGGAGACCGGGTGGGGATTCTCCTCCCTCAGTGCCCGGAGACGGCCCTCTCTCACCTGGCCGTCTATAAGCTCGGCGGTATTGCCATACCCCTATTTACTCTCTTCGGCCCCGATGCCCTGGAATATCGCCTGGGCAACAGTGAAGCCAAAGCGGTAATTACGGACGCGGCCAACATCGAGAAGATCGATCAAATCCGGAGCAAACTCCCCCATTTGAAGGTCATCATCGCCACCAAGGCGAAGCCCATGGAAGGGGTCCATGACTTCTGGAAATCCGTCGAAAAGGGGTCAGCGTGCTTCGATCCGGTCAATACCACGGCGGACGATCCCGCGCTGATCATATATACTTCGGGGACCACCGGCCCCCCGAAGGGCGCTCTCCATGCCCACCGGGTGGTTTTGGGACATGTACCCGGGGTTGAGTTCTTCCACAACTTTTTCCCCAGGAAAGACGATCTCTACTGGACGCCTGCCGACTGGGCCTGGATCGGCGGGCTGATCGACGTCCTCTTTCCCAGTTGGCACCATGGGATTCCGGTGGTGGCCTATCGGGCCAAGAAATTCGACCCCGAGCAGGCTTTCTATTTCATCGCCAAGTACGGCATCCGCAACGCCTTCATGCCCCCCACCGCCTTGAAGATGATGCGCCAGGTGAAAGACCCCAAAACCCGTCACGATTACCGGATGCGCACCATTGCCTGCGGGGGCGAAACTCTGGGCGAGGAACTCCTCGACTGGGGAAAGCAGGTGATGGACCTCACCATTAATGAGTTTTACGGCCAGACCGAGGTGAACCTGGTCGTCGGCAACTGCGCCGAGATCATGGAGGTGCGGCGGGGGTCCATGGGAAAAGCCATTCCCGGACACCGCGTGGAGGTGATCGACGAGGAAGGAAATCCCGCTCCGGCCGGGACGGTCGGCGAAGTTGCCATCCTGCGGCCTGATCCGGTGATGTTTTTGGAATACTGGCGAAACCCGGAAGCAACGAAGGAAAAATTCATCAAGGACTGGTCTTGCACCGGGGACTTGGCCAAGAAGGACGGAGACGGATACTTCTGGTTCGTGGGACGGAAAGACGACCTCATCACCAGCGCGGGGTACCGCATCGGCCCGGCGGAAATCGAAGACTGCCTTCTTAAGCACCGGGCAGTGACCATGGCCGCGGTCATCGGCGCCCCGGACCCGGTCAGGGGGGAGATCGTGAAAGCTTTCATCGTTCTAAAACCCGATGTCACTCCCAGCGTCTCTCTACAGGAAGAAATTGCCCATTTCGTAAAGACCCGCCTGGCCGCCCACGAGTATCCCCGGGAGATCGAATTCGTGAAAGACCTTCCCATGACCACCACCGGAAAGATCATGCGCCGGGAATTAAGGAAAATGGAAATTGAAAAGAAGGGATTGAAAAAAAGTAGGAGCACGATGCATCGTGCCCGCACAGCCCGCAAAGATAAGTTCTTGGGTAACATGTAAGCCTTTTGAAAAACACTTCTTTTGCCCTCTGAAAAGCCTACCCAAAATCCCCCCTGCCCCCCTTTGCAAAGGGGGGTTGGGGGGGATTTTAGTGGCAGGTAGCAAAATCAAACTGGCTTTGAAGAATTTTCAAAGGGTTAAATTGATACATTATTCCGCGTTCCGCAATCCGCATTCCGAATTCGGCAAGGAGATTTTCCATGGACCCCGGAGAAATAAAAGACCTTCAGGATAGAGTTCGTTTCTACGAAGCGATTCTGGACCAAATACAAAACGGGGTCATGATTACGGATGGGGAAGGGAAGGTGGTGTTTTTCAGCAAGACTTACGGCCGCTTCCTGGGAATCAACCCTGAGGACCAAATCGGGAGGAAATGCACGGAAGTGGTGGAAAATTCCCGCATGCATATTGTGGCGGCGACCGGAGTGGCGGAGATCAACCATCCCCATCGGATCATGGGTCAGGACATGGTAGTGCAGCGCATCCCGGTGCGAATCGATGGACAAGGGATGTTTGTTTACGGGCAGGTCATGTTCAAGGATGTTCGAGACGTGCAGGCCTTGGCCAAGAAGCTCAACGTTTTGGAGTCTAAGGTCGAACTCTACGAAAAAGAACTGATGAGCCTGCGGTCTTCCAAATATACGATCGACAACATCATCGGCCAAAGCCCGTCGATTGTGGAGCTAAAGAGGCTGGCCCTGAAAGCTTCCCAGATCAATGCCCCGGTTCTCATCATGGGGGAAAGCGGAACGGGAAAAGAACTCTTTGCCCACGCCATCCATTACGCCAGCGACCGCCGGATTTATCCCTTCATTCGCCTAAACTGCGCGGCCATCCCCAAGGACCTCCTGGAATCGGAGCTTTTCGGGTACGAACCGGGGGCCTTTACCGGGGCCGGGGCCAAGGGAAAACCGGGAAAATTCGAGCTGGCCCACAAGGGTTCGATCTTTCTCGACGAGATCAGCGACTTGCCGCTTGAGATGCAGCCCAAGCTTCTCCGCGTCTTGGAAGAAAAGGAAATGGAAAGGGTCGGCGGGACCCGGATGACGCGCAGCGATTTCCGTCTCATCGCCGCCACCCATGCGAAGCTCGAAACCCTGGTGGAACAGGGGGCCTTTCGGAAAGACCTCTATTACCGCTTGAACGTGCTCCCCCTCATGATCCCTCCCCTGCGTCAAAGAAAAGAAGACATTCCATTGATTTCCGAATATCTCATCCGTAAATTCCAAAAAGAAGAGGGGACCAAGATGGTTGAAATATCTCCGGATGTAATGGAGATATTTAAGAATTATTACTGGCCGGGGAATGTGAGGGAGCTGGCCAACATCCTGGAACGGATTCTTTACACCATGGATGGCGATACGATTTTGCCACGGCATCTCCCGATTATTCTACAAAGCCTTGGAAAGGACTCATCCCTGCCTGAAGAGACGGTGCTAAAGCGGCTAAGGGAAGAAGTGGAAAAAGAGGTCCTTCTCCATACCATCCGGATGTCCAACGATAACAAAAACAAAGCAGCCCGTATCCTGGGTATCCATAGGACCTCCTTGTATAAAAAGATGAAGAAATTCAATATTCCGCTAAAGAACGGATGAAAAAGTAGAATATTTTATACATGTATTAAAAAGTATACTTATTTAATTAAATACAATATTTCAATAGCCTTGCGTTCATATCAAGATTTTGTGTAGATTTTTTTATACATTATAAATTAATCAGCCTTTTTCTTCATTATTAAAAAGTATAAAATTTTTAAATAGTTGAGGCGGTTCCTAAAAACCACGACAGGCTGGCTTGTTTTTTGCCCTCTATTATCATATCTTTTCCCGAATTTTTCCTCGAAAGAGGCCGCCCTGCACCTTTTCCATAGGGGCGATTCATGAATCGCCCCTACACTTTGCGAGTTTGGTTTTTTATTCAAATCAGTTTTTTGGGGCTAACGAAGCCTTAAGCTCCTCTTTTTCCACAATCCTGCACGGAAAAAGAGGGGCAGCGGCCAGAATCCGAAGGGGCGGTTCGCGAATCGCCCCTAACCCGGCCTTTGAACCTGGATATTTTATTCTTACCAGCATGTTGGTAAGAATGAGGCGCTAAGCGCCTAGCTCTGGCCAAAAGGCTTGCTTGTCTTTCCTTTTTTGAATTTGCAAGGCTGTCTTCGGGCAATTCAAAGAAATATTTCCATTCCTTAAATCCTTCTAATCGGAGGGACTCGGTATGGGGGCAGACCAGACCTTTGACATCAACGAGCCCAAAATCAAAAAAGAGGAAATTCTAATAACCAAGGATAAGTATTTTAAACCCCAGAATGTGGCCATCGTGACCGGGGCGGCAAGTGGGATCGGCAGAGCAACCGCCGTCGGCCTGTCCGTGAACGACTTGACGGTTCTTGGAACCGACCTGGATGAGGCCCGCGGGCGGGAAACGGTGGAAATCGCCCGCGAGCTCGGAGGATGGGTCATCTTTTTCCCCGCTGATCTAAGCAAAGACGAAGACATCGAAAAAATCGTCCAGCGGGCCGCCCAGATCGGAACTATAAAATATTTGGCCAACATCGCGGGGATTCAACACATCAACTCCATCGAAGACTTTCCCATGGAAAAATACGATCTTATGCAGCGGATCATGGTTCGGGCCCCCTTTTTCTTATCCAAACTATGCATTCCCCACATGAAGAAAAGCGAGGACGGGGTCGGAGCCATCGGCAACATGTCTTCGGTCCATGGCCACATGGTGACTCGGAACAAACCCGTCTATAACATCACCAAGTTCGCCCTCCGGGGTTTGACCCAGTCCATCGCCGCCGAGGGGGAGGGCAAAATCCGATCTTTTAGCGTGAGCACGGGGTTTGTGAAAACCCCCCTGGCTTTGAAGCAGATCCCGGAACAGGCTAGACAGCGGGGAATCACTCCGGAAGCCGTGGTGCGCGAGGTGATGATGGGCCGTTCCCAGATTAAAGAAATGATGTCCCCCATCGAGGTAGGCAACCTTTTCACCTTGGGCTTTTCCTGGTTGGGAAGATATTTGATCGGCGGAGACCTCCTTTTCGATGGGGGAATGGTCAAGACCTATTGACCGGAGGCCCTCTCCCTCGCCGTCCCGGTCATCGAAAGGGGTTTTTTTAGATTTGACTGCATTCCTCGGGCTTGCTAAACTGGCTGCTAACAATTTTCTCCCGGGCCACAGCAAGTTATTCCATCGAACTCTTCCCGCGGGTCGAGAAGAGATTTAGAAAGGGGGTGAGAAGTTTTAGCAGAAAATGCACGAGAAATCGGTGAGGGGAGTTTTTCTTCTAAGCATTCAGCCACATTCAATCCGAAGGGAGGAAACACCGATGAAATCCAAGAAATTGCTCTTCCTTTTTTTTGTTTTCGTCCTAACTTTAGCCCTAACGAGCACGGCCTTCGCTCAAGCCAAGATTAAATGGCGGATGGGAAGCACCTGGACCCCGGCCATCAATTTGATCGAGGGCGACCGGTATTTTGTCAAGGTGGTCAATGAAATGAGCGGCGGGCGAATCGCTCTTACCCACCACCCGGCGGGGGAGATCGTCCCCGCTTTCGAGCTCTTTGACGCAGTGGCCAAGGGTGCTCTGGAAGGGGGATTTGACTGGCCCAGCTACTGGACCGGGAAAAACTCCGCTTTTGACCTCCTGGGCTCGGTCAACTTCTGGTTCACCCCGGGCGATTATTTCACCTGGGTGTACCACGGCGGCGGGCTGGAATTGATCCGGGAGCTTTTCGGCAAGTACGGCCTCTATTACATCCCCACGGGGATGACTCCTTCCGAATCCGGATTCCGCACGAATAAGCCCATCCGCACTCTGGCCGATTATAAGGGCCTCACCCTGAGAACCCCCCTCACCCAAACCATGTGGATCCTGGAGCAGGTTGGCGCCAAGCCGGTTAAGCTTCCCGGCGGAGAAATCTACATGGCCCTTAAGTTGGGAACCATCGATGGGGGCGAATTCTCAAACGCCGCCGCCGACTGGGGAATGAAGTTCCAGGAAGTGACCAAGTTTTGGAGCACCCCCTGCTGGTTCCAGCCTTCCTCCCTTCTGGGACTGATGATCAACATGGAGGCCTGGAAGAAACTGCCTGCGGATGTAAAGTCCATGATGGAGGTAGCCGGCAAGGCCACCGTTCTATGGAGCAACGGCTTCGGGAACTGGGGCGACATTGCCGCCACGGAAAACTTCCTCAAGAAAGGCACAACCGTCACCAAGCTGGGAAAGGAAGACCTGGCCAAATTGGAGCAGTTGTCAGTCAAATTCATGGAAATGGAAGCGGCCAAGAACCCCGACTACAAGAAAATTCTAAAGTCCATGATGGCCTACTTCAAGGGATATGCTCCAGTTCGTGACTGGCAGGGAGAATGGGCGTTCGGCCGTAATCCAACCGTCTATCCAAAAATCGATTAGCCTGCGCGGATAAAAATCGCCGGCCCTCCCGCCTCAAGGAGAGGGCCGGCGCGTGGGGAAACGGAGGGTTACCATGCGGGGATTTTTGAAAATCATCGATCGCATCAGCGAATGGTCGGGGAAGTTCGCCATGTGGGGGATTCTAATCGTTTGCGGCATCTGCGTGTATGAAGTCTTCACCCGGCGACTCTTCGGTTCCCCTCATGTCTGGACCTATGAAATCGTCTCTCTTTTCTATGGTTTCCATTTCATGATTCTTGCGGCCTATACCCTTCTCCTGAAAGGCCATGTGGCCATCGACATCCTTTACATCCGTTTTTCCCGCAAAGCTCAGGCTTTGATCGATATTCTCACCTACCTGTTTTTTTTCTTTCCTTTCATGTTGATCTTGCTGTGGCTGGGGGGAGACAATTCCTGGGCCTCCTGGGCCACGAGCGAAAAGACAGCCACCGCCAGGCTTCCCCTGGTGATCCCGGTCATGAAGACGGTGACCCCGGTTACCGCTTTGCTCCTGTTGCTTCAGGGATTTGCCTTCTTCTATCGCAGGTTATTCTTCCTGATGAAGGGAGAGGAACTGTCATGTTAGACATCAGCCCTGAAATCATGACGTTGCTCATGTTCGTCGGCCTATTCTTGGGCCTCTTTCTGGGCCATCCCCTATATTCTGTCCTGGGCGGTCTGGCCGTGTTCTTCGGAATCGTGGGCTGGGGCCCGGCCTGTTTCCCGGTTTTTATCAACCGCATCTTCGGGATTATGGATAACTTTATTCTGGCCGCCATTCCATTGTTTATTCTAATGGCCAACTTCTTGGAAAAGTCAGGGGTGGCGGACGGGCTGTTTGAATCCTTGCGTTATCTCTTGGGCCCGCTCCGGGGGGGGTTGGGACTCGCGGTGATCATCGTTTGTACGATCTTTGCAGCCTGCACCGGAGTCGTGGGTGCTTCGGTGACTACCATGGCACTCCTGGCCATGCCGATGATGTTGAAATACGGCTATGACAAATCCTTGACTTCCGGGGCCATCTGTGCCGGGGGAACCCTGGGGATTCTCATTCCCCCGAGCATCATGCTGGTCTTGATGGGCGATCAGTCCGGCCTTTCCGTGGGGAAGCTTCTGCTCGGAGGCGTTGTCCCGGGAATCATCCTTTCTTCTTTATACGTAGCGTACATAGCCACCGTGTGCCACATATGGCCAGAAATGGGACCCCCTCTCTCCCTGGAGGAGAGGAAGGCCGTTTCCGTAAAGAAGAGGCTTTCCTTGGCGGCAATCAACCTGGTGCCGCCGGCCTTATTGATCATCGGGGTTCTGGGGGCGATTTTCTCCGGAGTTGCCACCCCTACCGAAGCTTCGGGAATGGGCGCTTTTTTGGCCCTGGTGATGACCATCGCGTATCGACGCTTCAGCTTGAGGATGGTCTATAATACCCTCATTACCACTGGAAGGGCGGTTTCCATGGTCATGATGATCATGGTTGGAGCCTCGTGTTTCACCGGTGTTTTCCTGGGAATCGGCGGTGCCAATGTGATGACCGATTTCATCCTAAACCTTGGAATGGGCCATAAGTGGCTCATTCTTGCAATCATGATGATCATCGTCTTTATCCTGGGGGCTCTGATCGATTGGATCGGAATCATCTACATAACCTTTCCCATCTTCATCCCCATCGCCCAAAAACTCGGGTTTGACCCTCTCTGGTTCGTTCTCCTCATTGCGGTGAACCTACAGAACTCTTTCCTAACGCCTCCTTTTGGGTATTCTCTTTTTTATTTAAGGGGGGTAGCGCCTGCGGAAGTCACCACCGCTAATATTTTTAGGGGAATTTTCCCTTTTGTCGTCCTTCAGCTGGTTGGCCTGATATTATGCATTCTTTTCCCCAACGTGCTCTTATGGCTCCCCAGTTTCATTGATTGAGGTGTCCCCATGATTCCAAGAATCAAGAATATTCTGTATGCCACCGATCTAAGCAAAAATTCTGCATACGCCTTCCGGTATGCTATCAATTCCGCCCAAAAACACGATGCCAAGATTCATATTATCCATGCTATAGAAACCCTGTCTTCGGCAACGGAAGGCCTGCTGCTTGCTTATTTGGACCCGGGAGAACTTGAAAGAATTAAACAGGAAAAAAGGAATACCCTGATCGAAAAGATTAGAAATAGGCTGAATGAATTTGCCCGCCGGGAGCTTGCGGAGGATCCGGACACTCTGAAAAAAATTGCTTCCATCCTGGTTACCTTCGGTGACCCGGCGGAAGAAATTCTTTGTAAGGCAGATGAGCTGAACGCCGACGTGGTCATCATGGGAACCCATGGGAAAGGAATCATTCGCCATTCCTTTCTGGGAAGCGTCTCTGAAAGGGTGTTGCACAGGATCCGCAAGCCTGTGTACATCATTCCTCTGCCCGAGGGGGAAACGGATATTACCCTGGGAGAGATTTGAACTCGTCCCCATTCCGTCCATCTTTTCTGCCCCGTTCTCCGTAGGCAGATCGGGGGGGGTAAGTTTTTCCTTCCTTCAAGAACACAACCTACATTGAGCACCCTTCCAATCGATCCCTTCCCCCTAAGTGGGCAAAGATGAAGGGGAGGGAGAGAAGGGTTTTTCTTCACCCCCACCCTTCCCTCCGTCCTCGAAGAGGGAGGGAGAAATTGGGAAATAAAGGGAGGTCGTTCATGGAAGAAAAAAAACCAGGAAAAGCAATATCCCATCCCATGATCTCCACCTTCCAGCATCCCCGGCTGAAGAAAGGAAAAATCGTCTCTGCGGAGGAGGCCGTGCGGGTCATCCGCGACGGGGACACGGTGGCCACCAGCGGTTTTGTGGGCGCCGGTTTTGCCGAGGAAATCGCCGCCAAACTGGAGGATTATTTTTTGGCCACGGGAAGGCCCCGAAACCTGACCTTGGTTTATGCCGCCGGGCAGGGGGACGGGGCGGAAAAGGGTCTGAATCACCTGGGCCACGAAGGACTCGTGCGCAGGGTCATCGGTGGCCATATCGGCCTAGCCCCCAAGCTCCAGCGGCTGATCCGGGAAAATAAAATCCTGGCCTACAACTTCCCCCAGGGGGTCATCTCCCACCTCTTCCGGGACATCGCCGCACACAAGGTGGGCACCATCACCACGGTGGGCATGGGGACCTACATCGATCCCCGGAACGACGGCGGCAAGCTGAACGAGTTAACCAAAAAAGAAGGGGAAGACCTCATCAAGGTCATTCATCTGGAAGGTTCGGATTATCTTCTTTACAAAGCCTTTCCGATCAACGTGGCCCTGATCCGGGGTACCACGGCGGACACCAACGGCAACATCACCATGGAGAAGGAAGCCCTCACCCAGGAAGCCCTGGCCATTGCCATGGCCGCCAAGAACTCCAATGGATTCGTCATCGCCCAGGTGGAAAGGATTGCCGAACCCGGCACGCTGAACGCCCGCAACGTGAAGATTCCGGGGATCTTGGTGGATTGCGTGGTGGTCAGCCGGCCGGAGAATCACTGGCAGACTTTTGCCACTCCCTACAATCCGGCCTTCAGCTGCGAAATCAAGGTCCCGGTGCAATCCATCCCGCCCATGGAGATGAGCGAAAGAAAGATCATCTCCCGGAGGGCGGCCTTCGAACTCAAGCCCAATATGGTGGTCAACTTGGGGATCGGTATGCCCGAGGGAATCGCCCAGGTGGCCAACGAGGAGAAAGTGCTGGACCTCCTCACCCTGACCGCTGAGCCGGGGGTGATCGGGGGAATCCCGGCCGGAGGGCTGAACTTCGGGGCCGGGACCAACATGGAAGCGCTCATCGACCAGCCCTACCAGTTTGATTTCTACGACGGGGGCGGGCTGGACGTGGCTTTCCTGGGCCTGGCTCAGGCCGACCAGGAGGGAAACCTGAACGTGAGCAAATTCGGCCCCCGCTTCACCGGACCGGGCGGCTTCATCAACATCAGCCAGAGAGCCAAAAGGATCATCTTCGTGGGGACCTTCACCGCGGGAAAATTGAAAGTGGCCGTGGAAGGCGGAAAGCTTACGGTCATCCAGGAGGGGAAGGAGAAAAAATTTCTAAAGCGGGTCGAACAGGTGACCTTCAGCGGAAAGTACGCCGTGGAGACGGGACAGCCGGTCTTATACATCACCGAGCGTTGCGTCTTCCGGCTGACTCCCCGGGGGATGGAACTGATCGAAATCGCCCCGGGGGTTGATCTGGACAAAGACATTTTGGCCCGGATGGATTTTCAGCCGGTCATCCGGCAAAAGCCCAGCCTAATGGATCACCGCATCTTCCGAGCCGAGCCCATGGGCCTGAAGGACGAGCTCCTGGCCATCCCCCTGGAAGAACGCCTGATTTATTATCCCGAAGAAAACCTTTTCTTCGTGAATTTCGAGGGCCTTTACATCCGGACCCCCGAAGAGGTAGAGAAGATTCACTCCCTGGTGGAGAAGATTCTTGCCCCCGTGGGAAAGAAGGTTTATACCATCGTCAACTACGACAATTTCAACATCGCCCCGGACCTGGTGGATATCTATACGGATGCCGTGAAGCATCTGGTCGATCATTACTACGCGGAGGTGACCCGTTACACCACCAGTACTTTCCTGCGGATGAAATTGGGGGAAGCCCTGGAAGTACGGAATGTGGCCCCGCATATTTACGAGAGCCGGGAGGAGGCAAGAAAGGCCTTGAAGAAGGATTGATCGCAGGGGCGGGTTTGAAACCCGCCCCTGCATCGTTCGATCGCTTTATTTGGCCGCTGCCTTTTGGCCGATGGCCTGGTTGAGGATCTCGACACCCTTCTGGGAGGCGTTGATCGATTCCGCCAGCGACTGCCGGGCGGGCCCGGGGT
>JACAEW010000264.1 GCA_013388675.1 Syntrophaceae bacterium | reverse complement strand
GCGAACTGGCAGATCGGCGAGGATGTGATCATTCCCCCACCGGGGTCCTGCGGAGCGGCAAAAGAAAGGGTCGAACAGGCCGGGACGGATTACCGCTGCCTCGACTGGTTTCTCTGCCTGAAGAAATGCCCCCACGGGAAATAAAGAAGCCGCATCGAAAAGCCAGGGGGAGCCATCCCCATGGCGGCTTTCGAAAAAGGGAGATTTTTGCGCAGTCAAAATACAGCATTTTTTTGAAAAAATGGTGGATTGACCCCATACCTATTTAGGGGAGCGGCGCATAATATATTTCGGATCATGTAACGGTTTAGCCAAAGGAGAAAAGAGTTCCCAATATGTGAGGACCCCTAGAAATCCCCCTTGATCTCCTTTTTTAAAGGGGGAAATTCGCTTGGATTTCTCTGAATCCATCAAAGAAGCTCTCCCTTCTTTGGAAAGGGAGGACGGGAGGGGTTTTGGGGGAGGCCTTTCTAAATCGCTAAACAGTCACCGGATAATTATAATGGAGGTGATGGCCATGAAACGAATCGTTTTGGGTCTATCGATTCTAACCCTGCTGGGGGGTGGGGGGGGGGGGGGGGAGGCGCCGCTGGGCCTGCCTAAGGTTCCCATCCCCAAAGACAACCCTCAGACCGCAGAAAAAATCCAGCTGGGGGATAAGCTTTTTCACGACGAACGGTTCAGCACCACGGGAAAGGTTAGTTGCGCCACCTGTCATGCAAAGGACAAAGCATTTACCGACCATTTGCCGGTATCCGAGGGAATCGACCAGCTCAAGGGCACTCGGAACGCGCCGACGGTCCTGAATGCGGCCTACTTCAAGAGCCAGTTCTGGGACGGCCGGGAGCCCTCCCTGGAGGAGCAGTCCGCCCAGCCCTTTATCAATTCCGTAGAGATGGGGCTAAAGGACCACGAGCCCATTTTAAAAATCGTCCGAACCGACCCGGAATATGGGCGGATGTTCGAGAAAGCTTTCGGAATCAAACCCCAGCAGATTACCATGAAGGAGGTCAAGAAGGCCATCGCCAGTTTCGAAAGGACGCTGGTGGCCGGCGATTCCCCCTTCGACCGGTACTTCTTCGGGGGAGACAAGAAGGCCATGAGTCCGGCGGCGATCCGGGGGCTGGAAGTCTTCCTGGGTAAGGGTCGGTGCGTTTCTTGCCACACCATCGAGCAGGACCATGCCCTTTTCACCAACCACCTATTTCATAATATCGGGGTGGCTGCGCAGCGGATGCCGGTCAATCTTGACGAGCTAAGGACCGCCGTCGAGGAGGTCAAGAAAAAAGGAGTTGATGTGGCGGTACTCAGCAACCCCAAGACCGAGTCCCTCGGCCGCTATGCTGTGACCCGGGAGCTGTCCGATATGGGCGCTTTCAAGACTTCCACCCTTCGGAATATCGAACTGACCGCCCCTTACATGCATGACGGAAGCTTGAAAACCCTCGAAGAGGTCGTACAGTTTTACAACAACGGGGGGAGATTGAAAGAGACGGACCCCATTCCTGAACTCCTCGACGGCGGAATCCGGCCGCTGAACCTCACCCCGGAGCAGCAGGCCGACCTGGTGGAGTTCTTAAAGGCTTTGACCAGCTCCCAATTCATAAAGAAGTAAGGCGAAAGGGAAAGGAGGGAACGAACATGATGGGGCTAAACCGTCGTGATTTTCTGAAATCCACCGGCGCCGCTTTGCTCGCAAGTGCCTCACCCTTCGGCCTGGTGAAGGTGGCGTTTGGAGCGGCAGGGCCCGCGAAGGATTTTACCTTCGGTTACATATCGGACGCCCACATCCAGCACCTGGGCGGGCCCAATTTTGTCAGGAACTGGGACCGGGGCCTGATCCGTGCAGTCCAGGAGGCCAACCTGCTCAGTCCGCGGCCGGATTTCTTCTTCTTCGGGGGCGATCTGGCCCAACTGGGAACCAAGGAGGAAATCGATCATGGCCTGGAAATCATGTCCAAGCTGCGGGAAAAAGTCCATTACGTTATGGGGGAGCACGATTTCTACCTGGACCTGGGCGAATATTGGGAAAAGGCCGTTGGCCCCCAGTATTACAGCTTCGACCACAAAGGGGTCCACTTTGTGGTCCTGAATAGCATCCTGACCTACGATGAATGGACCTTTAAGAAATGGCCCACTCCCATGGACCGAATGCTGGCCATGGCCCGATTGGACAATCCGGATGGGTCCCCCTTCATCGTGGGGGAAAAGCAGCGCGAATGGCTGAAAAAGGACTTGGACAAAGTGAACAAGAACGTACCGGTCATCGTTTGCTCCCACTCCTCCCTCCAGAAAATTTTCAAAGGATGGAACTTCTGGACCGACGATGCGGAACAGGTCCTGGCCCTTTTGAAGCCCTTCAAGAAGGTAACGGTCATTTACGGCCACGTGCACCAGATCCAGTATAACCAGATCGGGAATATCAGCATGCACGCGGTGATGGCCACTGCCTGGCCTTGGCCTTACCCGAAGACTTACAGCCAGGTCAAACACGCCCTGCCCGCGCTGACGGTGCCCATGAACCGGGCCGACCCATTCTTCGAACGCGATGCCACCGGGTGGCAGTTCATGAATTGGAAAACCGGTCACCTGGACATGTACTACCAGCTTCCCAACAACAAGAACCGCACCGTGGCCTACAATCGCAAGGCCGGCAGGCCGGAGGATACCCAGTATCAGGACCCGAAAAAAAGAATCCCCCCGCAGAATCATTTTTAGATGAGGAAAGGAGCAGGCCCATGTGGAAAATGGCCCGAATGATCGGAATCTTGATGGCGGTCCTGGCGGGGTTTGGGTTTTACCTGCAGTCGAGCGCCGATGAGTTTACCGCGGAGGACCTAAAAAGATGGCAGGATCAATTCATGGCCGTGGTTCATCAGGGAGAGAAGCTGTTTCACAGCGGCGATCTGGGAAAGAACCGGGTTTCCTGCGATCAATGCCACCCCAACGCGGCCAATACCCACCCGGAAACCTACCCCAAGTTCCAGAAGCAACTGGGCAAGGTGGTGAAGCAGCAGGAGATGATCAACTGGTGCATCCAAAACCCGCTGGAGGGGGATCCCCTGCCCCTGGACGACCCGAGGTTAACGGCCATGGAGGCCTACATAAACTTCGAGCGCCGAGGGGTCCCCATGGCCCCGGGCAAGCATTAGAAGAAGCCCGCCCGAAAAGGGAGCCGGCCCATCCCGCCTCCGGCTCCCGAACCTGCCGCTTTTGGCATTCTGAAAACAATCGCCTTAAGGCCGGAGCCCGGCTTCGCCAATCCTTCATTCCTTCTCCGCCCACATATAAATACTGGGTCTTCTCCCAATCGAGTGGGTGCTTGAGGAAGATTTTGAGCTTCCCGGGTCTACCCCTGCCGGAAGAGAGTTGGCCGGGCCCAGGGCGGCATCCCCCCCGGGGCAGGACATCCTGGGGCAGCGGTTCTTCCATCGGGTCGCGTCGGAAATGAATTGGGTGGTCCCTGTTTAAGCTGGGATTTCGTTTTAGGCGGAGGGTTCGGGGACCGGTGCCTTGGGGAAGCCGGGCCAGGGCTCCGGAACTCCGGATTTTTCCCGCCGAGGCTGTCCCGCCCCGGGCGGGATGCCCCCCTGGGCCTGGGCGATGGAGTCGTTTTTTTCCCTTTTAACCCACCGATTGGGAGAAGACCCTAAATACTTGGGTTCTCCCCGGAAATAAGATATTCTGTAACTGAAAGCCAATGGAAAGGACCCGGCGCTCGCTTGGATGAGAATACGTTTTCTTACGAATGGATAGAGACCCTTTCCCGTCTGGAGGAAATGGCTCACCTTCTGGGGCAGGCCGAAATCATCGGGGTGGACCTGGAAGCCGACTCCCTGCACCACTATTTCGAAAAGGTATGTTTGCTCCAGATCGGCACGGAATGGACCTCTTATCTCATCGACCCGCTGGCCCTCAGGGACCTTTCCCCCCTGCGCTCCCTTTTATCCAATCCCCGAATCCGCAAAGTTTTTCACGGGGCGGATTATGATATCCGTTCCCTTTACCGGGACTTTCGGATCGAGGTCCAGAACCTCTTCGACACTCACTTGGCCTGTAAATTTCTGGGCCTCCGGGAGACCGGCTTGGAAGCGTTGTTGCGGAACCGGTTCCTGGTGGAGCTGAAGAAGAAATATCAGCGGGCCGACTGGTCCCAAAGGCCTCTTTCCCCGGAGATGCTGGAATACGCCGCCCTGGACGGCAGGTACCTGATTCCCCTGGCCCGGATGCTCGAAAAAGAACTGGGGGCGGCGAACCGTCTTTCTTGGGTCGAGGAAGAATGCTCATTTCTTTCGAAGGTTCGGTTCTCACCCCTCCGCCATGACCCGCTTTACCTGAGAGTAAAGGGGGCCTCTCGTCTGGACCCCAGGGGTCTCGCGGTGCTGGAGGCCTTGCTGGAATTCCGGGAAGGCCAGGCCCGAAAATCCGATCTTCCTCCTTTTAAAATTTTTCACAACGAGGCCCTCCTGGAATTGGCGCTTCGGAAACCTTTGCAGATCGATGAATTGGGGGCAGGCAACGTCTTGGGCCGAAAGCAAATCGAAAGATTCGGATCGCAGTTGCTGCGGGAAATTCATCGGGCTCTGGCCATTCCCGACGAGGCCCTTCCCCAGTATCCCCGGGAAGCAAGGCCGGATTTACCGCCTGACACCCGAAGAAGGGTCAAAGCGCTCAAGACCTGGCGGGACCGGCGGGCAAAGAGCTTGGGGATGGAACCCGGAATTTTTTTGAACAACTCCCTGATCCAGGACCTGGCCATAAAAAATCCCCGGTCGATAGAAGACCTGGGAGGAATTCCGGGTTTGAAAAAATGGCGGCAGCTTCATTTCGGTAAGGAGATTTTGGCCGCGCTGAAGGAGAGCCCAAAGGGTCCAAGAAAAGAGGATTCATAAATTTCCAGAAAAAATTTAAATGATGCAAAAATACCCCCCTTTGAAAAAGGGGGGAAAGGGGGGATTTTCTTGGAGAGCCTGGCTCAGAAATCCCCCCCCCGCCCCCCGTTCCTAAAGGGGGGGCCAAAAGTCACCAGCGGTGAAATCCTGCAACAATGTCTGGAACCTATTTTGACCCAATGGAATCGGGGCTGCGGAAGCGCTTGCAGAGGATATTTATGCACTTGTTTAGAAAATTTATTCCATAGGGCTGGCATGAGCCGTCGGGGATTACTGCCATTTCCATCTCTTTCGGTGGCCCCGGATTTGCAGTGTATAAGGAATGGAAAGGCTGGTTCCGGGTTTTTCGAACTCCAAGATTCGATCCAAGGCATAAATTGATGATCTCGTAAAAAGTCAAAAAACCTCCTTCTCCCTTGACGGGAGAGGGTAGGGGTGAGGGTAAAAGTTGCAGAGTTTTAAAAGGTTTCTATCTCCTTCTCCTTCATCCCATCCCACCAGGGGAGGGGAAATTCACTTTTTAAGAAAGAATCAAAATTATTCTTAAAGATTTCTTTGGCGGACTTTTGAAAACAAAAATGTCAGTTATTTGACAGGTTTAGCCAATTTAAGAAAGGGAGGTCTTGAAGATGGTTTTAGCGATCATCATAGCTTTTTGGGTGGGAGGGTCCCTGGGCTTTTTCATGGCCTGTCTCCTGTGCAGCAGCGGGACCACGGAGAGGAGCCATCCTTCCCCCCAGCGTTTCTACCGGGCTCCTCTGCAGCGGGTATCGGGAAAATTCCTCGCCAATTAGGCCCTCCAAGTTCTCCCAGCACCCGAAAGCCTGCCGTGTCCTCAAACCCTGATGGCCAGACACATTTGCCTTGACGGTCCTGCCACCCTCCGATAGGCTAGTTATATACAGATTTATTCATCCCCCGAAAGATTTATCATCGAATGCGCGTCGGAGTTGTCAGGACGGTCGAATCTCCATGCCAGTGCGCCCCGTCGGTTGCAGAAGGCCTTAAAGCCCTTGGTCATGAGTTTATTTTCGCGGACTCCGAAGAGATCGAGCTCCGGGCCCCGGAGCTCGCGCGAGAGTGCGATCTGGTCATCGACCATACCGATACCTTCCGGCGACAGGGCCTTTTTCGGCCGCTGGTCCGGCTGCTCCTGGAAAAAGCGGGAGCCCGGGTCGTCGGCTCGGATTCCCGGGCTTGCTTTTTGGCCGATGACAAGATCGCGGCCAAAGCTCGTCTGGGGGAAACAGGAATTCCCGTCCCCCCGGGAATCGTGATTCGGTCTTTAGAAGAAAAAATCCCCGAATGGCTGACGCCCCCGCTTGTCCTAAAGCCGGCCTTTGAGCATATGAGCCGGGGCCTCGGGCTGGCCGGTTCCGAAGAAGAAGCCCGGGCCGTGGCCGCCGGCCTCCTCCAGCGATTCAAACAGCCCATCCTCATGGAATCCTTTGTCCCCGGAAAGGAGCTGGCCGTTTCCCTGCTTGACGGGCCGGAAGGATTGGAAGTTTTACCCCCCTTGGAATGGCTTTTCGAGAAGGCGGGTTCCGGTGTCCTGACCGAGGCCTTCAAATTGAAAGACATAGTGGGAGAAAGACGCGACGCCCGGCCGGCTGATTTTTCCCCGCGGGTGCACGATGAATTGAAGTGCTTTGCCCGCCGGGCTTTTCAAGCCCTAGGTTTGCGGGATTATGCCCGCTTCGATCTCAGGCTGTCCCCGGGAGGAACTTTTTTCTTCCTGGAAGCCAACACCACCCCCAGCCTGGAGCCCATGGAAGCCCTGGCACTTTCAGCAAAGTGGGCGGGCCTGGATTACCCCGCCCTGGTGGAAAGAATGCTTTCCGCGGCCCTGCGCCGTTACGGAAAGCCCCAAGAAAAGGAAGAACAAAAAGCCCGGATCGATCTTCCTACGGGAACGGTTGAACTAAAAGTACCACGGGCGGTCCACTTCCCCCCTTCCTCCAGCATTGATCTGGCAAGGATTCTGGATATTCAAGCGGGAGAGCGGGTGCTGGACCTCGGCTGCGGGACCGGGCTCCTTTCCGTCGCCGCGGCCAAGCTAGGCGCCCGGCGGGTTGTGGCGACCGACCTGGACCCCCGGGCTCTGGAGGCGACAGTTCAAAACGCCAGGGCCAACGGGGTGGAAAGGCAGGTCGAAGTCCGGGCCGGCTCCTGGTACGATGCCCTGGACGGGGCGGCCGAAAAGGAAAAGCGTTTCGATGTAATCCTCGCCACTCCTCCCCAGACTCCCGGCCCTCATCCCTTTGGGCCCCGTTACGGAGGATGGGATGGGACCCGCCACCTCTTAGCGGCGATCCAGGACGCCCCACGGTTCTTGGAGCCGGGCCGAGGCCGACTCTGGCTCTTGGCCATTTCCCTGGCGAATCCGTCCCTTCTTTTCCGTGTTCTTGGAGAGCATTTTTCCGAAGTCACGGTAGTCAAAAAAACGGAAAGGAGATTCACCCCTGGAGAGTATCAATCCATGGAGAAAGGTCTTTTCGATTATTTTCTCGCTCTCCGGGCCTCCGGGAAGTCTGAGTTCACCGAGGAGGGAAGCGGCGAATTTGTATTCCAGAATTTGTTCATCCGCGCTTCGGGAGTAAAAAAACGTTGAAACGGCTCATCGTCAACGCCGATGACCTCGGGGCCGATGCCTCCCGCGATGCCGGAATCTTCGAGGCAATCAGAGCCGGGGTGGTAACGAGCGCCAGCATCCTGGCGAATGGTCCCTCCCTGGGAAATTCCCTCCGGAAGATCCTATCCCTCCCCCCCGATAAAATTTCCTGGGGGATCCACCTGAACCTTTCCGAGGGAACTCCCTTGACCGAGGGATTGCGGCGGTTATGCGGAAAAGACGGTCGCTTCCTGGGAAAAGCCCCGGCTCACGAGTTGCTCTCGCGCCGGGGAGACGCGGAGCTGGAAAAAGAGATCGCCCTGGAGATGGAGGCCCAGATTTCCTCCCTGCAAAATTCGGGCATCCTCCTCTCTCACCTTGACGGCCATCAGCACGCCCACGTCTTTCCGGCGGTCATCCGGGCGGCGGTGGGGGCAGCGGAATTTCATAAGATTCCCTGGATGCGGATTCCGGAAGAGCCGGACCCGAGCCCCGGGGAGGAGGGAGTCTCGGGTTTGTCGATGGCCGAGGCGCGAAATTTCAGCCGGCTGGCCAGGGAAGCCCGTATCCATCTGCAGGGGACCGAAATCCTAACGACGGATCATTTTCTTGGCCTTTACCTGAAAGGAAGGCTCACCCCGGGTATCTTAAAAGAAATCCTTCGCCGCATTCCCCCGGGGCTTACTGAATTGATGGTGCATCCCGGGCGCGTGCCATCGCCCCCGGCTGCCGGCGCTTTTTCCTCCTTTTCGACCCCGGAGCGGGAAAAAGAACTCGAAGCCCTTCTGGACGCCGGTTTCCGCCTCTTCTTGCGCGAAAACGGTGTCGAAATGACCCCTTTTCCCAAAACCGGAGAATGCCCCCCTTCATGCGCGTCCTAATCCTCAGCCCCACGATCCTCCCTTCCATAACCGGAAACGCGATCACCGTCGAGCGATGGCGGCGGGCGCTCGAAAACCGGGGGATGACCGTTCAGACCCTGGCCACCCGGGATCAGAAAATCTCCTTATTGCAAAAGGCGATCGACCATTTCCGTCCGGACCTCGTCCATGCCCATCACGCTTTCCATTCGGGAGTCCGACTCTTGGACATTTCTCCCCGGGGACGGAAAGGGGATTTTCCCTATGTGGTTTCCCCCGGGGGCACAGACCTATACATAGACCTGGAAATGACCGGAAGAAGGGAGGCGATTTCCCGCGTTTTCCAGTCGGCCCGGGCCATTATTGTCCAGGGGCCCGGGATCCTGGAACGGTTAAAGGAGATACCCTCCATGCCCGGCGGGCGCGTCTTCCCGGTGCCCAAGTCGGTTCTCTGGTTCGGGAATGATCCTTTCCCCCTGAGGCGATTGGCGGGATGTTTGCCGGGCGATGTCCTCTTTTTCCTGCCGGCGGGGGTCCGCCCGGTAAAAGGAAACCTCGAGTGCCTATTCGCTCTGGAAAGGGTTCATGAAGCCAGGTCCCGGGCACGGCTGGTTTTTGCCGGACCGGGAGTCGAGCCGACTTATGCCGCGCGCTTTGCCGAGGAGGTCCGGCGATGCGCCAATTTCGCCGCCTGGATTCCGCCCATCCCCCCCGCCGCCATGCGCTCGGCATACGAACAGGCCGACGTGGTCATCAACGCCTCCCTTTCCAAAGGTCTTTCCAACTCTCTCCTGGAAGGCATGGCCGCGGGAAGACCCTTGCTCGCCTCGGATATCGCGGGGAACCGAGGTCCCATCCGGGGAGGAAACGGAGAAAAACCGGCCGGACTGCTCTTCGACCCCCGGGACCCTCAGGATTTCTTCCGCCAGGCCCTTCGTTTGATCGACGACCCGGCGCTGAGGAATTCCCTGGGGCAGGCAGGTAGGCGAAGGGCGGAGACGCGGACCACGCTGGAGGAGGAGGCCGAGGGGTTACTCCGGGCTTATGAATTCGCCCTAAAATCCCCGGGCCCTTGAAAAACCCGGCCAGGCCGGTAAAACTCCCCCGGAACCGAATCTCCCCATTCTTTGGATTCTTTTCGCCGCCTTACTTTGTTCTTTTAAAGCGATTTGAGACCGGGCGCCTGCGCAGCAGCGCATAGGTCGCCCCCGCGCCCCCGTCGCAGGACCGGGCGCTGGCGTAAGCGACCACCCATTTCCTCCAAGGACCCCGGGTAAGCCACTCCACTACCTTCTGCTTCAAGATGGGTTCGTGGGGAGAAGAAAGCCCCCGTCCATGGATGATGAGGACACCGGTTTTCCCCGTGGTTATGGCCCATTTAATGAAGCGCTCGAAGGCCTCCTGGGCATCGGCCACCTTCCAGCGATGGAGATTGATGTAGGCCTGGATAGAAAAATCGCCCCGATGGAGGCGGCGGGCGACTTCCGGGGGAACCTGGTACATCGTCCCCTCGATGTATTCGGGGGTGTGGGCCACTTCGAACCCCATCCCCTGTTGCACCAGGTCTTTGAGCTTCAGGAGCGGTTCGACCTCAGGGGAGTCTCCGGTTTTTTCCGAAGGCAGGCGGGGGAGCCCCCTTTCGACGAAGTTAGGATGGGGAATGGGAGTTACACCTTCCATCGCCCGCCGGAAGAGGTCTTCTTCATTTTCGGCCTCCGGTTCTTCTTCAACCGCCGGCGCGGCCCGAAGGGAGGCATCGGGGAAAGAGATGGATTTGGCCTTCAGGAGAGCCTTGATTTCTTCGAACGATTTCAAACAGAGGGCGGCCTTGGTAGGTTTCATCGCCGGACCCTTTCCCGTAAGGCATTCCCTACCTTCTGGAATCATTCTACCGCAATCCGGTTCAACGATCAAAAAAATCCTGGGGGGGAGTTTACATCCCGGTAGTGAGAAGGGCGTCAAGAGAAGTTGAAGGGGTGGAAAGCCCCCGCCCTGGAAGGCCTTTGGCAGGGGCTGTCTAGCCGGTATGAATATGGCTTAAGAATTTCCCTTCAACCCGATGGCTTCGGCGACTTCCTGCATTCCTTTGATGGTGTCATCGATGAGTTCCTCGAGGGGGACTCCCAGCATGGCGGCGCCCTTTTCGATAACCGACCGATCGACGCCGGCGGCAAAGCGTTTGTCCTTCCATTTTCCCTTAACCGATTTTACCGCTACATCCATGACGCTTTTCGAGGGGCGGACCAAAGCGGTGGTCACTACGAGGCCGGTCAGCTCGTCAATGGCATATAGGGTTTTTTCCAGGACGGTCTTGGGCTCCTCGTCGCTGCAGATCCCCCAGCCATGGGACACGGCGGCCCGGATGAATTCCCCCGCCCAACCCTCCTTTTCCAGGATCTCCCGGGTCTTTTTGCAATGTTGATCGGGGAATTTTTCGTAGTCGAGGTCGTGGACCAATCCGATGATCCCCCATTTCTCTTCGTCTTCGCCCCTCTTCCGGGCGATATAACGCATGACCCCTTCCACCGCATAGGCGTGCTTGCGCAGGCTGTCGGTCTCAAAATACCGGTGAAGCAAATCCAGGGCTTCTGGTCGTGTGGGAATCTTATCTCCCATGGCAAAATCCTCCCCCCCCGTCATCAATCTCCATCCCTGCCCAGCGGAACGGGACTGGGTTCACCTTATAAAAATTCCCAGACCCTGTCAACGGAATTGTGGGGGCATGGAATTGGTGGCGCCAAGGGTTGGGATCGCCTGCCTGAATGGGCGGGCATCGAAACAGGGGGCCCGGGGACGAAAGCCGGAGAAACAAGGGCTCTCCGCCCTACTTCAGGTCCGCAAGCAGCCGCTTGAATTCCGGAGAATTTATCAGGACCCGCCGGCCGACGGCGCGCAAGAGGTCCACCTCCTCAAAGGATAGGTGGAAGGAGGTGGGCAGGCTCGTAAAGTAAGCCCGTTCCGCCTTATCCGGAAGGGATTCGAAATCCACCTCAATGAGATAGAAATCGATATCCGCACACGCTCCTTGGACAGTCCCCGCGTTTGCCGCCCCTTCCTCTTTCCCCGCGCCGCATCTCCGGGAACGGATTTCTTCTATCCACATCCGGGCGTTTTCCCGGAATAGCTCGATGGTTTCGAAGTTGAAACGGGTGATGGGGAAGTTGGTGATGGATTTTAAGACCTGTCCGCTGGTAAGCGTTCTTTCCAGCCGATCGGACCCGGTGTCGGTCTCCTTCTGGGCATTCACCAGGATAATCACAACCTTCCGGGTGTTCTCCCAGCGCATGTATTGCAGCGAGGACCAGATATCCCCCCGGGGAGTCAGACGGTCGATGGCTCCTCTCAGGCCCAGATTGTCCGAGGGACCTCCGTCCACCAGGTGAATGTAGGGCCTCTTTTTCGAATCCAGGTAGGAAGCGTATATCTGGGCGAGCTGCGTGCGCCTCCGGGACAGGGGAGGTCCGTCCAGGGCTTTTTTCATCCATTCCGGAGGATCATAATTACAGGTCCCCGCATAGTTATAGAGGGTAATGGGCGTTAAGATCCCGGGGACCGCGGAAGAAGCCGCCACCGCGCGGGAGACGGGATAACGGGCCACGTCGGAGCAGATCAGGTCAAACATATCCTGGGTGAAAGTAAAGTGGCTTCCCAGCGCCAAGTCGGTGGCATTGATCAGGATGAGGGGGTTTCCCTGGGCCAGAATGTCGCCGAAAGTCTTCCCTTCGAAAATGTTTTTGTCATAATATTCGGCGGCCAAATCGCTGCGCCCGAACGTGCTGGACCAAAGGCGGAACCAGTTTCCCGCTTCGATGGCTTCCATGAACAGGTCTTTCTGGATATTCTTTTTGAGGAAGCGGGTTTCAAAGTCTTCAAAAATCTTCCATCCGAAAAGTCCGTAGTAAGCGGCCGTGAAGCTGCCCCCCGAGACCGCGGAGATGGCGTCCACTTCGTCCAGCAAGTATCTTTTGCGCCCCCTCTGGATGATTTCCGTCTGGGCAAGTTGTTCCAGCACCCCATAGGAAAGGGCCGCGGCCCGAGTCCCGCCGCCCGAAAAAGTCAGGACCAGGAGCAGTTCGTCCGATCGGTCGCTCCGCTCCGAATTTCTGAGCCGGTAGCCTCCCTCGGGGGAAACCTCATTCAGAAGATGGTTCGGGGGGTAGTGGGCGCAACCCATGCTGAAAAGAGCGGCCAGCAGAAAACCCAACTGAAGGAGCCACCGGACCTTTGGCTTTTTCATCGCCCCTTTGAAACCTCCACCTTTGATCAATTTTGGAGACTTAGATGATTTTTTCGCCCACTCAGCGGTTGATTTTTTCCTTCCTTGAAGAGCTCCGGTACTTTTATAATTTCAAAATTCAAAAAAATCAAGCCATTCCGGTAAAATCAAAATCCCCTTTCGGGTGTTCGGAGCCCTTGAGCCCCGTGGGAGAATCTCGAACATCCCCGGGGCCCTTGAAAGGTCTGAAAACATT
>JACAEW010000153.1 GCA_013388675.1 Syntrophaceae bacterium | reverse complement strand
GGGTAGACCCGGGAAGCTCAAAATCTTCCCCAAGCACCCACTCGATTGGGAGAAGACCCTTTTTTTTCAACGCCCGGCGAGTTTGCGTTTCGGGAGGGCCAGGACCCCTACCGGGAAAGATTCAGGCGGGAGGTGAGCCGGCGGAAAAAGGGGAGGAGGATCAGGGTAACGATTCCCAGGATGGCAAAGCCCGAGGAGAAGGAGAAAGCCTCCGCCCAATAACCCATCGCGGAAGGCAGCACTCCGCCGCCGAATAAAAAGCCCACGAAGATAACCAGGGAAACAGCCGTTCCCCTGAGCCGGTCCGGAAAGATCAGCGAGACCATGGTGAATCCCGTTGGGAACAGGCAAGTGACGCAGGCGGCCTGGGGAAAAACCAGGATGGCCAGAGGGACGGCGCCGGGAATCACCCCGATCAGGAGGGTGAAAACGCCGGTGGTGAGCACGAAGATGGTGAGGGCCCGGATCGGGCCGATGCGGTCGATCAGAACTCCGGAGATGAACAGAAGGATGATGCCGAAGCTGCGGGACAGGCCGATCAGGGCATTGGCCCAAGGACGATCCATCCCCGCTTCGCTCACGAGAAAAAGGGGCATCAGGGTATAGACCCCCAGGCTGGACCCGATGGCGATTATGAAGAAAAGGGCCATGATCCAGCAGGCGGGGTTAACCAGCACCTCCCGAAAAAGGCCGAGCCGGGGAGGCTCTCCCCGTTGGCGGCTTCCCCTTCCGAACAAGAGGAATAAGAAAGGCATCAGAAGGGCCCATCCTCCCAGGACGATCAGGGAATCTCTCCAGGTAAAAAACCGCAGGAGAATTTCCGCCAAGAGCGGCGAGGTGATGAATGCTGTATTGGGGGCCAATTCGTGGATGGCCATGGCTTTTCCCCAGTGCTCTTTGCGGATAAATTCGGTAAGGCTGGCGATTCCTGAGGGAAGGTAAATCCCGGCAAAGATGCCGATGAGCACCAGGCCGGCTTGAATTGCCCCGATCGAATGGGAACGGGAAATCAAAAACAGAGAAACGCCCCCCATCATTCCTGCGACGATGATGGTGAACCGATGAGTCAAGAGATTAGATATGAGCCCGGACCCCAGGAGCCCGATTCCATAGCCCAAAGCGACAAAAAAGAAAAGCGACCCTGCCTGACCATGGCCCAGGCCCAATTCCGTCTCCACGATGGGCAGAAGAGGGGCCATGATAACCCGGGAGACGAAATTCAGGTAAAAAATGAAAACCAGCAGAAAAAGAGGAAGGATCGGAAAAGAAGCGGATAATTTTTCGTCGTCAGACATAGCCGAAATTCTGGCGAAAAATGTTTTTTGCTTGGCCCTGTTTGCATCGGAAGGCCAATATCCTTGTAACACCGGAGGGCCAGCGATGTCAAAAGAGGATTAAAGGGGCGGAAATGAGAAAGGAGGCCGGGGGAGAGGGTGAGGGTTTGATCAGGCGGGTTTGAGGGGATGGGCTTTGAAATGGGCCTTCCTCGGGGTCCCGGGATTTCCTTTGGGAGTCGGGCGATGTTGCGAGCGGGGAAGGGTATTGCGCATGACCGAAATCTTTGACCCGATCTTGCTTCGATGGGCGGCCGTTTCTGAGGTGAGGGTCAGCAGCAAAGTTTCGAATTCTCCTTCGGCGATGGAGAAGAGGTTGAGGTAATTCATTTCGGAAAGGGAATATTCCACGTTCCAGGCGATGGAGAGAAGGGCCTTGAAATCGGTGGGGATTTCGAGCTTCTGAAGCTTCCGATAATGTCGCTCCAGGAAATTTTTCAGGTTGGTAACCGAGGATTCATTGAAGGAGCCATTGGGAACGCAGAAAAAATTTCGTTCCATGAGCATCTGGGCCATTTTTTGCGCCAACCGGGCATGCCTCTGCTCGTCCTCCTGAAGGGCCATCCAGAAATCCTTCTCCGAAGCCCGAAATTCCGAGAAATAACGGTACAATTCCGCAATGGACAGCTCCAGGTCGGAAATCGCCTTCAAGGTGTTCAGAGTTTTGGCCAGGGCCTCTGATTCCATCTCTCTTTTCCCAGCCCGGGATGAAAAAATAAAGACGCGTTTCCCGGGGCCGTTAGGGGCGGAAAATGCGGGGAGATGACTGATTATTATACTTATCGGTCCCTTTAACCCAGAATGAAGTCCGTTTTTCCCTTTTTGGGGGAGAAGAAGTTCAAAAAAAGAAAGCGGGGATAAAAAAATAATCAAGGATAAACAAAGAGAATACTTCAATATATATAGTCGGTGTTTTGGAGGGGGATTGCGGTTTTTGGCGGTCTCTTACCCCCTTCCAGCCCTGAACTTCCTTCCTCTTCTTTTTGTCCCTTCCTTTTGGTAATATGCATGGAGTCGTGGCGAAAATGGGGCGGGAAAATCCGGAAGCTTGGAACCCGGCGTTTTGGGGATTTTGAAAAGCCTATACGGGAAATTGAAAAGGAGGGAAAAATGAAAGTATTGGGGATTCTCGGGAGTCCGCGGGTCGGCGGAAACAGCGATCTTCTGCTGGATCAGGCTCTGGCGGGAGCCAGCGACGCGGGGGCTGAGGTGGAAAAGATCAAGCTCGTGCAGAAAAAAATATCCGGGTGTCTGGATTGTGCGAAATGCAACGAAGCGGGCGTTTGTGCGATCAAGGATGATATGCAGGCCATCTACCCGAAAGTTCTCGAGGCGGACGCCATTATCCACAGCGTTCCGACCTACTTCTGGGCCATGACCGCGCAGATGAAGGCCTACCTGGACCGCTGGTGCGCCTTCTTCGATGCCCAGTGGAAATGGCATAAGCACGTTTATCCCAAGATGAAAGGGAAAAAGATCGGTCTGATCACGGTGTGCGGGGACCCCAATGTCCATACCGCCGACCCCATCGTGCATAGCTTCAAGACCACAACGGAATTCACCAAACTGAAGTGGATTGGGGCGGTGATGGCCTCGGCCTCGGCGAGGGGGGATATTGCCGGGAATGAGAAGGCCAAAAAAGAAGCCTATGACCTCGGAAAGAAGGCGGCGGAAAAATAGACGAGCTTAGGTTGGGAGTCGAGGCAGTGGGGGAGGATAAATTCGCTCCGATTAAGCTGCTGCCTCGGCCCCAGCCCCAGCTCTTTCTCTTCATTCTAGGCCAACCGGGTCACATCCTCGGCTACCTTCGGATAATGATCCAATAGCCCCGAATCGTGCCCCGGAAAGAGCAGGTCGGGGGAGGAGGCTTTGGCTTTGACTTTATCGAAGCTTTTCATCCAGGCGACCATGTCGGTGATGATGGCGCTGGGGATGTCGGTTTGGTAACTGGAAAAAGTGTGCGCCAGGTCCGATCCCACGATCGCCGTTCCCTTGGCGGTATTCACGGCCACGGCCTGGAGGCCTACGGTGTGGCCCGGGGCGAGCAGGACCTCGATCCCGGGCAATATCTTTTTGTCCCCCCGGATGAGGTGCAGCCTCTTTTTCCCCTCCTGCCGGGCGAGATACCGGTTGGCCACGGAGTCGGTGACAAAGAGGAAGGGCGCCCTTTGGGCGATGGGATCTTTCACCCAGAAATTGAACTCCCTTTCCTGGATATAAATATCGGCCTTGGGGAATAGCTGGATCCCGCTGATATGATCGAAGTGGACGTGGGTCACGATCAGGTGCTTCACCCGGGCGGCATCGATGTCCAGTCGCTTGAGGGCCTCCGCAGGGCTTACATAATCGGCCAGGTTGCGCTGTTTCGCCAACTGCGGGTCGACCCCGCAATCGACGACGATCGTTTCCCCTTCGCCGCGAATGACGAAAATGTAGTAATGGATCCGGGTCGTTTTGTCCATATCCTGGAACCAGTTGACCATGCAGGCCGGACGAATGTAGGGACCTCCGTACTTCACCGCGTAGATTTCATAGGTCGGATTGGCCATACCCTTTCCCCCTTTCAGATATTAAAAGCAGCGCGCCAAAAAAGGATTGAATGGCCAATGTGCAATGATCATTGGCCATTGCTCATTGAGCATTGTTTTCTTATATCGTCTGTCCGCCGTCCACCCGGATGATCTCTCCGGTGACAAAGGACCCGGCCGGGGAGGCCAGGAAAAGGGCGATCCCCACCACCTCTTCGGGCTCCCCAAAACGTTTCAGCTCGATCTCGCGGATGCGCTGGGCCTTGCGGTCGGGGTCGGTCCAGTTCACCCGGCTGAATTCGGTTTTGATCGAGCCCGGGGCGATGGCGTTCACCAGGATATTGTGGGGGGCCAGTTCCCGGGCCATCACCTGGGTCATCATGTTCATGGCCGCTTTGCTGATGCAGTAGGCCCCGGTGCCGTCGGCGCGGGCGCGGAGGCCGCTGACGGAGCTCATGTTGATGATCCTCCCCCCGCTCCCCTGCTTGATCATTTCCCGGGCGGCGGCCTTGCTCAGGAGGAAGGCCCCTTTCAGGTTGACCTCCAGGACTTTTTCGAAAGAATCCTCCTCGAGGTCGATCATGGAGCTCAAAACCGGGTTAGCCCCGGCGTTGTTCACCAGAATATCGATCCTTCCAAAGGCCTGGAGGGTCTTCTGCACCAGATTCAGAACGTCTTCCCTTTTCCCCACATGCGCGGGGACAGAAAGGGCCTTCTGGCCCATGGCTTGAATCTCTTCGGCCACCTTTTCCAGCTCCGGGGGGCGTCTGTTGCGGCTGGAAACGACCACGTCCGCCCCGGCTGCGGCATAAGCCAGGGCAATCGCCCTTCCGATCCCCCGACTTCCCCCGGTTAGGATGGCTACCTTTCCCTTTAGCGAAAACAGGCCTTCAAGCATGTTGATCCACGCCTCCTTAACAGGTATTGATGAAGACTATTTTTATCAGAATTTCAAATTTAGGCAACCCCTAAAAATTTAGGCATTTTTAGGCATTTTGCTTACGGCTCTGCCAGACAGTGCCTTCGGTATCCTCTGTGGGTGCCTTTAACCTCCGCAATCCGCATTCGCCTTTCCGCATTCCTTCTGCCCCCCATCCTTGACAAGAGGGGTAATAATTGTTAATTTTAAAAAAGAATGTATTAAGTAAGAGTGTTAAGAGGTTATCGGTGTACGAGGCCTTTACGGAGCGCGACCGCAAGGTCCTGCAAGCGATCATTCGGGATTACATCCAGACGGCCCAGCCGGTGGGATCCCGGGTCATCTCCAAAAAGTATAGCATGGGCCTCAGCGCGGCCACGATCCGCAACGTCATGGCGGACCTGGAGGAGATGGGTTTTTTGCGGCAGCCCCATGCCTCGGCGGGGAGGGTCCCGACGGACCGGGCCTATCGGTTCTACGTGGACACGATCCTGAATATGAGGAAACTGACCCCCGAGGAAAGGGCGAAGATCGAAACCAGTTTGCTTCCGGAAGAGAGCCAGGATATCAACGAAATCATGAAGCGGGCGTCCCATTTGCTCTCCCTTCTCTCCCGGCAAACGGGAGTCGTGGTGGCCCCCCGTTTCGGCAGCAAAATTTTCAAACATATTGAATTCATCGCCATGAGGGAAAAAAGGATCCTGGTCATCATTGTGTCCCAGACCGGAGAGGTGCAAAACAAAATCATCGAAGCCGATGAGGAAATCAGCCAGGATGAGTTGGACCGGTACAGCAGATACCTTACGGAAATCATGGGGGGGCTCAGCCTGACAGAAGCCAAACGCCGGATCATGGAGGAGTTGAAGAACGAAAAGAATTTGTTCGACAACCTCATGCTGCGGGCCCTTCACCTCAGCCAGAAGGCACTCGAAGACGAGGGCGAGGGGAACGTGTTTATCGACGGCAAGACGAACATCATGCAGTCCCCCGAATTTTCCGACCTGGAGAAAATCCGGAGCCTCCTGCAGGCCTTTGAAGAGAAGACCAAGATCGTCCGCCTCCTGGATAAGGCCCTTTCCGTCCAGGGGATTCAGATCTTCATCGGCGCGGAAAACGAATTGAACGAAATGCTGAATTGCAGCGTCGTGGCCGCTCCCTATACCCGGGAAAATTACACCCTGGGGACCCTGGGAGTCATCGGGCCCACCCGGATGGACTATTCCAGCATCATTCCCATCGTCGATTACACCGCCCGGATCCTCGGGAGAATCCTGGAAAACATCGACTGAGTCCTTCGGCCTCGGGGCCGCCAGGCCTGATTGTTGATTTTTTGAAAGGGGAGAGGTGTCTTGGAAAAAAAGAGTCATGGCGGGAAAAAGAATCCCGGAGCGGATTTGGCGGAAGTGAAGATCGAGCGAAAAGAAAAGGAAAACGCCGCCCCGGAGCAGGAAAAGCCCCAGGAGGAAAAAGAGGGTTTTTCGCCCGAGCGGCTTCAGGCCCAATTGGAGGAAAAAACCCGGGAGGCCTCGGAATATTTCGATAAATGGCTGCGTTTGAGGGCGGAGTTCGAAAATTTCAAGAAAAGAATGCAGAAGGAAAAAGACGACTGGGTGAAGTTCGGCAACGAAAACCTTCTGAAGGCCCTCCTGCCCGTCCTGGATAACTTGACCAGGGCCATCGATCACGGGAGGAATTCCCAGGAGAAATCTCCGCTTCTCGAAGGCGTTGAGATGACCTGCAAAGAGTTTCTTAACGTCCTGGATCGATTCGGGGTAAAGCCGGTGCCAGCCGTGGGAGAGGCCTTCGACCCGGAAAAGCACGAGGCCCTCTCGCAGGAGGAGAGCGACCTGGAGCCCAACCGGGTCACGGCCGCGGTTCAAAACGGGTATTTTTACCACGAACGGCTTCTCCGTCCGGCAAAGGTCATTGTCTCCAAGGGGAGGCCGGATGCCGGGAAAGAGACCCAGGAATGATCAAGCGGGATTATTACGATCTCCTGGAGATTGACCCCTCGGCCACCCTGGGGGAGATCAAGAAAGCTTACCGTCGGCTGGCCCATCGATACCATCCGGATAAGAATCCTAACAACCCCTCGGCGGAAGAGCGATTTCGGCTGATCACCGAGGCTTACGAGGTCCTGCAAGATTCGGGGAAGCGATCGGCCTACGACCGCCAAGGACCTTCACGGGGCAGGGGAGGATTCGGGGGAGGTCGCCCATCCCCGGGCCGCTCGGGCGCCAAAGATGCATTCGACGGAATTTTCGATGAAGTTTTGGAGGATTTTTTCGGGGCCCGAGGGCGCACCGAGAAGAAGGAAAAGGGGGCCGACCTTCGCTACAGCCTGGAAATTTCCCTGGAGGAGGCGGCCCTTGGCTCTCAAAAAACGGTCCGATTTAACCGCAGGTCCATCTGCCCGCTCTGCGGGGGGAGCCGGTGTGCTCCGGGGACAGAGCCCGAGCTTTGTCACTCCTGCCGAGGGGCGGGTTCCCTTCAAAGCCACCGAGGTTTTTTTGTGGTGGAAACGGCCTGCGATCGCTGTAAGGGAGAGGGAAAATACATTCCGCGGCCGTGTCCGCGCTGCGGAGGAGTCGGTCATATCAAAAGCCGCCCGGCCTTCACCATCCAAACTCCCCCCGGTGCGGAAAACGGCACCCGCCTGAGGATTGCCGGAGAGGGGGACATGGGCCGCAACGGGGGTCCGCCCGGAGACCTTTTCGTCGTTCTTTCGGTCCTTCAACACCCCGTGTTTGAGCGGGTTGGGAATGATCTGCAATGCGAAATCCCCGTCTCCCTGGCCCAAGCCTTCCGGGGCGCTGAAATCCAAGTTCCCGTCTTGAATGGGTCCGTCCGGATGAAAGTTCCCCCGAAGACTCCGCCCGGAAAAGTATTTATCCTGAAAGGATTGGGAATGCCCTTCCTCCAGAAGAAGGGAAAGGGGAACCTAAGGGTCAAAATCCGGGTGGAAGCCCCCGGCCGCCCCGGGAAAGAGGAACGGGAAATGCAGGAAGACCTGGCCCGCCAGGGCAAGACCCGACCCGGGTCGGAACCGGCCACCTTTTCCCATTGAGCAAAAGCCCTGCTTGGCCAGAAGCCAACTTTCCAACTTTACTCTTGCTTGCCTTCGGTCCCGGGCGCCGTTTGATCTTCCTCTTTTTTTTCTTTCCTTCCGAAGATTTTGGCCATCCAAATCGACCCTTCGTACATGGCGATCAGAGGGCCGGCCAGCAGAATCTGGGAGACCAGGTCCGGAGGAGTCACCAGGGCGGCGATGACAAAAATGATCAGGACGGCGTATTTTCGGTTCTGGGAAAGAAAAGGCCCCGAAACCACCCCCATGCGGGCCAGAAAGAGGACCAGGGGGGGCCATTGAAAAAGGAGGCCGAAAGCCAGAAGAAGCTTGATGGTGAAAGTGAGATACTCGCGAATAGAAGGCAGGGGGCGGATGCCGTCTGTAGCAAAGCTGAGAAAGAAGCGAAAAATTGTGGGGAAGACGATAAAATAGCAGAACACCGCGCCCAGGAGAAAAAAGAAGGAGGAGAAAAACAGATAGGGAAGGACGTATTTTTTCTCCCGCTGGTAGAGCCCCGGCGAAACGAAGGCCCATAGCTGATAGAGCAGAAAGGGAGAGGAAAAAAAAATACCGGCCAGGATGGCAGCCTTGAAATAGGTAAAGAAAGCCTCGGGGACCGCGGTGAAAACCAGAGAGCTGCCCGGGGGCAGGGTGTTCATCAGCGGGCGCATCAGGATTTCGACGATTTCCTTTATGTAGGCATAGGAAAGGGCAAAGGCGATCCCGATTCCGGTGAAGGAGTAAATGAGCCTCTTCCTCAGCTCCTCCAGGTGAGCAGAAAGGGGAAGTTTCTTATCCGATATGTCGTTTGGCTTCTTGGGGGGCGACAGGTTGGTCTTCTTCTTTCTGCGCAGGAGTTACCGGAGCCGAAATTTCTGGGGACGGGAGGTTTTCCGAGGCTTGGGCCGTTTCTTGTTTCCCTCTCTCCAGGTCTTCAATAAAAGCCTCTCGGGATGGAAGGGAATCCGCCGGCGGGGTCTCCGAATCGTGGGGGTTGGGAATCGGGGAATCGAATGGAGGAGGAGCCTCGATCTTACCGGGCTCCTCATTTAAATCCACCCTCAGGTCGGCGTCGATGCTGGACTTGAGATCATCGCTGGCCTTCTTGAATTCGGCCAACCCTTTTCCCAGGGATTTGGCCAAATCCGGAAGCTTCCGGGGCCCAAACACGATCAGGGCAACGACGAGGATAATAACCAGCTCTGGAAGGCCAATGCCGAACATTTCGAACTCACTTTCCTTTTCAGAATAAAAAGTTTTAGGGGGGGTGTCAATAAGAAAAAACAGATGATAAGAATTACTTGACAGGGAAAGGAAAACTGATTTAATGGGTATTAAAAAAGGAAGAGAAAGGTCCCTATGGCGAACCAAGTTGTTCTGCACACGGAGTTCAAGGAAATTCCCGTCCTTCATCGCGGAAAGGTCCGGGACATTTATGATCTGGGGAAGCACCTCCTGATCGTAGCCACCGACCGAATCTCCGCCTTCGACGTGGTCCTACCCGATGGCATTCCCCAGAAAGGGCGGGTTCTCAACCAGATTTCCGCTTTTTGGTTCAAAACCCTGGAGGGAATCGTTGCCCATCATATGATTTCCACCCGTTTGGAAGAGTTTCCCCGGGTTCCCAAAAACTTGGCCAATGTCTTGCGCGGTCGAGCCATGGTGGTAAGCAGGGCCAAGCCGCTGCTGGTGGAATGCATCGTGCGGGGATACCTTTCCGGGTCCGGGTGGAATGAGTACCAAGAGAAGGGATCGGTCAGCGGTATCCCCCTGCCGGCCGGGCTGAAGGAATCCCAGAAGCTGGAAACCCCGCTGTTTACCCCTTCCACCAAGGCCGAGGTGGGGGTCCATGACGAGAACATCGACTTTGCCGGCGCGGTGAAGATTCTGGGTCGGGAATTGGCGGAAGGGATCCGGACCGCCAGCCTGAAACTTTACCAGAAGGCCGCATCCATGGCGGAGAAAAAGGGAATCATCATCGCCGACACCAAATTCGAATTTGGGTTGGATGAAGGGGGGAAGTTAATCCTGATCGACGAAGTGCTGACCCCCGATTCTTCCCGTTTCTGGCCCGTTGCAGGATACTCTCCCGGAGGGGCCCAGAAGAGCTTCGACAAACAGTTCGTCCGGGACTATTTGCTCTCCATCCGCTGGGACAAGAAGCCCCCCGCGCCGAATCTGCCCCCTGAAGTCATTCAGCGGACATCGGAAAAATATGTGGAGGCTTTTGAGCGATTGACCGGAAAGAAGTTAGAAACCTGATCGGCAATAAAATAAATTCGAAATTCCAGGGGAGGAGAACTTTGGGAGCAGACCTTCTCTCTTTGGAAATTTGGCAGTTCGGAGCGGGAAGAAATGGTTAAGACCGGGATTGTGAAAGACGACCGATACAAGGAGCATGTGGCCGACGGCTACCATCCGGAGTCTCATGAACGGCTGGAGGTGCTGTACCGGATGCTGCAAGAACCGACCATGAAGGGAAATTATGCGGAGATTTCCCCCCGGATGGCCACCCAGGAGGAGCTGGAACTGATCCACATGCCCAGTTACATCCGCCTCGTGGCCTCCACCGCCGGCCGCCCCATGACCATGCTGGACCCGGATACCTACGCCTGCGCCAAGTCCTATGATACTGCCCGGCTGGCCGCTGGGGGAACGCTGGCAGCGGTAGATCAGGTTTTGAGCGGGAAAAACGCTAATGCCTTTGCGCTGATCCGTCCGCCCGGGCATCATGCGGAAACCAACCGGGCCATGGGTTTCTGCCTCTTCAACAATGTGGCCATAGCCGCCAGCTACGCTCTCACCGCCCACAAACTGAATAGAGCCTTGATCATCGATTGGGACCTGCACCATGGCAACGGAACCCAGAATTCCTTCTATGAAAGACCGGATGTTCTCTATTTTTCCACCCATCAATACCCGTACTATCCCGGTACCGGGTTTTTCAGCGAAACCGGGAGCGGGGCCGGGAAGGGGTTCACGGTCAATGTGCCTTTAAACGCGGGCCCGGGAGACGCCGAGTATTTCCTGATCTTCGAAGAGATCCTGGAGCCCATCGGCCTGCAATTCAAACCGGACATCGTTATCGTTTCCGCGGGGTTTGACATTTTTTACAGAGATCCCCTGGGCGGGATGCAGGTCACCCCTTCCGGGTTCGCCAACCTGGCGAAGGTCATCCTGGAATTCGCCCAGCAGACCTGCCATGGAAGGGTCGTTTTCGTCCTCGAGGGCGGATACCACCTGGAGGGGCTCCGGGACTCGGCGAGGGAAGTGTTGAAAACCATGAGGGGGGAAGTTCTGGCTCAAGGAAGGGATAAGGAGATTCGGAAACAGGCCGACCATCGGTTGATCGATCCGGTGATCAGGAAAGTGAAGGAGGCCCAGAAGCCCTACTGGAAAATCGGCTGAAGGGAAGAGGGGAGAGATGGCACCTTATTCTATCAGCATCCCTAAGCCCTGTGGAGGGGGCGGCAGAGTTAAGGTTCGAAATCGCTTTTAGGGATGACGGTTTTGAACTGATTTTAAGGATTTCTGTCAAAGGGGGAAATTAGAGCAGATGGATGAGGTCGCGGTCCAATTCCTGGGGTCCGGGGACGCCCTGGGGAGCGGCGGCAGGTTGCAGGCCTGTATTCATGTGCGGTCCGGAAACGCTTCTTTTTTGATCGATTGCGGCGCCTCGTCCCTCATCGGCATGAAGAAATTTGGGGTTGCGCCGGGCTCCATCGAATGGGTGCTCCTTTCTCACCTCCACGGAGACCACTTTGGGGGAATTCCTTTCCTCCTTCTCGACGGACAATTCAGCGGGCGGACCCAGCCCCTCGCTATCGCCGGCCCAGAGGGGGTGGAAAGCCGGGTGAAGGCGGCGATGGAGGTCTTATTTCCCGGGTCCTCGAAGGTTGAAAGGAAATTTTCCGTTTCCTTTGCGGAGTTCCTTCCTCGAAAGGAGAGGGTTCTCGGTCCCTTCTCCGTAACCGCCTATGAGGGAATCCATCCCAGCGGGCCTCCCGCTTTTTCACTCCGGGTCCAAGCAGGCGGAAAAGTGATCGCCTATTCCGGAGATACGGAATGGACGGATGCTTTACCGGAGGTGGCCCGGGATGCCGACCTTTTTATTTGTGAAGCGTACTATTTCGAAAAAAAGGTCAAGTTTCATCTGGATTACAAGACGATCCTGGATCGAATCCCTCGCCTGGGGTGCAAAAAGATCATCCTTACCCATTTGGGCCGGGATATGCTCACCCGGTTGGGAGAGGTGAAAATCGATTGGGCGGAGGATGGCAAGAAAGTCTTATTGTAGGCATTACAACAAACTGCTTGTCCCCTGCTTTTATACCCCCCGGGATCAAATTTTTTCATCCCACCCTGGGGCTCTTCTCTTCCGGGAAATAAAAGGATTCTTCGGGCAAATAAATAACAGAATGGAGTCTCGTAAAAAAACTTGACAAAAAAGTCAAAAAAATATTCTTTCGTTTGAGCAAATTAAATAAATTGCCCCGGATTAATAAAGAAAGATAAATGATTTCAAATGGATAAAATATTAGAGGCAGATAAAAATCTGGCATCAGGCTTGCATAGAAATAAAACGAAGAGTCAGGATTTTTCTGAATTCCCCGCTGTCCTTGGATGTTTTTGGGGGGGAGCTTTTTTGCCGGTATTACGGTTCTTTATCGAGGGGCAATTCTCCCGGGGCTAGGGGAACCCCCGAAGAAAGAGGCATGATGGAGAAAACGTTAGGCCAGATTCTTCTGGAAAAAAACATGATCACCCCGGCTCAATTGGACCTGGCCCTGAAAAGGCAGAAACAGCAGAAAGGGAAGTATCTGGGGGAGATTCTGATCGAGATGGGATTGGTGTCCCAGGAAAAAATCAATAAGGTCCTGGACACTTACAGCAAGAGGAAACGAATCGGAGAAACCCTCATCGACCTGGAGATCCTCACTCCCGAGCAATTGGAAAAAGCCCTGCAAAGACAAAAGGACCTCCAAAAGCAGGGCATTCGAAAGCCTCTGGGGACGGTGATTCTCGAGCTCGGCTTCACGGATTACGATAATTACCTGTTGGGTCTCTCCAAGCACTTCAACATGCCCATCGTTCGCCTGGAGACCTTTTATCCGACCCCAGCTCTGCAAAGGGCGTTGGGGGAAAAATACGCCCAGAAGAATCGGATCGTGGTGTTAGAAAATACGCCCGCCCGAATCAAAGTTGCCCTGGCTGAGCCCACCCAACGCATCCTGGAGGAGGTCCAAAAAGCCGTTCCCATCGGGAAAACCGTGGAGTACTATCTGGCTAACCCTTACGAAGTCGATTCCTGCCTGCGAAAGAAATTCGATCCCTTCGCCGTGACTCGGTACCGGTAGAGGCCTTAGGAATCAAGTTCCGGATTCTCTTCCGGCGTCGCCCCCCCACTGGCCTTTCCTCATGCTATAATCCGAAATCCTGGACCGGACTCGTAACCTTTGGCACGAAGATCATCGGGGATTTGAAATGAGCGTGCTCTTGATTCATCCTCCCGTGAGCAAACCTTGTGAGCCTCCCCCGGGAATTGCCAGGCTATGCGGCGCCCTGGGCGCGCATGGGATCGGGGCCACGGTAGAGGATGTGAACCTTAAGGGACTCCTGAGGTTGATGGAAAGGGTGCGGGATCCATCCGACACCTGGACTCAAAGGGCGGTCCGAAACCGAGCCCGGCATTTGGACTTTCTGAGAAACCCGGCGGGGTATCCAGATTTCTCGGCCTACGAAAGAGCCATTTTGGATTTGAACCGGCTTATCCATGTCTCCGGCAGGTCCGCGGGTTTGAACCTAAGCCTGGGAAATTTTCAGAGCAAGTTCCACTCTGCGATCCGTTCTTCGGACCTTATTCGGGCGGCGGAAAAACCCCAAGAGAGTCCATTCCATTCTTGTTTTGAGGAAATCCTCCCCCCTCTTCTGGAGGGGAAAAGCGGTCAGACGGTCGGGTTTTCCATGAATTTCTTGAGCCAGGCCGTAACCACCTTCGCAATGGTCGGATTTTTGAGGAAAAAATTTTCGCGACTCCCCATCGTCCTTGGGGGAGGACTGGTCACATCCTGGGTCCGGAGGCCGGGGTGGCGGGATCCATTTACGGGGCTCGTGGATTCATGGGTTGCCGGGCCGGGAGAGGCCTATTTATTGTCTCTTTTGGGAAAGGGTTCATCTGCGGCCGAAAAGCAGGATATCCCGAATTATGAGGCTTTTCCGCTGGGCGATTACCTTTCCCCCGGTCTCATTTTACCCTACAGCGCCTCCAGCGGGTGTTACTGGAACCGATGCCGCTTTTGCCCGGAAAAAGCGGAGGGGAATCCGTATCGTTCTGCGCCCGCGGCGCAGGTCCTCCAGGATTTAGAGGAACTCACCGGGCGATATCGGCCGGTCCTCATTCATCTATTGGACAATGCTCTTTCGCCGGCGCTGTTAATCGAGTTGGCGAGGAATTGGCGCGGGGTTCCCTGGTATGGGTTTACCCGGATTACCGATCACCTGGGAGACCTCGGTTTCTGCCGGGCCCTGAAAAAATCCGGTTGCGTCTTGCTCCAAATGGGGATCGAGTCGGGGGACCCGGGAGTTCTGGAAAGGCTGCAAAAAGGGATCGACCTCGAGGTTGCTTCGCGCGTGCTGAGGAATTTGAAAAAAGCGGGAATCGCGGCTTATGTCTATCTCCTTTTCGGGACCCCCGAAGAGACCGAGGAGGGAGCCCGAAAGACTCTCGACTTCACGGTTCGCCACAGGGAGGAAATCGGGTTCTTGAACCTGGCGATTTTCAACCTGCCGGCTTACGGGGAAGAAGCAGGGAGGCTGGCCACCCGGGATTTCTACGAAGGGGACCTATCCCTCTATTGGGATTTCGACCATCCCCGGGGATGGAACCGGGACGCGGTGCGATCGTTTCTGGATAAGGAATTCAAGAGACACCCGGCCATTGCCCCCATCCTCAGGCGGGACCCTCCCATCTTTACCTCCAACCATGCCGCTTTTTTCGTCCAATCCCGGAGACCCGTCGGCAGCGAAAAGAAGCTTGTGAACCCCTTTCATCTCTGATATATTTTCCGCTCGGTCCAGGGCCGGTCCGGAGAATTCGCGGAAGCTCATGGAAAGATAAATTTCCCCCACGCAAAAAGGGGAAAGACCCCCCGGCAAGGAGGACGCCGGGATGGGAAATCCACGGAAGAAGGAAAGGAGAAAACCATGGCCAAGAGACATCCCCTGAAGATCACGGTGATCAAGAAGCTGAGTTCCAAGGAGGTTTACGGGCATTCCCTGCCCGAGGTCTCCGAGACCATGGCCGCCTATTGCGACCGATTGGAGGCGGGCCAGGAGTTCCGGGTCGACGAGTCCGGGGCCATGCCCGCGGGTTTTTGCACCTGGGCCTGGCATGACATCTATCCCGTCGTAACCACCCTCCGCTTCGGAGGGGACTTCCCTTGGATGAAAAAAGAAGGGGCGGCCATCTCCTGCTGCAGCGACGGTGTTCGGCCCGTATTCTTTAGGATTGAAAGGGCAGGGTAGGGTCCGGTGGGATTTTAGTAGGGCGGGTTTGAAACCCGCCCTACGAATTTCGAAAGGATTGATTCCTCGTTTTAGGTCTTATTTTTAGCCGGCTTGTCCCAAGTAAACGACCTTCAACCGGTTATTTCTCCCGCCGCACCGTGGGAGATGGGTTTGTTTTTCTCAGGAGCATGTAGGCGGCCAGGAGAGCGGCGGGAATCCCGATAGCCTGAGCGGTGGAGAGGGTATTGGGAACGACCCATCCCCGGGGGTCGTCCCGGTAGAATTCCACCATAAACCGCATGACCGAGTAAAAAAGAAGATATACCCAGAAAAGCTTTCCCTGGAACCGTTCTTTTTTCCGCATGGCCATCAGAACCAGGAAAATCACGAAATTGGCCGCGGATTCGTACAGCTGGGTCGGATGGAGAGCGATCCCCCTGGGGGCCAGGGATGAGGGGTCGGTGAAGATCACGGCCCACGGAATATCCGCGGGCTGGCCGTAACAACAGCCGGCGGAAAAACATCCCAGCCTCCCCACGGCTTGTCCCAGGGGAATGGCGGGGGCGACGATATCCGCGAGCTGACGAAAATTCAAATTGTGCCTCCGGACGAACCAGAGTCCTGCGAGGAAGGCGAAGATCAACCCTCCGTAGAAAACCAATCCTCCCCTCCAGAACCGGACGATGTCCACGGGGTTGTCCCGGAACTCCTCCCAGCTCGTGATTACGTAGAAGACCCGGGAACCGACCAGCGCGGCCAGAAGGGCGTAAAAGGAAAGGTCCATCATGATGTTCGGTTCGATCCCCACGCGCTTGGCCTCCCGCACGGCCACGAGTACCGCCAGAAGGAAGGCCAGAGCCAGGAGCAACCCGTACGTGTGAAGGGTGAATTCGCCGATTTTAATAAGAATGGGATACATAGAATAAAGTCGGCGTAGGGGCGGTTTTGAAATCCGCCCCTACCAGATTCCACGATTAATCCTTCTCTCCAAAGGCGAGAGAACCCCTGCGCAACATCTGAATAAAAAGCAGAACCACGCCGGTGGATATGGCCGAATCGGCTACGTTGAAGGCCGGCCAATGGGTATGATACCAGTGGAGATCGATAAAGTCGATGACCTCGCCCAGGCGGAGCCGATCGATGAGATTGCCGGCGGCGCCGCCCAGGATCAGGGAGAGGCTGACGAGGAGCCACTTTTGCTGCGGCCGCAGCCCCCGGATCAGGTAAAAAATGCAACCGATGGCCACGGAGGAAATCGCCGCGAAGAAGACGATCCGCCAAGGGGAACGTGCGCCGGCCAAGAAGCCGAAGGCCGCCCCGGTATTTCGAAGATAAGTGAGACTGACGAAATTCGGGATGATCTCGATGGACTGATGTATGGCCATAACCTTATCCACCAGAATTTTGCTGGCTTGATCCAGACCCAGAATGATTCCGGTAATCAGACCCATCAGGGCGTATTTGGAACTCATGCTTTTCCTTCAGCCTGGATCGCGGCCAGGGCGGACTCGCATCGGGGACAGATGGGGGATAACCCCTTTCCTTCGCCCACCTTCAGATCGTACACCCAGCAGCGCGGGCATTTTCGGCCGCCGGCCCGGGAGACCCGGATATTCAGGCCTTCGATTTCTTTCGACGGCTGGGCTTCCCCGGGAAGGGTATCGACCAGCCGGACTTCGGAGACGATGAAAAGGTCCTTGAGCAACCCCTCATTTTCCCGCAGGAAAGAAAGAAGTTGATTCGGGGCGTGCAGGGCAACGGAGGCTTCCAGGGAGTTCCCGATCACCTTGCCCTGGCGGGCGCCTTCCAAGACCTTGGAGACTTCGGCCCGGACCTTCAGAAGAAGTTCGAACCTCTCCTCCAGCCTTGAATCCAGGTACTGGGGTTCTTCCTTGGGGAACAGGGTCAGGTGCACGCTTTCCGCCCGCTCCTTCGCCCCCGGAATATGCTCCCAGACCTCTTCGGCGGTGAAGGACAGGATAACCGACATGAGACGTACCATGGCATCCAGGACTTTGTAGAGTGCGGTCTGGGCGGCCCGGCGCTGGGGAGAGTTCGCCGGCGAAGTATATAAGCGGTCCTTCAAAATATCCAGGTATAAGGCGCTTAAATCCACGGAGCAGAAGTTGTGGATTCCATGGAAGACCACATGAAACTCGAAATTTTCGTAGGCTTCCCGCAGCCGGGAAATCAGTTTCTGCAGGCGAAGAAGAATCCACCGGTCCAGGTCGTGGAGTTGGGAATCGGGCACGGAGTCCTTCCGGGGGTCGAAATCGTACAGGTTCCCCAGAAGAAATCGGCAGGTGTTGCGGATTCTGCGGTAGGCATCGGATAGGCGGGAGAGGATCTCCTCGGAGATTCGGATGTCGTCCCGGTAATCCTCGGCCGCCACCCAGAGGCGGAGAATCTCGGCCCCGTATTTCTGGATCACCTCGTCGGGCACGATCACGTTCCCCAGGGACTTGGACATCTTTCTTCCTTCCCCGTCCACCACGAACCCGTGAGTGAGGACCGAGTGGTAGGGGGCCTGCCCGCGGGTTCCCACCGAGGCCAGGAGGGAGCTGTGGAACCATCCCCGGTGCTGGTCGCTTCCTTCCAGGTACATGTCGGCGGGGGATTTCAGGTTGGGCCTTTTTTCGCAGACCGCCGCGTAGCTCACTCCGGAGTCGAACCAGACATCCAGAATATCGGTTTCCTTCTTGAAATCTGCCTCTTTGCATTTCGGGCAGCGCGTTCCCGGGGGAAGGAGTTCCTTCACCGGAAGGTCGAACCATGCGTCCGCTCCCCCCTTCAAGAAGATTTTGGAGACGTGTTCGACCAGTTGCTCCTCGGTCAAGACCTCGCCGCAGGAGGTGCAGGTGAAGGCCACGATGGGGACGCCCCAGGCCCGCTGGCGGGAGATGCACCAGTCGGGGCGGTTCTGGATCATGCCGTAGATTCGGTCGTGCCCCCAGGGGGGGATCCATTTCACCTTGTCGATGGCCTCCAGCGCCTTTTGGCGAAACCCGTTTTTGTCCATGGAGATAAACCACTGCTCCGTGGCCCGGAAGATGATGGGGTTCTTGGATCGCCAGCAGTTGGGATATTGATGGGTGTAGACCTCGCTGTGAATCAGGGCGCCCACTTCCTTGAGTTTCTCGATCACCGCGTCGTTGGCGTCAAAAACATACTGCCCCGCAAAGAACTTCACCTCCGGGGTAAACCTTCCCCGGTCATCGACGGGCGAATAGATGGGAAGATTGTACTCCAGCCCGGACTCATAGTCTTCCTGCCCATGGCCGGGAGCGGTATGGACGCAGCCGGTGCCCGTGTCCAGGGTGATGTAGGTGGCCAGGATGAGCAGGGATTCCCGGTCCAGGAAGGGATGGCGGCATTTCAAGCCCTCCGTTTCTTTGCCCGGGAATTTCGCCAGAACCTTCCACTCCTGTTTCTTGGCCTGGGCCATGACCTGCTCCAGGAGCGCTTCGGCCAGGACCCACACTTCTCCATCCACCTCCGCCGCCACATAGCGATAGTCGGGGTGGAAGGCGATGGCCAGGTTGGCCGGGATGGTCCAGGGGGTGGTGGTCCAGATGAGGACAAAGACCTTTTTGCTCTTGAGCGCCGGAAATCGTTCCCCGAAGTCGGAGACGGCCGGGAACTTGACGGTGATCGAGGGGGATTCGTGGTCCTCGTATTCCACTTCTGCCTCAGCCAGGGCGGTCTGACAGGCGGCGCACCAATAAACCGGTTTTTTGCCCCGGTATACGGAACCTTTACCCACAAAGCGGCCGAATTCCCGGGCGATCGTGGCCTCGTAGTCGTAGCTCATGGTGAGGTAGGGGTTTTCCCATTCCCCCATGACCCCCAACCTCTTGAACTCCTGCCGCTGGATGTCGACAAACCGGTTGGCAAACTCGCGGCAGAGTTTTCTTTTCTCCGATATGGGGAAGGATCCCTTCTTGCTGCCCAGGCTTTTGTCCACCTCGTGCTCGATGGGCAGGCCGTGGCAGTCCCAGCCGGGAACATACTCCCCGTTGAACCCGGCCATGTTCCTGGACTTGACGATCAGGTCCTTGAGGATTTTATTCAAGGCGGTGCCGATATGGATGTGGCCGTTGGCATAGGGCGGACCGTCGTGCAGGATGTATTTGGGCCGGTCCTTGGCGATTTCCCTCAGCTTTTGATAAACCCTCCCTTCCTCCCATTTTTTCAGGAACTCGGGCTCCATTTTGGGGAGGTTGGCTTTCATGGGAAAGGAGGTTTTAGGCAAGTTTAAGGTGTCCTTATAATCCATCTTTTCCTCGAAAAATAAGATAGGCCCGTGCTCTTCGCGGGCTCGAAAATACGCAACTCCTCATAATCAATACGGATCATAAATTTCTATCACAGGAAAAGCCACGGCACAAGGAAAAAGAGCAAGACTGAGAAAACCCCCTTCCGAAGGCACCAGCCTTTTCTTTTTTTTGACTTGAGTTGTTTTTTTATCCGTTCTATAATTCCTCCGGTTTGGTTGGAATCCAGTCGAAAGATCATTTTTTGCCTGACTCTGATTTTCCTTTCCGAAAGGGAAGGGTTTGTCAAACATTTTTCACTCCTGTCATCGAAGAAAGGGGGTGGTTGAGGAATTTTTCGCTGTAGAATAGTTTCCATACGGGGTTTTTCTTTTGCAACCGAAGATTTTTTATCCCTTCAATAGGAGGAACACATGGCAAACAACAAAGGAATCGACTGGTCCTCGTTGTGGAAAAAGGAAGACTGGTGGGCCTGTTGGATCGGCTGGGTTCTATTGATCCTGGCTTTGGCTGCCTTGTTGCCCGCCGTTCCCAAACTGGCTCGATGGACGGAATTCTCCCAGGCTTTTCCGGTGGGGGCCGGGGCCTTTTGGTCCCTCACCAAGCTTTTTCTGGTTTTGGTGATCGTGACCTCCATTGGAGCTGCGGCCATGAAAAAACCGGTGGGAGGGTACATTCCCGGTTTTCTGGTCATTTACCTGATAGCCTTCGTCGCCCTGGTCATTTCCAACCAGAAACAAATCCATGCCTACGGGTTTGAATACGTGCTCTGGGCGCTGATCATCGGGCTGATCATTAGCAATTTCTTCACCGTCCCCGCCTGGCTGAAGCCGGCCATCATGACGGAGTTCTTCATCAAAATCGGCCTGGTCTGCATGGGGGCAGAGATCATGTTCCAGGTCGTGATGAAGGCCGGTGCGGTGGGGTTGGTTCAGGCGATCCTGGTGGTTATGGTGGTCTGGTTCGCCACCTACTGGATTTGCCGCAAATTCGGGTTGTCAGAACGGTTTTCCGGCATCATCGCCACGGGGAATTCCATTTGCGGCGTATCGGCTTCCATCGCCGCGGGCGGCGCCGTGCAGGGAGACCCCAAAGAGGTCAGCTACATTGTAGCTTGGCTTATGATCTGCGCGGTCCTTCTCATTTTCATCATGCCCCCTCTGGCCCTATGGTTGGGCCTTCCCGCGAATATGGCCGGGGCCTGGGTCGCCGGCGTCATCGATAACACTGGAGCGGTGGTAGCGGCCGGGGGAATCCTGGGCTCGAAGGCGGCCCTGGATGCGGCGGTGCTGGTCAAAATGTCGCAGAACGTCCTCATCGGCTTCGCGGCCTTCCTCCTGGCCCTCTGGGCGACCCTCTCCCTGGAGAAGAAAAGCACCGGCGAAAGGCCTTCTTATGCCGAAATCTGGTACCGTTTTCCCAAGTTCATCGTCGGCTTTGTGGTAGCCTCCCTTGTCGTTTCATTCCTCGTATTACCCTCCATGGGCGAAAAAGGAGCCCGAGGGATCACCGGCCTGATGCAGGGATATCGCGTCTGGCTGTTCGCCATCTGCTTCGTGTGCATCGGCCTGGAGACCCGGATCAAAGAGCTCATCTCCGTCGGGGGGGGCAGGCCGGCGATCGCCTATTTCATCGCCCAGTTCTTCAACATCATCTGGACCCTGGTCGTCGTTTACATTCTTTGGTCCGGATGGCTCTTCACCCCGCCTATCTGATCCGATGATCGATCAAGAACAAAAATCGGGGGCCTTCGGGCCCCCCTTTTTTGAGTCCTTACCATTTCCAGGGAGGGAACCCGGGGAAACTCCACCCCCGGGAAAGAAGCCCTGATGGGTGAAAAAACAAGTTGATCTAGGGGCCGACCATGTCCGGGGAGGGGCAGAAGAATTATCGAATGGTTCTCTCGGCGGAAGATTCCTTCTCCCAGCGGGTTGCCCTGGGGATGTGGGTCCATAGGCCGCTTACAGTCTGGCATTATCTCCTTCCAGGAATGTTCCTGTGGGATATTGTTAAGCGGCGTGCGGCGGTTCAGCGATATAGCAGTCTTTTTCTTTACCCCCGGAAACTGGCTCTGGAGGCCGCTTTAGGAATGATCGGGGGGCGGGAGGAGGAAGAGGTCCTTTCCGTGGCTGGGAATAAAATCCAGGAATGGCTCGCCATGAAAAGAGTCTATTCCCCGCGGGTGATGCGTAGTCACCTGGGTCAAATCGGAATTCTTCTGGATCATTACCGCCGGCTGCCTCAGGCAGAAGGGGAGACCTATTGGGGCTGATCCGGAGCGCCTATGGGAGCCGCCAGATTTACGAAGGATACCTGGCAAAGCTTTCAGCCGCCGAAGAAGAAATCGACCGGGGGCGGGCCGAAATCCAGGGGGAAACAGCCGAAGCCTGGGACCGCCTGCGGGCCGAACAGGCACGGGTGACGAAGCTCCGAAAAATCGAGGTGGACCGCATATTTTCAGAGGAGAAGAGGTAGCATGGGGCGGCTTTTCCCGAGGGTTATCGACATCAAGTACCAAAGGATTCTCTCCCAGGAGAGGTCCCTCGCCAAGGCGGTGGCCGCTTCAGTCATTGAAGGCCGGCCGGTGACGGCCTGGGATATTCTGATCCCGATTCTGTTCCTCATGAATCTCCTTCAGCTGAAGCGATCCCGGGAAACCTTCACCCTCAATTTCCTCTTCACCAAGAAAATGGCCCTGGAGGCGGCCTTCTCCCGGATCGATGGCGGAAAGGGCAGGGAAGAGATGCGGGATCGGATCAAGGAGAAGACGGCCGCCATTCTGGCTGCAGACCGCCAAGGGCTCTATTCGACCAAGATCCGGCAAAAGCAGATGAGAGAAATGGACCTGCTCATCGACCACTACAGCCGGCTCCTGGAAGCGGAGGGAAAGGATTATCCTTCCCTGGTCCGCAACGCCTACCGGACCCGGGAGAGCTACGCCGCTTTTCTGCGGGAACTCGAAGAGGCAGAAAAAGAAGTGTACCAGGCCGCCACCCAGACCGTGAAGACTTCTTCGGCCCGGGAAATCGCCTCCCGGATGGAAGAGGCTGCCGCGAGGATCCGGCAGGCGGAAATGGGCTGGCTCTTTCCTTGAACTGAAAAACCCCGAAACCCAAGAGGATGCCGGGTTGGGGAATATCATGACGGAGGTCTATGAATTCTTTAAGAAATGGTTTAACCTATATAAAAACGATCCGGTCCGCAAGCCAGATTATTCCTGATGAAGGTTGAATTATGCCAAAAGAAAAAATCCTTAAAATCGGCTTCTGGTGGTTGGCATTATTGGGTTTTTCCGGGATTGTCTGGGTTTCGCCCCTGCGGGCGGCAACGGGAATCGATCTGGGGTGGCTGGGAAAGATTGAATTCACCTGGGATTTTTGCGTTGGCTTTTTCAGCATTGTCCTCATTGACCTGGTCCTGGCAGGGGACAACGCGGTGGTCATCGCCCTGGCGGTAAAAAACCTCCAAGGAAAGCAGAGGAAAACCGGCATCGTTTTCGGAGCCGGAGCGGCGGTGGCCCTGCGGGTGGTCCTCACCTTTTTCGTGGCCCAGCTCCTGCAGGTCAGTTTCATCAAATTGATCGGGGGAATCTTGATCCTCTGGATCGCCGTTAAGTTGTTCATCGAGGGGGCTCCCGAGGAAAAATTTCAAAAAGAGGCGACGACCTTCTGGCAGGCCATCCGGGTCATTGTAATCGCCGACCTCATCATGAGTACGGACAACATCTTGGCCGTGGCCGGCGCCTGCAAGGGAAATTTTTTCCTCCTCCTCTTCGGGCTCGCCCTGAGCATCCCCTTCGTGGTCTTCACCAGTTCCCTCCTTTCCATGCTCATGGACAAATACCCGATCATCGTCTGGATCGGGGCCGCCGTTTTGGGCCGGGTGGGCGGGGAGATGATCATCACCGACCCGTGGGTGGTGGGGAAATTGATTCCTGGCCCCACGCTTCAGTATGGCTGCGAGATCCTCGGCGCAGCGGGGGTCATTCTTTTCAGCAAGTTCTACATGCGCTGGAGGATCGCCCGGCAGGCGGAAGCACTGGCCAAGGGAGCCAAAGCAGTGGAGTAATTCTGCATCTTTCCAGGCCCCAACCCGTCTATTTATTCCCCCTGCAGTTCTTCCGGAAAGGGCGACCTCTTTTTTCCGATCCCGATGGGATCCGGTTCACCAGCCCCGTTCCCGCGGGCAAAGGTTTCCTGTCCGCCGTCCGGTTTCTCTTGACAAAATCGAGGGAGGTTCAATACCCTTAAGTAACCCCCGGGAGAGGTTGGCGGGGAGCCGAATTCCCGGTAAACAAAGTCCCCAAGGAATCAATTCATCCATCGATCAGGAGAGGGCTATGCAAGCACAGGAATGCCATGCCCGGGAGATCGGGCAAGTGATCAGCCAGTTTGAGACCCACCTGGAGAAGGGCCTGAATCAAGAGGAGGTTCAGGAACGGCTGAAGAAGCACGGGCCGAATGAGCTCACAGAAAAGCCGCGCCCCGGCTTCTTCCAGTTGCTGCTCAGCCAGTTCAACAATTTTCTGGTTATCATCCTGATCGTGGCCGCAGGGGTCTCCGTTCTCGTGGGGGAGGTGATCGACTCCATTGCCATTATGGTCATTGTGGTCCTGAACGCAGTGGTGGGAGTGGTCCAGGAGTCCAAGGCCGAGGCGGCCCTGGCCGCCCTGAAAAAGATGGCCGCCCCCAACGCCCAGGTCATCCGGGAGGGTCACCAGATCACCGTTCCCTCGAGGGAGCTGGTCCCCGGGGACATCGTTTTGCTGGAAGCGGGAAATTACGTTCCCGCGGACATGCGCCTCATCGAGAGCGTGAACCTGAAGGTGGAAGAGGCCTCCCTGACCGGGGAATCCGTGCCCGTGGACAAAGAGGCCAACGTGGTCCTGGACAAGGACATTCCCATCGGGGACCGGAAGAATTCCGCCTTTATGTCCACCCTGATTACCTACGGCCGGGGAAAAGGATTGGTTACCGGGACGGGGATGCACACCCAGATCGGACATATTGCCGAGATGCTCCAGTCCTATGAGGACGAGCAGACCCCGCTGCAACAGAAGCTGGATCATTTGGGCAAGGTCCTGGGAGTGGTATGCCTGGCCATCTGCGGAGTGATCTTTCTTTACGGTATTCTTCGCGATACCCACCCGGGGGTGATTTTCACCCAGGGCCTGATGGCCTACTTCTCCGCCGAGAAAAAGGACATCATCGAGCTGTTCATGACCGCGATAAGCCTGGCCATTGCCGCCGTGCCCGAGGGACTTCCGGCGGTGGTGACCATCTGCCTGGCCCTGGGAATGCAGCGGATGATCCGCCGCCATGCCCTGATCCGCAAGCTTCCGGCGGTGGAAACCCTGGGCTGCGCCACGGTGATCTGCTCGGATAAGACCGGAACCCTGACCCAGAATCAGATGACCGTGGTCCAGGGGTGGGCCGCCGGGAAGCAGTTCAAGGTGACGGGGGAAGGATACACCCCCAAGGGCCAGTTCTTCTTCGACGGCCAGCCCCTGGAACCCATGAAAGACCCGGGGATTTCCCTGCTTCTTTACGGGGCCCTCCTGTGCAACGATTCGAAGCTGGAAGAAAGCGGGGAAGGCAAGGGGGAACGCACCTGGCGAATGGTGGGGGACCCCACGGAAGGGGCCATGGTGGTCGTAGCCGCCAAGGGAGGCCTTTGGCGACAGGAAGTGGAAAAGATTCTCCCCCGCGTCCAGGAGGTGCCTTTCGACTCGGAACGAAAAAGGATGACCACGATTCATCAATGCCGGGACTCAGCCCATTTTCCCTATTCCCTATCGCTGAAAGAAGGGCCTCCTTACGTGGCTTTCGTGAAGGGGGCGCCGGATATTATTCTGGAACTCTGCCGGACAGTCCTGGAAGAGGGACGCCCGGTTCCGCTGGACGAGCGAAAGCGGCAGGAGATCCTGGGGAAAAACCAGGATATGGCCCGGCAGGCCCTGCGCGTCCTGGGGGTGGCCTACCGGCCCATGGACCGGATTCCCGACGATTGCAGCTCCGAGACGGTGGAAAAGGACCTGACTTTCGTCGGCCTCCTGGGAATGATCGATCCGGCCCGGCCCGAGGTGAAGGAAGCGGTCCGGGTGGCCCAGGAAGCCGGGCTCAGGAGCGTCATGGTTACCGGGGATTACAAAGACACTGCTGAGGCCATCGCCCGGGAAATCGGGCTGTTGCGCCCGGGAGGGATGGTGCTCACCGGCGCCGAACTGGACAGAATGAGCGACGCGGAACTCGCCGGGGTGATCGACCGGGTGAGCGCCTGCTGCCGGGTCTCTCCCCAGCACAAGACCAAGATCGTGGACGCCTTCAAGGCCAAGGACTACGTGGTGGCCATGACCGGCGACGGGGTGAACGACGCCCCGGCCCTGAAGCGAGCCAATATCGGGGTGGCCATGGGCATCACCGGGACCGATGTCTCCAAGGAGACGGCGGACATGGTGCTCACCGACGACAACTACGCCAGCATCGTG
>JACAEW010000334.1 GCA_013388675.1 Syntrophaceae bacterium | reverse complement strand
GTCATGGGGGGTTGGGCCTCCCGGGCCTTATTCGTTTCGGGGTGGACAAAGTCGCAGGAGGCGCGCAGGGTCTATCTGGCGCGCCTCCCCATCTTCAACCGGCTTGTCCGGGGGGCCAGCCGAGTCTTACCCCCCCCGCCCCGCGCCCTGGTAATGAAGGATTGGAAGACCTTTTTCCGGGATACCTCGCAATGGTCCCAGCTCATTCTTCTCCTGGCCTTGGTGGTCGTATATCTCTACAATTTCAGCGTCCTTCCCCTGGATCAGACCCCCATGAGCAGCTTTTTCCTGAAGAACCTGGTCTCCTTTCTGAACCTGGGACTGGCCGGTTTCGTCCTCTCCGCCGTGGCCGGCCGATTCATCTTCCCGGGGGTCAGCCAGGAAGGGTTCTCTTTTTGGATCATTCGCTCCTCGCCGGTCCCCCTGAGAACCTTTTTGTGGAGCAAATTCTGGACCGGCCTGGTCCCGCTTCTTCTCCTGGCGGAAGCGCTCATATTTCTCTCCAACTGGCTTTTAAAGGCGACGCCCTTCTTGATGATCCTTTCCGCCTTAACGATTTTTTTCATGACTTTTGGCATCGTGGGCTTGGCCGTGGGCCTGGGGGCCCTCTATCCCCGGTTTAAGCTCGAAAATGCGGCCCGCATGGCTTGGGGCTTCGGGGGGGCTTTTTTCATGATTCTTAGCATGACCTTTATCGGGGCCTTGGTCGCTTTGGAAGCTTGGCCGGTGTACGCTCTTTTCATGGCCGGGGTCCAACATCGCCCCCTCTCCTTGCTCGAGTGGATGGGGGTTCTCGGGTCCTTTTGCGGGGCCGCCATTTTGATCGGAACGGCCACCTTCCTTCCCATGAAGCTTGGCCTGAAAAACCTTCAGAATATGGATTTTTAGAAAGAGTTTTGCTGCTTGCCGGTTTCTCGTTGAAGAAAACGAGCAACCAGCAACCGGGATCGAATCATGGTTTTTTTCTGCCCTCACTGCCGGACCCAGAATTTTGCCGGCCCGGCCCGCCTTCGGCAGGCCAAGAAAACACCCCTGACCTGCTGGAAATGCGGGAAAAACCTTAGGCTCCCTCAAGCTCTTTCGGAAAAAAATACAAAGAATCGGGGGAAGGCTAAAAAGAGATGAGGGGATCTTCTCCCCTCGGACTCGACCGGGGAAGGAACCTCCTCCTTTTTCCTTGCGGGGAGGATGGAAGTTTGGTATAAGCCATTTATGGAAGAGCGAAGGCTTTTGTACTTGAAGGTTGGCGACTGGGTCGTCCACCGGAAGTATCCCCAATGGGGCGAGGGAAGGGTGGTGGAGGAACAAAACTCTTCGGTTGTGGGAGGCCTATCCCTGGTTAAAATCATATTCCTCGACGGCCAGACCCGGGTTTTCGACAACAACTTCAAGAACACCACCTGCTGCTACCACCACGGAGTCCGCCGCCGCTGATCCCGCCGGCCCCAACAAATCGATTCCGCTCATTCCGGTCCAAGATACCCGAATTCCTGATTGACCATCGGTTGCTTCCCCCTAGGTCTTTATGAGCAGGTCCTTTTCTTTCGCCTTTTTCTCCGCTTCCTCTTGCAGACGGTCGGCCAGAGTTCTCTTGACCAGTTCCAGAAGGAAAGGATGAGTGGAAAGGACTCCCCCCTCCATTTCCATGTTTAAGGCAGTCACCAGAGAGAGCTGGGCCTCGCTCTCTTTCCCGATCTTCCAGAGGAAATAGGCCATCTCTTCCAGTCTGCGTCGGTAAAGGGATTTACGCCCCGGGTCGAAAAGCTCGCTTACCGCCTGACGGTAAATGTCGAGGAAGCGGGCCTCTTTCTGGTAGGCAGAAAGGACCAGAGGGCTTTCCGAGGCCTCCTTCAGAAGACCCAGGTATTTCTCCACTTCCTTTTCCTCCAGGAACCAATCCTCGAAATAGGGTAACTGGAAAAGGGACGGAGAACGATCCAAAAGGTCCGAGCGGCCCTTCCATTCTTCTTCATTCAAAAACCCGTAAATCAACGGCTTAAGGGGCAGCTGGGGCGGGGCTCCCATCAACTCCCGGGTTTCCATAAAATCTTCGGGGAAGGGCCGCCCCTTTTTTTGGGTAGTCTCCGCCGCCTCGCTGATCAGGCCCAAACAGTAATCGGGGGCTGCCTCTACGATTTCCCAGGGGACTTTTTCCCGGAATTCTTGCAGGTATTGGTGATATTTCTTGCGGGAGGTCATGAAACTCTGGAAGTCGACGATCCCCTCCATGTCGCTCAGTACGGCATGAAACACCACGACCCCTTGAGGTAGCTGGGGACGGACCAGCCAGACGAAACGAGTCCCGGCCGAGTCGAGGGGGCTTATATGGCCCTCGGAAGGGACCGCCTGGGGCGGGCGAAAGACAGCCGGGGAGGAGTCCCCAATCCCTTCCACCTCGATCCCCTGGGTTTTCAGGCGAAAGATCGATCTGCGGATGGTCTTTAGAACCGCCTTGGAAGCACTCTTGGAGGCCAGACGATGGAGCAGGATTCCGGCCTCGGGAACATTCCATCCGCCCAAGCTGCTGGCCAGGGCCAAGTCTGTTGCTTCTTCTCTCCCGAGGAGCTGCTGGATGAGCGGATAAACCTCCTCGCTCCCGCTTTTTATCAGGGAGAGGAAAACCCCTTCCCATTCTTGCTCCGGTAGGGTTCGCAAACGGGTTAAAAAAAGGTTCGGGTCTTCGGCCCAGGAAGATATTTCCCGGGCCGCATCCTTAGCCAGGTTCTCCCCTTCCGGAGAAAGGGAACCGGTCTTCTTCCTGGGAGATGGGGATTTTTCCTTCATGGTGTCCTCATTTATTTTAGATTTCCGAGTTCGCCCTATTCCCCCCTAGGATTCTTCCCGCTGGAGGTCCAGGACTTTGATCTGTAAATTCCGGCTTCCCTGATACCGGTTGACCTGAGGGGAGAAAGCCATCTTCATCCCTTCGCCGGCAAGAGGGTGACGGGGGCCCATGCCGAACCCAATCGCTTCCCGGGTCTGTCTTCCTTCCCGGATCCGAATCCGTAAATGTCCCCGGCCCACCGGCCGGGAGCCGAGAACGTCCAGGCCCTCCAACCCCAGCACCGGCTCCGGGTTTCCCACCCCGAAAGGCGCCAAGGCTTCCAGTTCCGACAGAAAGGATGCGTTAAGCTGCTCCAACCTAGCGATGGCATCGATGGTTAGGCGGGGGATCGCCTCCTCTTCGCTCACCCGGGCGGCCACCACTTCCTCAAAAGCCCGGGCGAAATCGGGGATGCGATCGGGCCGGATCACCAGCCCCGCCGCCTGTTCATGCCCGCCGAAACCCTCCATCCATTCCCGGCAGGCCTTCAAGCCTTCAAAGAGGGAGAAGGCGGCAATGGAGCGGCCGGACCCTTTTCCCCGGTCCTCTTGCAGGGCGATCAGGATCGTCGGGCAGCGGAACTGCTCCGTCAGCCGGGATGCGACGATCCCGATAATTCCCGGGTGCCAGCCCTGGGAGGCTAGGACGATCGATCTTCTTTTCTTGCCGGGATCGATCATCTCCTTGGCCTCGGCCAGGGTCTTCTCCTCCATCCGTTGTCGCAGCGAGTTCAGTTCGTTCAAATGAAGGGCGATCCTTTTCGCTTCCCGGGGGTCCTCGGTGACCAGGAGATGAACGACCTCCCGGGCATCCTCCAGCCTTCCGGCGGCGTTGATCCGAGGGGCCAGACGAAAGTTGATTCCGGCGGAATCCACCGGGCCGGACTCCATGCCCGACACCTCTTTGAGCGCGGCAATCCCCGGACGATGGGCCCGGGCGAGTTCAGCCAAGCCGTATTTCACCAAAATCCGGTTGACCCCCGTGAGGGGGACCACGTCGCTTACCGTTCCCAAAGCAACCAGGTCGAGGTATTCCTTGAGGTTGGGACCGTTTCCCCGTGGAAAGAAACTTTCCTCACGGAGGCGGCTTCGCAGAGCGATGGCGAGGTTAAAGGCAACCCCCACTCCTGCCAGGCCTTTGAAAGGATAACCGCAGTCCGGCTGTTTGGGGTTGAGAAGGGCCAGGGCCGGCGGGAGAAGCTCCGGAATCTCGTGGTGGTCGGTAACGATTACATCCATTCCCTGTTCCTGGGACCAGCGAATTTCTTCCCGGTTGCTGATCCCGCAGTCTGCGGTGATGAGCAGGCGGCATCCCGAGGCGTGAATCCTCTTCAAGGCCTCCAGATTCAGGCCGTATCCCTCCTTAAGCCGGTGGGGAAGGGTGAAATCGACTTTTCCTCCGGCGGCTTTGAGAAAAAGGGAAAGGACTGCGGCCGCCGTGGTGCCGTCCACGTCATAATCGCCAAAGAGGTGGATTGTTTCTCCCCGCCGGAGGGCCTGGATGATCCTACGGACCGCTTTCTCCATGTCTTTCATGGCAAAAGGATCGGGAAGGTCGGAAAGGGCGGGATGGAGGAAGCGCCTGGCTTCCTCCGGGCTGGCGATTCCCCGATTCGTAAGGATCCGGTTCGTCAACGAAGAGAGCCCCAATTGCCGCAGGGGGGAATCCTCCGGTTCTCCTTGGGCCGGATAAAGCTGCCATTTTAATCGGCAAGGCGGTTCGGGTAAGATTTGATTTCTCGGCGCATTTCGATTTTCCATGATCTTGAATCCTAAATCAAAATAGCCAAGGGATAGGGGTCCTGTCAATCAGATATTTGTTCGTGTCCGCATGCTTGGGCGGTAAAAGGGCCTTAAAACCGATGGCCTGGAGGGCCTTTTTCGACAACCCTTTCGGCCTAGAAGCTTCCTCACCCCCGGACAAAGAATTAGAGTTGCCATTTCCCCTCAAAAATGTTATTTAAAATCATTACCTGGTGCGCTTTTAACCGACACGGCCCTGAACCTGGGTTTTTAAAGATCGATTGGCCTCGGCGTAAGGGGTATCGGGCGAAAGCGGCCAGGGTAACCGCTCATCCCGGGGGGCAAAGAAATGAATAGATTCCTGGCTTCGATTCTGGTCTTGATTTCTTTTCTCTTCCTCATGGGAATGGGAGAGCTGGGCGGTACGGCTCCGGCCAACAAGGTTCCCGCCCCGGAGAAGAATTTTGCGGTGCGGGTTACGGACCGGGAGGGAATTCAGACTTCCTTGTCCCAGTTCAGCCAAGAGGGAAAGGTTTTTATCACCGGGAAGCGGGGAGGAGCAACCGTGACGGTGCCCTTCGAAAAGGTCTCTCAGATGCAAATCCAGAGTGCCGAAGGGAATGAGGTCCAGGTCAAACTGACCCTTCGCACCCAGGATAGCCTCGACATCAAAGTGGACAAACGGGCAAAGTTCTACGGAAAGGCGGATTTTGGAACTTTTCAAATCGAGGGGAAAGACCTGAAGACCGTCCTCTTCCTACCCTAGTCTTTCAACCCACCCTTCCGAACGAAGACTCGCTTCCCCGATGCAAGCAGGGGGTGGGGTATTTTTTTCCGGGGTCGATCCCCAAGGAGAAGTCGCGAATGCCTCCGAAAAAAGTTTCTCGCAAAAAGCTGCTGAAGGAGCCGGACGAGTTTATCTCCACCACCGGGAAGGTTATCCAGTATGTAAAGGCCCGCCAACGGCAGATGACGGTCGCGGGGGTCGTTGTTCTTCTTATCATCGCGGCCGGAGCGGGCATCGCCGCGTACCTGCGCTGGCAGGAGGGAAAGGCCCTGGCCGCTCAGTATGAAGGCCTGAGTATCTATCAGGAAGCTTACCGGGCCTCCATGGAGAATCCTGCCGCCGATAAAAAAGACGAATACCAGAAAGCCCTGGAAAAATTCAAGGAATCTCTGGCCTTTTATGGTTGGGGGAAGACGGCTCAAGTGACCCGGGTCTTTATCGGGAGCTGTCACGCGGCGCTCAAGGAATACGAAAAGGCCCAGGCCGCCTACCACCAAAGCCTGGATGGGCCCTTCCGCTCCGTCGCCCTTAACGGGCTGGCCCATCTTTTTGAGGCCCAGGGGGATTTTGCCAAAGCGCTGGACTATTACCGGAAAAACATGGAGGAGACCACGAATCCCTACCGCCTCGAAAGCCTGTTGGGGGCGGCCCGTTGTTATGAAAGCCTGAAAGAGGTCCCCAAGGCCCTGGAAGTTTACGAGAAGGCTCTGCCGCAGGCTTCTAAGACCGCCTATGCCGATTTTATCCGCTGGAAGATCGGCGAGCTGAAAGGGTAAGGGATGATGGAAAAAAGAGCGGTTCTATCCGGAAATGAGGCCATTGCCCGGGGGGCCTTCGAGAGCGGGGTGAAGGTGGCCGCCGCCTACCCGGGGACTCCCAGTACGGAGGTCCTGGAAAACTTGGGCACCTACCCCGGGTCTCACGTGGAATGGTCGCCGAACGAGAAGGTGGCCCTGGAAACCGCCATGGGGGCCGCCTTCGGCGGAGCCCGCGCCCTGGCGGTCATGAAACATGTGGGGGTGAACGTGGCCGCAGACCCCCTCCTGACCCTTTCCTACACGGGCCTTCGGGGCGGTTTGGTTTTGGTAACCGCCGATGACCCGGAGATGCACAGCTCCCAGAACGAGCAGGACAACCGTCATTACGCGCGGTTTGCCAAGGTTCCCATGCTCGAGCCGAGCGACAGCCAGGAGGCCAAGGATTTTACCCGGATCGCCTTCGACTTGAGCGAAAAATTCGACACCCCGGTCATGCTCCGGACCACCACCCGGGTTTCCCACTCCAAATCGATCGTCCGGCTGGATGAGCCCATCGTCCCGCCGGTGAAGCCGGCGCTGGTCAGGGACCCCGGGAAGCTGGTCATGCTCCCGGCCAATTCCCGCAGGCGCCATCCGGTGGTGGAAAAAAGGATGGAGGAGGCGGCCCGCTTCGCCGAGACCTTTTCCGGGAACCGGGTCGAATGGGGCGATCCCAAGGTGGGGATCATTACCAGCGGCATCTCCTACGAGTATGCGAAGGAGGTGATGCCCGGAGCCTCCTTCCTGAAGCTGGGGATGGTTTACCCCCTGCCCAAGGAGCTGATTCGATCCTTTGCCTCCCGGGTGGAGAAGCTCTATGTCGTGGAAGAGCTGGACCCCTTCATCGAAGAGCAGGTCCGGGCAATGGGCCTGGCCGTAGAGGGGAAATCCTCCTTTCCGATCCTGGGGGAACTGAATCCTCTCCTGGTGGAAAAAGGCTTGAAGAATCTCCCCCCGAGGGAGAAAGAAGAACCTTCGCGGAGATTGCCGGCTCGTCCCCCGATCATGTGCCCGGGATGCCCCCATCGGGGGGTCTTTTCGGTCTTGAATAAGCTGAAGCTATTTGTGACCGGGGACATCGGCTGCTATACCCTTGGATTTCTTCCGCCCCTCAGCGCGATCGACACCTGCGTTTGCATGGGAGCTTCCATCGGCCATGCCATGGGCCTCGACAAGGCCCTGGGGGAAGAAGCGTTGGGCAAGGTGGTGGCGGTCATCGGGGACTCCACCTTCCTCCACTCCGGGATCACCGGGCTGCTGAACGTGGTTTACAACCGCGGGGCAGTGACCGTGATCATCCTGGACAACCATACCACGGCCATGACCGGGCGGCAGGACCACCCGGGAACCGGCTGCACCCTGAAAGGGGAGGAAACCTTCGAGGTGGACATGGTCAAACTGGCCAAGTCGCTGGGGGTGAAGCACGTGAAGGTGGTGAATCCTTACGACCTGGCCGCGGTGGAGCGGGCGATCAAAAAAGAAGTGAATCGCCCGGAACCCTCGGTGATCATTTCCAAGGCTCCCTGTGTTCTTTCCCGCCGGGAAAAGGGGGTGAGCGGAAAGCCTCTTTCCGTCCATTCCGAACTCTGCGCGGGCTGCCGGTCCTGCCTCCGCCTGGGGTGCCCGGCCTTGGCTTGGGTCAAGGAGGAAGGAATCAACGCTCAGGGGAAAAAAAGGAAGGGAAGGGCGCAGATCGATTCCTTCCTTTGCAACGGCTGCACGCTTTGCGCCCAGGTGTGCAAATTCGGGGCTATACAGGGACACGATGGAAAATAAGGTCACCAACATTCTGCTGGTAGGGGTGGGGGGCCAAGGGATCATTCTGGCCTCCGAGATCATGGCCGACGTCTTCATGGAGGCCGGCTTCGACGTGAAAAAGAGCGAGGTCCACGGGATGGCCCAGAGGGGAGGGAGCGTTTCCACCCATGTCCGCTTCGGCCCCAGAGTCTATTCCCCCCTGATCAAAGAGGGCGAGGCGGATATTTACCTGGCCTTCGAGGAACTGGAGGCGCTCCGCTATCTCTCCTTTCTGAGCCCCGATCCGGTCATCCTCCTCAATGAACAAAGGCTGAACCCTCCCGGTGTATCCCTGGGGAACGAAGACTACCCGGCGGATGTAAAAGAAGTCCTCGCTCGGCGGGCGAAGACCTTTAAGAGCATTCCCGCACGGGACCTGGCAATCCGGGCGGGGGATGCGCGGGCCGCCAACGTGGTCCTCCTGGGGACGCTCCATTCCCTCCTGTCCATCCCGGAAAAGACCTGGATCGATCAAATCCTTAAGCGATTCCCGGCCAATGCGGGGCCGGCGAACTTGGAAGCCTTCCGTCTGGGCAAAACCGCCTAAAAAAATCACGACCCGTTTATGGCCCGAACGATGCTGCTGTGGTCTTTCCTTTTTGTTTTTCTTTCCGGCGGGGCTTTCGCGCAGGAAGAGGGAAAACGGAGCATCGATGAAAAGACACAGATGGGCCTCGGGGATTTTTTTTTCGAAGACGGGGATTATTACCGGGCGATTACCGAGTACAAACGTTTCCTTTTTTTCTTCCCCCAAAGCCTCCGGGCCGAAGAGGCCCTCTGGAAGATCGCTTCTTCCTATTTTCATGGAAAAAGATGGGATGACGCCCTGTCATCCGCCGATGAGCTGCTGAAAAAGCACCCCTCTTCACCCTGGACGCCCGATGCGGTCCTCCTGAAAGGTCGCTGCTGGATGGAGAAGGGCGAGTTCTCCCAGGGGCGGTATTATCTTCAGCGGGCCAAGGAAATGGCCGGGGGGAGCGGGCTTAGCCAAGAAGCCCAATGGCAACTGGCGGTCAGCTACCTCAAAGAAGAACGCTGGAAGGAGGCGGCGGCGGAATTCCGCAAAATCGATTCCGCCAGCAGGCTTTACCCCCGTGCCGATTACTGGGCGAAAGGGATAGAAGGGATCGAAGAAGTTCCCCAAAAATCCCCGACCGCGGCTGGCATCCTGGCTATCCTGCCGGGGGCCGGGCATCTCTACTGCGAAAGGTACCGGGATGCGGGAATGGCCTTTGTCCTGAACGCGGGCTTCATCTGGGGTATGGTGGAGGCTTTTCGGCGCGAGAACTACGTAGTCGGAGGAATCTTGACCTTTTTCGAACTCGGGTGGTATAGTGGCAACATTTACAGCGCAGTATCCAGCGCCCACAAATACAACCGGAACAAGAAAAAGGAATACCTCGACGGGCTGGAGAGGGAGGAGCGGTTTTCCGTGGGCCTGTCGTTTCGGGAGAAGCAGCCTTTTCTTTCGTTTCGTTATGTATTTTAAGTTACGTCTCTATTTTTTTATTTTTTTCCTTTTTTTAAACGGAGCCCATGGATACCCGGGTGAGGGCCGATGGGAAGAACTCTGGCCGAAGGAATCCCGGAGTCCTGCGGTCCGGGGCGAATCTATGCCCCGCGAACTTTCCCCGGGTCAAAGAGCCATCCAGGGAGTCATGAGGTTTTTCCAGCGGTCCATCAGCCCGGTGGATGGGGACCGCTGTCCGTGCCATCCCACCTGTTCCCAATACGGCGTGGAAGCGGTGCGCAAGCATGGCGTCCTGGCCGGGTTGGTCATGACCTTCGGTCGCCTGATTCACGAATCGGACGAAATCCGGCAGGCGCCGTTGATCCAGGTCTACGGGTCCTATCGGTACTATGATCCGGTGGAAAACAACGATTTTTGGTGGCATAAGAAATAAATTGTAGCGGCGGTTCCCGAACCGCCCCTACAGCTGATTTTCGGAGGACGGATTATGCTCTTCGACGAAGAATTTGAAACCCTTCCCCGCGAAGCCCTGGAAGCCCTGCAGCTCAAGCGGTTGGTCGCTACGGCGGAAAGGGTTTATGCCACGGTCCCTTTTTACAGGCGAAAGTTCGACGAGTACGGAATCAAACCCTCGGGCATCAAGTCCCTGAAGGACCTCCGCCGTCTGCCTTTCACCACCAAGATCGACCTGCGGGACAACTACCCCTTCGGCCTCTTCGCGGTTCCCATGGAGCAGGTGGTTCGAATTCACGCCTCCTCCGGGACCACCGGCAAACCCACGGTCGTGGGGTACACCCGCCGGGACATCAACACCTGGGCCGAATTGATGGCCCGGTCCCTGGCCGCCGCCGGGGCCCAGAAAAACGACATCATCCATAACGCTTACGGGTACGGGCTTTTCACCGGCGGCCTGGGAGTGCATTATGGTGCGGAAAAGCTGGGGGCTTCGGTCATTCCCATCTCCGGCGGAAACAGCAAACGCCAGATCGTCATCATGCAGGACTTCGGGTCCACGGTGCTGACCTGCACCCCCTCGTACGCTCTTTTTCTGGCCGAAACGGCGGAGGAAATGGGGGTGGATTTTAAAACCCTAAAATTGAAGGTCGGCATTTTTGGCGCCGAACCCTGGTCGGAAAGAATGCGGGACGAAATCGAGCGGAAGCTCGGCATCCAGGCCATCGACATCTACGGTTTGAGCGAAGTCATCGGTCCCGGGGTGAGCATCGAGTGCATCGAAGCCAAACGGGGCCTGCACATCTTCGAGGATCATTTCATCGCCGAGATCATCGATCCCCAAACCGGAGAAGTCTTACCCTACGGGGAAAAAGGGGAGCTGGTTTTCACCACGGTAACCAAGGAGGCCTTCCCCCTTATCCGCTACCGGACCCGGGACATTTCCGTCCTGTATCCGGAGCCTTGCAAGTGCGGGAGGACCCACGTGCGCATGGAGCGGGTCAGCGGGAGGAGCGACGACATGCTGATCATCCGCGGGGTCAATGTCTTCCCTTCCCAGATTGAAAGCGTGCTCATGAACATCGAAGGGGTGGAGCCCCATTATCTCCTGATTGTGGACCGGCAGGGCAACCTGGATACCCTGGACCTTGAGGTGGAAGTGAATGAGAAGGTCTTCTCCGATGAGGTGAAAAACCTCCAGTCCCTCGGGCGGAGGATCGAAAAGGAGATCAAGGACCTCCTGGGAGTGAGCGTGGGGGTAAAGCTGGTCGAGCCGAAGACCATCCAGCGGAGCGAGGGGAAGGCGCAGCGGGTGATCGATAAGAGAAAAATCTAGATACGGGATGCCGGCTCCCTGGATGCTGGCGTTTGGCTTTCCAAGGATCCGTCTCTTTATCCGGCATCGAGAATCCAGGATCATAGATTCAGGATCCATTCGTTGGCCAAGCTTGGAGGAAAATTATGAAAGTGGAACAGATATCCGTTTTTCTTGAAAACAAGCCCGGCGCCCTGGCCGAAGTCACCCGGATCCTGGGAGAGTCGGGAGTGAACATCCGGGCCCTGTCGCTGGCGGACACCAAGGACTTCGGCATCCTCCGGTTGATCGTGAATGACAACGAGCGGGCCAAGTCCGTTTTAGGGGCTAGGGGTTTTACCGTCCGGAAGACCGAAGTGGTGGCCGTGGAAGTCCCCGACCGGCCCGGCGGCCTCGCCGATATTTTGAAGGTCCTTTCGGATGCGAAAGTGAACGTCGAATATCTGTACGCCTTCGTCCAGCAGAGCGGGGCCAACGCCATCATCATTTTCCGTTTCGACGAAACCGACCGGGCCATCGAGGTGCTCTCCCAGAATCGCGTAAAGATTTTGGAAGGGAAGAAGGTGTATGCCCTGTAGGAGGCTTCCGGCAACGGAAGGTAGGGAACTTTTTCTAATTTCTGAGAGGAGGGGAAATCAGGTGAAAAGGTTTGTTGTAGGAATCGTTTTGAGCGCCTGCCTTCTGGGGGCGTTCCTTCCCGCCTGGGGAGCGGAAAAGGCCCCCTATGTCATCGGAGCGGTGTTCAGCGTGACCGGGGGCGCTTCCTTCCTCGGAGAACCGGAGCGCAACACGGCCAAAATGGTCGAAGAATGGGTGAGTGCGGCGGGGGGAATCCAGGGGCGCCCCCTGAAAGTCATCGTCGAAGACAGCAAAAGCGACGAGGGCCAAGCGGTCCTGGCCGTGCGCAAGCTCCTGGATAAGGACAATGTCCTGGCCATTATCGGACCTTCCACCACGGGGGAGAGCATGGCCGTGGTGCCCATCATGGAAAAAGCCAGGACTCCCCTGATCTCCTGTGCCGCGGCCCTTTCCATCGTCACCCCCAAGGAAGAGCTGGAACGGATATTGGCCGCCAAGACCTTCGAAATGCCCAAGAAACAGAATCCCTGGGTTTTCAAGACCGCCCAGACGGATACTTCGGCGGTGGAGGCGATTTACGACTACATGAAGAAAAAGAACATCACGAAAGTGGCCATCATCACCGTGACCGCCGCCTTCGGGGACTTCGGGCGCCAGGAGCTGAAAAGGGCCGCCCCGGTCTACGGAATCTCCATCGTGGCCGACGAACGATACGGGCCGAAGGACTCCGACATGACCGCCCAATTGACCAAGATCAAGGGCACCGATGCCCAGGCCCTGATCAACTGGTCCGTGGGCCCTCCCCAGGTTCTGGTGACCAAAAACTGGAAACAGCTGGGGATGACGATCCCCCTTTACCAGAGCCACGGTTTCGGCTCGAAACGGAACATCGAACTGGCCGGCGGGGCCGCCGAAGGGGTGTACTGCCCCCTGGGACACATCATCGTGGCGGAAAAGGTGAAGGCCGATCACCCCCAGAAGGCGGTGATCATGAAATATAAGACGGAATACGAGAAGCGCTTCAAAGCGGATGTATCCAGCTTCGGGGGGTATGCCCATGATGCCCTCCACCTTCTCGTGGACGCCCTGAAGGCCGTGGGCCCGGATAAGGCGAAGGTCCGTGATTTCCTGGAGACGCGGGTGAAAAATTGGCCGGGCGTCAGCGGAATCTTCAATCTTTCCTCCCAGGACCACACCGGCCTGAACAAGGATGCTTTCGTAATGATTACCGTAAAAAATAATGACTGGACATTTGCCGAATGATGGGTATAATAGGGTAAAAACTCTTGCAGGCAAGTTGGGAAAAAATGATCGACCCTGCTTCCCGGACGAATCGGACTTTTCACCCCAGTAAGGGTTTCAACCCCGTGAGGAAGGGGAGCGATCTGCGTCTTTCTTTTTTCGGCTACTATTATATCTAAAGAGCGCTGCGGGCCTTCGAATCTGATTCCCTGTTGAAGGCCTGCAGCGCTCTTTGTCTATCCGGGGCTTGAAGCCGGGGGTAGGGGCGACCCGGCGGATTCCCCCTACGGAATTCGGAGATGGGCCGTTTTTCCGGCATGAAAGGCCAGAATTCGAATTCGATTTTTGCCGACCCGGTTATTCTATGACCTTTGCCAGCCAGCTGATTCAATACCTCTTCACTGGCCTGACCCTGGGCAGTATTTATGCCTTGGTGGCGTTGGGGTTTACCATGATTTATAACGCCACGGGGATCATCAACCTGGCTCAGGGGGAGTTTGTCATGCTCGGCGGGCTGGTCATGGTCTTCTTTACCGCGGTCCTGAAAATGCCCCTCTACCTCGGGTTCCTTCTGACGATCCTCGTCGTTACCCTGCTGGGAGTCATCTTCGAACGTCTGGCCATTCATCCCCTGAAGGAAGCCTCGCTCATCACCCTGATCATGATCACCCTCGCCGGGTCGATCCTTTTCCGGGGCGGGGCTATGTTCTTATGGGGCAAAGACCCCTATTCGCTCCCCCCGTTTACCCAAAGCCCCCCCGTCCAATTTTTGGGGGCCACCCTGCAAGCCCAGGTCTTTTGGGTCCTGGGGATCACCGTTTTGGCGGTGGCCGGGGTCCACGTTTTCTTCAGCCGGACCCTGATCGGAAAAGCCATCACCGCCTGCTCCTTCAATCCCCTGGCGGCGCGTCTCATGGGGATCAATGTGCGGAAGATGGTTCTCCTTTCTTTCGCCCTGAGCGCCGCCGTCGGCGCCATAGCCGGCACGATTATCACCCCCGTCACGCTCATGGAGTATGACCGGGGGCCGCTTCTGGCGCTGAAAGGGTTTGCCGCCGCGGTTCTCGGGGGGCTGGGGAGCGGGCTGGGGTCCGTCCTGGCCGGCTTTATTATCGGCATTCTGGAGTCCTTCGGGGCCGGGCTCATCTCCTCCGGATATAAGGATGCCATCGCGCTCCTCGTTCTGCTGGTCATCCTTTGGCTCAAACCCAGCGGGATTCTGGGGAGTAAGGAGGAGGCCGGGCTAAAAAAGTTTTAAGTTTTAAGTTTCTAGTTTCCGGTTTAAGGTTGGAGGGCCCCGGAAATTCAGGTCCCTCCATTCAACTCGAAACCCGAAACCCGGAACCATTTTTCAGATGGTCATGAAACCTAAAGACGCCTACATCCTTTTCATCATCGCCTTCGGGATCGGGGTTTTTCCCTGGCTTACCGGAGGGAACCAGTATTTCATCAGCCTGCTGGTGTTCATGGGAATCAACGGGCTTATCACCCTGGGCCTCAGCCTTCTCATGGGATATGCCGGCCAGATTTCCTTGGGCCATGCAGCCTTCTTCGGTCTGGGGGCTTATTCATCGGGGGTCTTGACCGTCCAGTACGGCCTGTCTCCCATCGCGGGTTTCTTATTGGGAATTCTTCTTTCCGCGACCGTGGCCTTTCTTGTGGGTATGCCCACCCTGCGGTTAAAAGGCCACTACATGGCGGTGGCCACCCTGGGGTTCGGGGAGATCGTCTTCATTCTCTTCAACGAACTATCCTTCCTCACCGGCGGGCCCTCGGGCCTCTC
>JACAEW010000048.1 GCA_013388675.1 Syntrophaceae bacterium | reverse complement strand
GCTTTTTGGATTGATTCCGATGAATAAACGCGAATTTCCCCCTTTGAAAAAGGGGGAGCAAGGGGGATTTTGGGGTTTCCTGACAAATTTTGAACTCGCTTTTCGAATGGCTAAATAGAAACCGACATTCGGATTTCGGATTTTAGCCCCCTGACCTAGGGTTCTCCCCAGTCCAAGCAGGAAAAAGTTCGAGAAGATGGAAAATAATTGGGATATCTTTAAAATTTACCGCCTGATCCGCAAAAAAAATCAATATCCCCACCTGACGGGGCTGATGGACATTACCTTCATGGAAGTTCTGGAACAGAGGGGGATCATCAGCCGGGAAAACCTCTATCAAAAGGCCATCGAACATTTGAAGTCCGACGGCCTGCCCGACACGGAGGAAAACCGGCAGGAGTACGTGGAAGCCCTGACCGACGCTTATTTCGCCAACACCTTCACCCCGGCGGAAATCGAAAGCTACATCAACCTGGCCCGGAAGAGAGATAAGGCGCAGACTCTCAGCATGGTCGTCAACCGGGACCAGGCCACCTCCATGGAGATCCAAAGGGCCCTGCGGGAATTCTGCGAGATTCCCATGGGCGAGGTGTACATCTCCCCGGAAGAGGCCATCGGCATCCGCGTTGCCCTCATCAGCCGGTTCATATCCAACCAGCTCCCCTTCATCAGCCTGGCCAAGAATCACATTACCATCCGGGATATGGACCTCATCCTCCCCAGGGTTTTATGGAGCCGCCGGCGGCCCGGACGGCTGGGGGGAAAAGCGGCGGGAATGATCCTGGCTTACAAGATCCTCCTGCCCCTTCTGGAGAAACATGACCCCGAGCTGGAGGCCCACGTCCGGGTCCCCGATACATGGTACTTGAACTCGGGGGTTTTTTCCGAGTTCCTGGACCGGAACAATCTGTACCTATTTCACACCTTTAAATACAAGACCCGGGAGGAGATCGAGAAGGAATTCCTCCATTTGGAAGAGAAGTTCAAATACGCCACCTTTGCCCCCGAGGTGCTCGACGATTTCCGCAAGGTCCTGGAGGAGATCGGGGAGCATCCCATCATCATTCGGTCCTCGAGCCTCCTGGAGGACAACTTCGGCCTGGCCTTCTCCGGCAAGTACCTTTCCGTCTTCCTGACCAACCAGGGAGACCTGGAGACCCGCCTCACCCATTTCATTCGCGGGCTGAAACGGGTCTTCACCAGCACCTTCGGGCCCGACCCCATCCTTTACCGTATGGACCACGGACTCCTGGATTTTGACGAGCGAATGGCCATGGTGGTGCAGAAGGTGGTGGGCCGAAGGTGGGGCGATTATTTCTTCCCCTTTGTTTCCGGGGTCCTCTTCTCCCGCAACGTCTATGCCTGGAATCCCAAGATTCGCAAGGAAGAAGGGCTGGGGCGGCTGGTCCTCGGCCTGGGGACCCGGGCCGTGGACCGGGTGGGTTCGGATTATCCCCGGATGATTCCTCTCAGTCATCCCCGGCTGCGGCCGGAGGCCACCGCCGCGCAGGTCAAGAAATATTCCCAGAAGCAGGTGGATGTGCTCAACCTGAAGGCGGGCCGGATGGAGACGGTGGATTTCCGGACCCTGAAAGAACAGGTGGACCACCCCGATCTCTTCTACGCCGTTTCGATAGACCGGGACGGCCACCTGGCCCCGCCCCTGTTCAAGACTCAGGATTGGAAGGAGGGGGAATCCTGTCTCACCTTCGAAAACTTCCTGGAAAAGACCCCTTTCGTCCCGCTGGCGAAAAAAATCCTTTCCAAAATTGAGGCTGCGTACGGCCGGCCCGTGGATATCGAATTTGCCTGGGATGAGAATCAATTCTACATTCTCCAGTGCCGCTCCCTTTCCACCCGGAAGGAACTGGATCGGGTGAAGATCCCCGAAAACATTTCGCCGGAACGGGTTCTTTTTACCACCCGGGCGGGGATCTCCAACAGCATCGTGGCCAACATGGAATACATCGTTTACGTGAACCCCAGGGCTTACGACCTCCTGCCCACCTTCCAGGAAAAGATGGAGATCGCCGGGGTGGTGAACACGCTCAACAAGGCGCTGGCCGAGAAGCGCTACGCCCTGATGGGGCCCGGGCGTTGGGGGAGCAACGATATTAACCTGGGAGTCAAGGTCACCTATGCCAACATCAACAAAGCCAAGCTGCTCGTGGAAGTGGCCTTCGCTAAGGAGGGCTACACCCCCGAAGTGTCTTACGGGACTCACTTTTTCCAGGACCTGGTCGAAGCCGACATTGTAATCGTACCCCTCTTTCCCGACGACCCGGGAGTGGTCCTGAACGAAGCCTTTCTCCTGTCCAGCGAAAACCTCCTGTCCCGGGTGGCCCCGGAGGTGCAAGACTGCGAGAAAGTGGTCCGGGTCATCCATGTTCCTTCGGTTTGCGGGGGGGATTATCTCCACCTTTATCTGGATGCGGACTCCCAGCAGGGGGTGGGTTTCATCGGGCCGCGGGAGGAAGAGGCCTAGGGACTCGGGGAAAATTCCATGGACCGAATCCCAGGACAGCACCCAAATCCCGATAAAGAACGCTAAGGGGCAAGAAACGAACATTCCAGGCGTGTTTGGGAAATTGGATGTCAGCTTTTGGATTTTGGGGAAAGGTTCGGGATTCGGCCCTCGGCTCTTGACCGGTACCCAAAGCAATCTGCAATAGCCTATATAGACCTCTCTCGATGAATCAAGCAATCCAGTTCCTCACCCAGCATGGATACCCCCTGATTTTCCTTTTCGTCCTGGCGGATCAAATCGGGGTTCCCATTCCAGCTTCTCCCATGCTTCTGGCCGCCGGCACTCTGGCCGGGCAAGGGTGGATTCATTTATTGCCGGCCTTCCTGCTGGGCACCGCCGCGGCCTTGACGAGCAATATCCTCTGGTACTGGATCGGGCGCTCAAAAGGGTCCTCCGTCCTGTCCCTTCTCTGCCGGGTGTCGCTGAATCCGGACTCCTGCGTTCGCAACACGGCCTCTCTTTTCTCCCGCTACGGGGCCCGGTCGCTCCTGGTGGCCAAATTCATCCCCGGTCTGAACACCATCGCCCCGCCCTTGGCCGGGATTGTCCGAATGCCCCTTTTGCCGTTCCTGATTTACGACAGTTTAGGAGCCTCAATCTGGGTCGGGGTCACCATCGGATTGGGGTATGCCTTCAGCCAGCAGATTGAAGCCCTGGCTGGATCCGTTGTGAGGACGGGATTCATTTTCTTGTTGATCTTGGCCGGGGGCCTCGGGGCTTTTATCGGTTGGAAATACCTTCAGCGGCGTCGATTTCTGCAGCAACTGATCATGGCCCGCATTTCGCCCTCGGACCTGAAATCCAAAATAGACCGGGGCGAAGATTTGGCCATCTTCGATGTCCGACACGAATTGGAATTCCGGGCGGACCCGCAGATGATTCCCGGGGCGGTCTATTTCTCCCCCGAAAAATGGAAGGAAGACGACTACTCCCTCCTACGCAGCAAGGAAGTCGTCCTGTACTGTAATTGACCGAAAGAGGCTTCTAGCGCCCGGGCGGCGCTACAGTTGAAGCAAAAAGGGATAGCCCGGGTCCGCCCCCTGGAAGGGGGACTGAATGGATGGAAGGAGAAGGGGTATCCTGTTACGGGTTAAAAGTAAATCTTTTTTTTGGCTGCGGCTATGCCGCACTGGCACTCTGCTTTTTTCAGATCAGCAGGTATTTCTTCCTCACTTCTTCGTTTTCCCGCAGCTCATCGATGCTCCCCCCGTAACGGATCTGGCCGTTGTCGATGATGTATCCCCGGTCGCTCAGGCGGAGCGCCGATTTGACGTTCTGTTCGGCGAGCAGGACCGTGAGGCCCGCATCCCTGAGTTTTTTGACCTGACCTTCCAAGGCCCGCACCAAGGCCGGGGCAAGCCCTTCCGTGGGCTCGTCAAGGAGGAGAAGCTCGGGGTTTCCCATGAGGGCCCGGGCTATGGCGAGCATTTTTTGCTCCCCCCCGCTGAGGCACCCCCCTTTGCGGGACTCGATTCTTTCCAGGGCGGGAAAGAGTTCAAAGACTTTGTCCTTTCCCCATCCCGCCGCCCCCGCCACGGCCGGCCGGACGGCGATCTCCAGGTTTTCCCCCACGCTTAAGTCGGCGAAGATTCTGCGGTCATCGGGAACGTAGCTGATGCCCCTGCGGGTGAGGAGGTAGGGCTCCATGCGGGTTACATCTTCCCCCCTGAAGCGGACCCGGCCTTCTTTGGGCGGGTTTAGGCCGATGACTGACCGCAGGGTGGTGGTCTTCCCGGCCCCGTTTCGCCCCAAGAGGCAGACGATCCCCCGGGGGTCCACCTTCAGGGAGACTCCGAAGAGGATATGGCTCAGCCCGTAATAGGTATGGATGCCTTCAACTTCGAGCATGATAAAAATACCCAGAGTGGGCTAAAATCCCCATAAAAAAATATCCCGCACTCTCCATTTGATCCCCGTAATTCCCATTCCGCATCCCGAGTTCCGCATTCCGCATTTTGACCTCAGTCGCCCCCCAGGTAGGCGGCCTGCACCTCCGGGTGGTTTCGCACCTCTTCAGGACTCCCCTGGATCAGGGTCCGCCCCTGGTGCATGACCATGATGGACTGCGAGATGGAGAAGACGATATCCATATCATGCTCGCAGAAAAGGATGGTCAGACCCCTCGTGCGGGCGAGATGCTTGATGAGCTCGATGTTGGAAAAGGTTTCTTCCGGGGACATGCCGGCGGTCGGCTCATCCAGGATGAGCAGCTCCGGTTCGTTCCCCAGGGCGATGGCCATTTCCAGGACTTTCTGGTCCCCGTGAGAAAGGGAGCCCACGATTTCCCTCTCCTTGTCGGCCAGCCCCACGCTTTCCAGAAGGCTGCGGGTCTCCACGACCGCCTGGTTTTTGGCGGGTCGCAGGAGCATGTTGCTTTTCTTCTGATGAGACAGGACCGCCACCTGCACGTTTTCAAAGACCGTGAGCCGGGGGAATACATTGACGATCTGGAAGGAACGCCCGATGCCCCTCTGGCAGACCTCGAAGGGACGAAGCCCGCCGAGGTCCTCTCCCTTGAAGAGAATTTTTCCCCGGTCCGGAAGGAGGATCCCGGTGATGAGGTTGAAGAGAGTGGTCTTTCCCGCTCCGTTGGGCCCGATGACGGCCACGATTTCCCCCCTTGGGACGCGGAGGCTGGCCTCATTTACGGCCAGAAAATCATCGAAGGATTTCACCACGCCCTGAACTTCCAGCATCTAAGGAAGACCCCTTTCGCTCCCCTTCTTCCCCCTGAATTTCTCCACGAAATACCCCATGACCCCCTCGGGAAGGAAGAAAATTAGGAGGATGAGGATGATCCCAAGGATGAGAGTCCAATACTCGGTGTATTTCCCCACGAAGGTTCGCAGGGCGATGGTAATAGCTGCTCCCAGGATCGGACCGCCGAAGGTGAACCATCCCCCCAGGAGGCACATGATGAAAATCTCCAGGGAGAGGGTCCAGAAGAGGAGGTCGGGAAATACGGATTTTTCCAGGACGACAAAGAGGACCCCCGCGATTCCGGCGAAGAATGTCCCGATGACGATGGCCCGGAGCTGGTGGCGCCGGACGTGAATCCCCACGGCCTCGCAACGCTGGGCGTTGTCCCGAATGGCCTGGAGCGTGCTGCCGAAGGGAGATTTGAGGATCAAATAAAGCAAGACCAGAGAGATCCCCAGAACGGCCAGAATAAAATAATAGGATGCGTTCAAAGAGGAGAGAAAGGCCGGCATGGGGATGCCGTGGATGCCGTCGTCGCCGCCCGTAAATTTGTACCACCGGTACACGATGGCCCAGATGAGCGAGCCCAGGGAGATCTGAAGCATGCCGAAATAAAGGCGCGTCAGCCGGACGCAGAACCAGCCGATGACCCATCCTACAAGGGCGGCAACGAGCGGACCGGCCACAAAACCCGCCCATAGGGGCAGGGAGGTTTTGGTCAGCAGGAGGGCGGCCGTGTAAGCCCCCACCCCGTAAAAGACGGCATGGTGAAACTGATACATCCCGCCGTAGCCCACCAGGAGGTTAAGGCTCATGGCCAGGAGAGAAGTCACGTAGATCAGGCCCAATATATAGATGAAAAAGCGAGGGACAAAAGGCGGCAGCAGGAGAAGAAGGAGCAAAATCCCCCCGACGAGCCAGAGCCACCCTCGCGGGTTTTTTTCAACGGTCCGGTGATTCATTCCCATCCTGATTCATGGAGGGGCAACCCTCCGTGGTTGTCCACCTTGCGGGCGGCCACAGGGAGCCGCTCCTTCCAGTCCCGGCTATTTCGGGTTAATTTTTATAACGGCAGGCACTCTACGCAAGACTCTCTGCCGTTTCACCAGGCGGATTTCAGCAGCCCTTTGGGGCGTAGGAGCAGGACAATCACCACCGCCGTGTAGGGAAAGACGATGGCAAACTGGGGAAACACCAGGACCCCCAGGGATTGGGTCACGCCGAAGATCAGCGAGCCCACCAGCGCACCCCACATGTTGCCCAAGCCCCCGATCGTCACGATCAGGAAGGCCTCGATGATGAGGGTATGATCCATACCCAGGGTTATGCTTACCGTAGGGGCCACCAGCGCCCCTCCCAGGCCCGCCAGGCAGCAGCCGATTACGAAAGCCAGGGAGAAGACCCAGCTCACGTTGATGCCCAGGAGCGCCACCATGTCCCGGTCCACAGCCGCGGCGCGGGAGACCTTGCCGATTTTCGTCCGGTTCACGAACAGCCAGAGGGCGACGGCCACGAAAAGCCCGACGAAGATCAAAAAAAGGTTGTAGCGCGGAATGGATGCGCCCAGGATGGAGACCGAGCCTTTGAGGGCCTCCGGGGCGGAAACGGACCGGTACTCGGCGCCCCAGACGATTTTGGTGAGGTCCCCCAGAATGAGGGCCAGGGCAAAGGTGAAAAGAAGGAGCATCAGGTGCTCCCGCTGGTACAGGTGACAGAAGAGGGCCCTCTCCACGATCAGGCTGATGAGGGCCACGATCAGCGGGGCCAGAAGAAGAGCCAGCCAGAAACCCGCAGAACCGCCGATCCACTTCGCCAGGCTGAAAGTGGCGAAGGCCCCGATCATATACAGGGAGCCGTGGGCGATGTTGGGCACCCGGAGGACCCCGAGAACGAAGCTCAACCCCGAGCAGACGGTGAATAAAATCATGGCCCGGCTGAGACCGACCAACAGTTGCGAAAGGACCTCAGCCGGGCCGATGGGGGGCCAAAAATCCACCTCTGACCTCTCCGGCTAAATCTTCGTCGGCTTTCCCGGGAAAAAAAGGAATGCACGAAGGTCGATGAAAATCCAATCTCCCCTCATCTTATGCCAGGATTTATTTCCCCCCGCGCATTCTTTTGACTTCTTCGCAGGTGGGTAATACCTCTTTGCCGGTGAGGGTCACAATATCCGTGGCAATCAAAAAATTGTATTGGGGGACCTTTTTCAGGGTCCCCATGAAGATGGGTAGAACCGCCTGATGGTCGCAGGCACGCATTTCGATTTCTCCGACCGGGCTCTCGACTTTGATTCCTTCCAGGGCGGTAACGAACTTTTCCCGGTCCAGGGCCCCTGCTTTCTCGTAGGCTTTAGAGATCATATGGGCCGTCACGTACGCATGAAAGGCCGGGAATCCGGGGGGATTTCCATAAGCATCCTGGAAGGCTTTCACGAAAGCCCGGTTGGCCGGGATATCCGGATGGTAAAAATGATAGTCCATGGTCCCCATAACTCCTTCGGGGGCTTCCAGGCCCAGGGGTTTGATGACTGAATGATCGGTCGCTGTGTGAATCCAGATGGGAATCTTCGCCGACATGCCGGTGGTCTTGATTAACTTCAGGACATTCGTCATGCTGGCCCCCCCGGCGGCGAAGATGACTGCGTCCGGCTTGGCGGCGCTGATGGCCGTCAGGTAGGGGACCAGGTCAGGCTCTCCCACTTTCCACCAGGATTGGCCGATCCGCTCGACTGAAGGTTTGAGAGCCTTCAGATTGCGCCATGCGGCGTCGGCGATGGCGTGCCCGTATTCGTAATCATCGCCGCCGATCCAGTATTTGACGAAAGGCTTCTTGGAAAGGGCAATCCCCCCCGCTTTGCCCGCCATGTACGTATTCTCCGTCGTGGAAAAGACGTAGCGATGGCCCTTTTCGCCGGTGATTTTCTCGGTTTTCGAAATCCACACGATGAAAGGGACCTTTTCGGCCTTGGCATAATCGGAAACCGCCAGGGCGGCTCCGCTGTTGACCGTCCCCGCCAGAAGGTCCACCTTTTCGTTCATGACCAACTCCTTGGCCACGCTGAGGGCAATGTCCACCTTGAACTTATCGTCCCGGCTGGTGAATTCGATCTTCGAACCCAGGACGCCCTTCTTATTAATCTCGCCCAGGGCCAGCTTGAACCCGTTCAGCGCGTCGTTCCCATACACCGCCGGCGGCCCGGTATAAGTATCGATGATTCCTACCTTAATCGGTCGCTGCGCCTCGGCCCCGGATGGTGGGAGGATCAGGGCGGAAACAAAAGCGGCCAAAATAAGAACGAAGATTTTTTTCAACTTTTTCATTTTTCTCCCTCTCGATTGGAAATCCCCGACCCAAAAATTATTACCATATTTTTTTGCTTCTTGTCCATAAAAAAGGCATAGCGACGACTCGAACCTTCGATTCCAAGAAATCAGGAGCGCCCCATAATCCAGGGGAATCTGTTCGGGCGGGAAAGGATGATAGGGGCGGGTTTCCAACCCGCCCCTACGAAGGTTCTAAAAAGGGAAGAGGCGTTCCCTTGCGATAGACAAGGGCCTGGCAAGCGGCAATCAGGGTACCTTTCTCGTCGGTCACCCGGATGTCATAATTGGCGGTTTTGCCGGTGCGGCTGAACTCTTTGGCTTCGGCGGTCAAACGGCTGCCCGGAGCGGGGGAAGCCACGTATGTGGTGTTTAAGTTGAGGGCCACGGCCATGGTCCCGTGAGAGTTGGACGCGGTCTCGAAGGCTTCGTCAATCAGGGCAAAGAGCGCCCCGCCGCGGGCCATGCCGAATATATTTTCCATGTCCGGAGTAAAGGTCATTTCCACCTTGGAGTAGCCGGCGTCCAGATCGACCAGCTTCAGCCCGAACTTTTGGGCAAAGGGTTCCGTTTCCACTTGCCGAAAGATGGCCTGTCTCACTCGAGGGTCCATCCCCTGCTCCGCTCTACCCTTCCTTTCGGGAGGAATCATCCGCGGCTCTCTTTAGCGCCCTTTGAGCCAACTCGGAAGAATACTGGGTCCAATCCCGCCCCTCCCCCTGGGGGATGAGCCGAATTTCAAAACGGCAGGTTTCCGCCCCCTTGGGGATAATCTGGGTGAAACGCGCGTCCACGACAATTCCGGTTTTTTCCTGAAAGGCTTCCAGGAGACCCTGAACGATGTACCTCTGAACCCGGCAGTCGAAGGGCTTGTAGTGATCCTGGTGGGGACACCACAGAACATCGCAGATGCACTCCGAATCGCTGAGTATCTTGGGGATTTCCGGGGAAGCCCAGACCTCTTCGTTTATATAAGTTACAAACTTTGAAACGGCCTCGATATCTTTCGTTCCGGGAACGATCGAAAAACTGTCCAGAATCTCCCGGCCCATCACCCGACCCAGGTCCACAAGAACGTTATTCATGACCTCCTGGCCCCTGGCCCCGAATGCCTTCTCGGCACCCTCCATCATCCGTACCACCGCCAGGGCCATCATCTGCCCCCATTTGAAAAGCCGGGCAGGGTCATAATCGTCCCGGCTAAGCGCCGCTTGCCGCAGTTTGGAGGTCGACGGGGCAAAATGGCGGGACAACTGAACCCCGCTTTTATTCCAGATTCGGTCGTCGATGCGATTCTTGTCCACCTGCGCCCCCTCTCGGCTCGCCGGCCTCGTCCAAAAAGGCAAATGCTCCCGACGAGAAGCTTTTTCGGTTTGATGATTTCTCGGAAAAATGATATTTTATCAAACAGTCTTTTCTCCGGAGATTTTATACCAGATTTGGCCGAAAGATGAAAAGGGAATTTAAGGAAATGTTGAAATCTTTGGGGGTGGTGGTGGTCTATCTTTTCGGGTCCAGGGCAACCCGGAGAGCTTCACCCATAAGCGATACGGACATCGGGGTTGTCTTAAGACCCTTTTCACCCGAGCAAGATACCCGAAACCAATATAAAACCCTCTTCAAAATCTTTTCCGGTTTGTACCCCCATTCACGGGTGGACATTGTCTTCTTGCAGCGTGCCCCCCTGGCCCTTCAATTCTCGGCCATAAGAGATGGAAAGGTGATTTTTGAGCAAGACCCTATTTTCAGGGCTGACTATGAGAACCGGGTGGTAAAACAGTACCTGGATTTCCGGCCGGTGTTGGAATATTTCGACCGGGTGGCAGCGCAGAGATATGCCTAGACCCAAGGTCCCCTTAAACCGGGAAGTTTTGCGTTCACGGCTCTCCTACATCGAGGATTCCCTCCAGAGCTTGGAGAGGTTTAAAGGAATTCCTTTTGAACAATTTCATTCGAATTCCGACAATTTCCGAATTTCTTTCTATGATCTCCACAGATGTCTCGAAGCGGTGTTGGACATTGGCTCCCATATCTTGTCGAGGATTCCCGGAGCCCGACCCTCCTCTTATAAGGATATCCCCCGGCTTCTGGAAAAATATAAGATCATTCCTCCGGATTTTGCGGCCAATCAATTAACCAAGATGGCGGGATACAGGAATCGGATGGTTCATTTCTATGGCGAGATTACGGAGAGAGAAATTTTTCAAATCATCCAAGAAGAACTGCAAGACCTGCATATTTTTTGTAGCCATATAGAAAACGTTTTAAAAAAGCCGTCGGATTTTAACCTGTCGTTGGATTGAGGTCTGCCGTTTCCATCAATGCCCCAAGGGGTGGAATCAATGGGAAATTCTATGATGGTTTTGGCCATTTTATCCGCAGCTTTCGGCCTCGTGGCTTTTATCGCCGCGGTTTTGACGTTCCGAAAAAGGAAATTTTTAGGGGGTACGTTCGGCCTCTTGCTGGGGCTGCTTTTTCTATCCCTGGGTTCCCTTTTCGCGGCGATCACCATCGGCACCCAGGGGTACCGGGCGCTGACTCGCGAGGAGGTGGCCGCCGTGGTGAAGATTCAACCCGTGGCCCCTCAGGAGTTCAACGCCCATATTCGTCTGGCGGACGAAGAAGAGGTCAGCTTTCTGATTGCCGGGGATGAAATCTACGTAGATGCCCACATCCTCAAATGGAAGCCCATCGTCAATTATCTGGGATTGCACACGGCTTATGAATTGGACCGGGTGGCCGGCCGGTATACCCGACTGGAGGATGAACAATCCAAACCCCGCACGATTTTCCACCTCTCGCAGGAAAAACCGGTCAATCTTTTTCACCTGCGCCAGCGGTATGCTTTGTTGAAGCCTCTGCTGGATGCGGAGTACGGGTCGGGAACCTTTGTCGCCGCCGACGAGCCGAGCGAGCTTGAGGTTCGGGTCTCCACCAGCGGCCTCCTGATTCGGAAGGTCAAATAGGGAGCCAGGCCTCAGGAGGTCAAATAGGCCAGAATCGCGTGGCAAAGGGCGACAATGAACAGGGTGATACCGGTTTTGCGGTGAACGGTCATTTTCACCTTAAACCAGCGCAGCCCGGAGCTGAGCTGGAAGAGAAGCAGAATAAAATTCATGATCCCGAGGATCAGGACAATCGAAATCCCCCCAATTTTCATAGCCCCCCCCACAGAACCGCTGAAAGCAAAAGGTGACCGGACCCCGCGGCAAGCAGCCGGCACGGATGATTTATTTCGCCGTCACTTTCAGCACCGGCTCATTCGCGCTTCCGTGCATGTTGCAGCTCGCCTTGGCCCTGATCTCCAGGTCCCCATCTACCTTTACTTTGATTTCGCGCGTGAAAGTAGCGGCCTCCGGCTTCTCTTTCCCGAAGTCCCAGCGGGCGACCTCCTTCCCGTTCACCTGGACCCAAAGCCATTCGGTGTAATGGAAGGCGCTGTTGGCGTTGTGGGTCACGGTCAACTTGACGGTGATCTCCGATCCTTTGGCCGCACTGTCCGGGGCTTCGATTTTGGTCTCCGATTTATTTGCCCATGCCGGACCGCAGGGAATTAGAAGTCCCGCGGCCAAAACGCCCGATGCCACGATAAAATCTCTCCGGTTCATATTGACCTCCCTGGAATGCAGGTTTTGGAAAATGGACCATGAAAATTTTACCAAAGGAGAGAAAGAATTCAAAGGGTAAAGATTGGGTCGTCTCTTCTGTCTCCCATGTCTTCGTTCTGAAGGCGCTTCCCCGACCTGAGATCCTGGCGGCGAGCCTCAAGGACCCGTTGCCTTTCTCGGCAATCCTGGTAAAATATTCATTCAGGGAGATGAAAAAGAGTAAACAACCCACAAAAGTCCGATTGGGAGTCGATTTCGGTACAACCCGCACTGTCGTATCCCGGGTGGAAGGGGGCAACTATCCCTTAGTCACTTTTGAGACCGAGTGGGGCGACGGGCAGGAGTGGTATCCTTCCCTGATCGCCGGGAAAGGATCGCAGAGGGTCTTCGGGTGGGAAGCGTGGTCCAAACAGTCGGAGGAGGGCTGGCAAGTCATCCGCTCTCTGAAACGTTTCCTCTCCCATGCCAACCCGGAAACCTGCCTCCAGGTCGGGGAGGAAAGGGTCCCCCTCCTGACGCTGCTGGTCGAATACCTGAGCGCCCTCCGCAGGGACTTGGTGGAAAATTCCAATCTTCAGCTTCGGGATTCGGCAATCTTGGAGGTAATGGTCGGGGTTCCTGCCAATGCCAATAACAACCAACGGTTCCTGACCCTCGAGGGATTTCGAAGGTCGGGTTTTGAAGTTCTGGGGTTGATCAATGAGCCCTCGGCCGCAGGAGTGGAGTACGCTTTCCGTTACCGGAAACAAGCCTCAGAGCGAAAGAGGGAGTACTTGTTGGTTTATGACCTGGGGGGGGGAACCTTTGACCTATCGGTCATCCAGATGAGCGATCTCAGCCATCGGGTCATGACCACCGCCGGAATCGAGCACCTGGGGGGAGATGACTTCGACGCCATCCTGGCCTCCTTGGCCGCTGAGCGGGCCGGGCTCGACCCGGAGCTTCGTTCGAACTTCTGGCTTCTCGAGGAATGCCGGGAGAAAAAAGAGGCCCTTCACCCCAACACCAAGAAGATCTTGCTCGACCTCACGCGAGCCCTGGGGCGGGAGCAGGAAGTCACCGTCACCACGGCCCAGTTCTATGAGCGGGCCCGTCCGCTGGTCGAGCAGACCCTGGCTGCCGTGGAAGCCACGCTGGGCCGACCGGCTCTCCACGAAGCCTCTCCCGGATGGGCCGAGAATGCGGCTTTATATCTCGTGGGGGGCGCCGCAGAACTGCCCCTGATTTCCCAGATGCTGCGGGCCGCCTACGGCCGCAGGATCCGCAAGTCGCCTTACCCGCGGGCCGCCAGCGCAATCGGCCTGGCCATTGCCGCCGACGAGATGGCCGGGTTCACGGTCCAGGACCGTTTCACCCGCCATTTCGGAGTCTGGAGGGAAGCAGAGGCAGGACGGCAGATTTCCTTTGACCCGATTTTCCCCAAGGACACCCTCCTGCCCACGAAAGGGGAGCCGCCCCTTCGCCGGTCACGCCGTTACCATCCGGCCCATAACATCGGTCACTTCCGTTACCTGGAGTGCAGCCACCTCAACGAGCAGGGCCAGCCCACGGGAGACCTCACGACCTGGGACGAAATCCGTTTCCCTTTCGATCCGGGTCTTACGGGCAACAACGGATGGGAGAAGGCCTCCGTCCAGCGTTTCGAACCCGCCATGGCCTTTGAGGCGGAAGAAATCTATACCTGCGACAGTCAGGGAATCGTGAAGGTCACCCTGATCAATCATTCCAACGGCTTTCAAAAATCTTACCAGCTCCGCCATGGGGCTTAGATTATACATGACACGCCCTTGCCGGGCGACCCGGCGGGGTGCCCCCACCTTCCAACCGGATGAATAAAGAATATGACGTAATCATTGTCGGCGCCGGTCCCGCCGGGTGCAGCGCGGCCATATCCTTGGCCCGCCGGGGGTGCGAAATTTTGTTGTTGGAAAAGGAAGGTTTTCCAAGAGGAAAAGTATGCGGAGACGGGATCGGTCCCCCGGCCCTGGAGGTCTTGGAACGGTTAGGAATTCTCTCTGCGGTCAGGCAAAATAACCCCTGGAAAATTGAGGGCTTGGAGATTTCTTCCCCTGCCGGGCAAATCCTCACCGTCCCCTTCTTTCACCTGAAAAGTCCCTGTCCCTTCGGCCTGGTCATCCCCCGCCGGGAATTCGATTTCCTGCTTTCCCAGCAGGTACGGAAATACCGGAATCTTGAAATCTTGGAGAATTGGGAGGTCAAAGATTTTATCGGGGCAAACGGGAATTTCAAGGGGGTGAGAGCTCAATGCGAGGGGCAAAAGGAAGAATTTTTCGGCAAGGTCCTAATCGGGTCTGACGGAGCCTACTCGGTCGTCGCCCGGAAACTCGTCTACCGGGAAAGGGAAGTCCATCCCGCGGCCTTCGGGTTACGGGCGTATTTTCGGGGGGTGAAGGATATAAACCATCGCATCGAGATCCACTGCGACCGGTCCATTCTTCCCGGGTACGGCTGGCTTTTTCCCACCGGGGAGGACTCGGCCAACGTGGGAGTCGGAATCGGCGCGCGGCACCTGAGAGGAAAGAACATCCGGAACCTTTTTCGGGCTTTTGTAGAAAGAAATCCTTTCGTCAATGAAAGACTGCGGGATGCGACGATGGTGCAGAATTCCCTCCAGGGAGGCCCGATTCCCGCCGGTTCATTTTTTCGGCGGCGATACCGGAAAAACGTCCTCCTGGTTGGCGACGCCGGCGGCTTCACCGATGTCCTGACCGGAGAAGGAATCTACTTTGCCCTTCGGAGCGGAGAATGTGCCGCCGAGGCGATTCATGCGGCTTTCAATGCCCAAGGTGGAATGGAAAGGGTGGGGAAGATTTATGAAAGCCTTTGGAGAAGCTCCCTCCCCAGGTGGGAGTTCTTGTACGGGTCTCTGCTCAAGAGGCTAATCTTGAGAGAATTTTTTCTCAACCGGAACATCGCCCGGGCGCTCAAAAAGCCTTCCATGGCCCGGGACCTGGCCTCGATCCTCTGCCACGAGAAATCCAAGATCGCATTGCTCTTTTGAGTTTTCTCTTGACAGGATTCCGGTTTTGGCATTATCCTTGGTCCCAATCTGACATTACCGCCTATTCGGTTGCCAGCCTGCTGCATTTTTTTGGGGGGGTCGAGTGATGAAAAGAGGCTTCCGGAATTTTCCGTTTACCCCCGCCCAATGGCCCTCATTGAACTTTCACGTATTTCGCCTTTTTCTCGGCCAAGCTGCTCCAATCCCAAACACCGGAAGAGGAAATCGTATCTATCGAAGGTTCGAGTTTTCTTTTTCGAAAGCTGTGCCCTTAAGACTTGCCTAAAAAAAGATATGCGGGCAAGCTGGCAATGCTTCACAATGCCTTTGATCGCTTCAAGCAGACCCTTACCAAATGGAGGAAAGGAGGCAGGGAAATGAAGACGATTCCTAAGATGTCCTGGATGGTCGTGTTGGTGAGCTTCGCTTTCACCTTCTCCATCGGCCCATGGGGGCCGACCCCAGTCATGGCCTTTGCCACCCCCAAGGCCCTTTTTGACGTGAACAAAATGGGGGACATGTCGGATTTTGACCCCAACAACCCGGCGATCATCCCGACCGGAGATACCATCAAGATCGCCATCGTTGCTTCCTTTTCCGGACCGGCGGCACTCGTGGGCCAGATTTACTGGATCTCCGCCCTTTGGGCGGCTCATGACATCAACAAAAGGGGGGGGCTCCTGGTCGACGGGAAAAAGAAACTGATCCAGGTGATCAAGGCCGACCACATGTCCCAGCCGGCCCAGACCAAGAAGATCTGCGAGAGGATGGTGCTCCAGGAAAAAGTTCATGTCCTTTGGGGCACCGACGGCAGCAACCTCATGAAAATCATCAACGAAACGGCCAGCAAATACAAGGTCATTTCGCAGAACACCGCTGCCCTCTCCGATGAACTCAACGATGCCACAAATTTTTCCCGCTACTCTTTCTTCACCTCTTTTTCCACCGACCAGATCGGACGCGGAATTGCCTATTACTATGCCCAGATTAGGAAAAAGGAGAAAAAGTTTTACATCCTTTGTCAGGATTACATGTTCGGTCATGCCATGGCGGATGGGTTCAAGAAAGGACTGAAACAATATTTCCCCGAGGGCCAGATCGTGGGCGAGGATTATCACAAGCTCTTCCTGACCGACTTTGCCCCCTACCTGACCAAGATCAAGGCTTCCGGGGCCGAGGTCGTTTACACCGGCGACTGGATCCCGGACGCGGCCAACCTGCTCAAGCAGGCGAGGCAGATGGGCATTACCCTCCCCTTCGCCCACATCTTCCTGGATGAACCTAATTTCCTCCATGAAGTAGGGGTCGAGGGGACCAAAGGACTGGTCCAACTCAGCCAGTATGGGACCGAAAACCCGGTTTTCAAAACCCCGGAACAAATCAAGTACTACAAAACCTGGAACAACCTGTGGAAGACCAAGTGGACCGCCCCTTTCAACACCCGGCTCTTCGAACACGGCACGGGGAACATCGGCTCTTACACCGAGCAAACCTACTGGCTCTTGAGCGTGATCGAAAGAGCCGGCAGCACGGACCCGGAAAAAATCATCAAAGTCTGGGAAGGAGATGTTTACAAATACAACAACGGGAAAATCATGAAGATGAGAGCCTGCGACCACAAAGCGATCCAGGACCTGCATATCTTCGAATTCGTTCCCCCCGATCAGCAAAAGGTGTCCTTCAATATCCCCCCATACTACTGGTTCCAGGGGACATCCAATACCGGGCCCACCTTCACGATTCCGGCGGAAAAGGTACTCCCCTTGATGGATAAAAACCTGGACCGGTGCAAAGGGAAGAATGACTGGGGGGAATAAGACAAAGACAGTTTCGGGTTTCGAGTTGCGGGTTCCAGGTTGAAAAAACAAAGTCTTAAAGCAAGCTTCTGTTTTTTCCTGGCCCCGCCCCTTTTCTTATGACTCTTTTCAAGGTCCAGGTTGTGTAGGGGCGATTCATGAATAGCCCCTACCGGGCTTTGGACTCCGAGGTTAACCGATGGACCCGACCACCGCCATGTACTTGGCCCAGGGAATTCACGGGCTGGCCTACGGCATGATCCTTTTTCTGGTGGCCTCCGGGTTGAACATCATCTTCGGGATGATGGGGATTCTCAATCTCGCCCATGCCGCATTCTTCATGCTGTCCGCTTATTTCGGGTATCAGTTCTTGACCATGACCGGAAACTTCTGGCTAGCCCTGCTGCTGGCGCCGGTGGTTACCTCTTTTTTCGGGATTCTGCTAGAAAGATTTCTTCTGAGGAGGATGCACCCTTTCGGGCATATGGGAGAATTGATCCTGACGGTGGGGGTTTCGCTGGTCGTCTTGGCCGGGGTGAAAATCTTCTGGGGCACGGAAAGCCTGCCCCTTAAGATCCCCGCCGTCCTGGGCGGCCTGGTGATGATTGCCGGCATGGACTACCCGGTGTACCGACTTTTTGTCATCGGCCTCTCCCTTCTGGTCCTGGGGATCATGGCTCTGCTCCTGTATAAGACCCGCCTGGGCAAGATCGTACGGGCGGCCGTGTCCGATGCGGATATGGTCAACGCCCTGGGAATCAACATCCCCTTGGTCTTCATGTTTGTCTTTGGAGTCGGCACCTGGCTCGCGGGGGTGGCTGGAGTGGCGGTCGCCCCTATCCTGACCGTGTTCCCGGGATTGGCGGACCAGATGGGGATGGATGCCTTCGTTGTGGTGGTTACGGGAGGGTTCGGTAGCCTCTTGGGCGCGTTCATCGTATCCATCATATTCGGGCTGCTGAGTTCCTACGGTGTACAGTTCCTGTCGCAGCTGGCGCCGGTGCTAATGTTTGCCTTCATGGCGGTGGTCCTGGCCATTCGCCCCATGGGTTTTTTCGGGGAGAGGGAATGAAAAGCAACGTTTGGAAATGGGTACTGGGGATAGCCCTGGCGGGAATTCTGGCAGCCTACCCTAAGCTTTTCGGCATTTACTTCACGAACATCTTTGTGACCTTCGGAGTTTTCGCCATTTTTTCCGTATCTTTCAACCTGCTGCTGGGCTACACGGGACTGTTGAGCTTCGGCCATGCCATGTTTTTCGGCATGGGGGGATATGGAACGGCCCTGGCTTTGAAGCACATCCAGGGCCTGCCCCTTTTGCCGGCAGTCCTGATCGGGGTGCTCGCTTCCTCGGTCCTGGCCCTAATCCTAGCCCCCCTGGTCGTACGGGTGAGCGGCACCGCCTTCGCCATGCTTCACCTTGCTTTCGGCCAGCTCATGTATGTCCTGGCTTTGAAGCTGAGGAATGTCACCGGCGGGGAAGATGGAATCGGTGGATTTCCCATACCCCCCTTCAGCATTCCGGGGGTCATTTCCATCAACATGAAGGCGCCGGAAAATTTTTATTACTTCGCCCTGGTTGTTTTGGGGGTGAGTCTCTGGTTGATATGGTTTTTTACCAAAACGCCCTTCGGTCAGATCCAGGTGGGGGTCCGCGATAACGCCATGCGAATCGACTACTTGGGATTCAAGGTGCCGCAGACCAAAGCGGTGGTGTACGTCGTTTCAGGGGCCTTTGCCGGTGTTGCCGGTTCCATCTATGCCCTCTTTCAGAACCTGATATCCGCCGACGGCGCCTTTCATATCCTGGTTTCTTTTGCGCCGGTCATGATCACCATGGTGGGGGGAATCGGCAGCTTTTTGGGGCCCGTCTGGGGTGCGGCGATCTTTCAGGTCATGGAGGAAGTCACCACCCGGTTTACGGAAAGGGTGGAGCTGGTGATCGGCCTGACCCTCATATTGATCATCCTTTTTGCCCCCTATGGATTCTCAGGGCTTATCCTGTATGTCAGGCAAAAGTGGTTTCCTCCGCCCAGCGGGAAACCGAACCCGGGGAAGCTTTCATGAACATCCTGGAAACCAAAGGCCTGTTCCACGATTTTAAGGGCTTGGAAGTACTGTTCGATGTGAACCTTCAAGTGAAAAAGGGAGAGAGACATGCCGTGATCGGTCCCAACGGGGCTGGAAAAACGACTCTATTCAACGTGATCACCGGGACCTACCGGCCCAGCCGGGGGCAGGTCTTTTTCAAGGGAAAGGACATTACTGGGGCCAGACCGCATGAGCTGAACCGCATCGGCATGGGCCGTTCGTTTCAAATAACCAGCACCTTCAACCGGCTGACCGCCTTCCAGAATATTCGCCTGGCGGTTCTTTCTAAGAGGGGGATTCGTTTTCAGATGTTACGTAAGGTGGACGGAATGGGGGACATCACCCGGGAGGCGGACGAAATTCTCAAGCGGATCAACCTGGACCGGGAACGAAACATGCCGGCGGGGGTTCTTTCCTACGGAAAGCACCGGTCCTTGGAGATCAGCATGGCCCTGGCGACCGACCCCGAGTTGGTGATGCTGGATGAGCCCACGGCCGGCATGTCGCGGGACGAGACGCATCATGCGGTCGAGTTGATCCGGAGGCTCACGGAGGGCAAGACCCTGGTCATCATCGAGCACGATATGGACGTGGTTTTTTCCCTGGCGGACCGGATCACGGTTTTGCATTACGGGCAAATCCTGGCCACCGGGCCCCCGGCGGAGATCCGGCAGAACCAGGCAGTGAAGGATGCCTACCTGGGGGAATTGGAAGCCTAAACTTGGGCCAGCTTCGAATTTCGAGTTGACCGTTCTTGATTACTCGTTGCTCGTAAACCTTATGAAACCGGTAACCAGCAGCCGGCAGCCAGGAAATTTTTTTGAGGCTCGGTTTTCAACCTGAAACTCGGAACCCGAAACTTTTTGGGATGGAGTCAGTGGAATGCTCCTTGAGGTCCATGAACTGAATACTTACTACGGCATGAGCCATGTCCTTCAGGGAATTTCTCTATACGTGAATCAGGGAGAGCTCGTGGCCCTGCTGGGGCGCAACGGGATGGGGAAGAGCACCACGCTTAAGAGCGTCATGGGTTTGGTGAAGCCGAGGTCGGGGTCGGTGGTTTTCGAAGGGAAGACGATCACGGGGTATCCACCTTACAAAGCGGCGCGGGCGGGGATTGGGTATGTGCCCGAAGAGCGCCGGATTTTTCCCAACCTTTCCGTAGTAGACAATCTATTTTTGGGAATCAAGGGGGGAAAGATCCTGAACCCGGAGGACCCGAAAGTCTGGACAATGGAGCGAATTTTCCAACATTTCCCCAAGCTGAAAGAAAGGGCGGGTCAAAAAGGAAGGTTCCTGTCCGGCGGAGAGCAGCAGATGTTAACCATCGGCCGGTCCTTGATGGGCAACCCCTCGCTTCTGCTGGTGGACGAACCGACCGAAGGCCTGGCTCCCCTGCTGGTCAAGGAAGTCCGGGATATCCTGGAAGAGATCAATAAGGCGGGAGTCTCGATCCTGCTGGTGGAGCATAACATCAAGGTAGCCCTGTCCCTGGCCAACCGGGTGTACCTGATGGGCAAGGCCCATATCGGATTCGCCGGAACCGTGGGCGAGTTGGAGCGGAACCCAGAGATTAAAGCGAAGTACCTGGAAGTATAAGAAGTACAAGTTTCGAGTTCCGAGTTTCGGGTCTAAAGTCGAAAAACAAATTAACTCCAAGCCTTAACTCGAAACTTTTTCTTTAAAAACCCATCTTCTTCTCCACATCGGCAAGGGCCTTGTCGAGGGCCTTGATCCCGTCTTCCACTTCGCTCCGGGTGATGGTCAGGGGAGGGGCGAACTCCAGGGCATGGGTCATTCCCCGGAAAATCACCCCGTGATCCCGCCCGGCCAGGGTCAGTTGCATAGTAATGTTGTCCTTGGCGGGAAAAGGAGTGCGATTCTTCTTGTCCTGGACGATCTCCAAAGCGCACCAGAGCCCGATTCCCCTGGCCTCTCCGGCGAGGGGATGGTTCTGCAGGCTCTTCAGGCCTTCCAGGAAATATTTCCCCATCTCCGCGGAATTCTCCACCAGGTGCTCCCTTTCGATGATTTCCAGGGTCTTCATCGCCGCCACGCAGCATACCGGATGGTTCCCGTACGTATGGAGGTGCAGGAAGGCGGGAATGGCGTCGGCAATTTTCTTGGTGGTGGCCGCAGCCCCCAGGGGGGCGTAGCCGGCGGTGAGCTGCTTGGCCATGGTCATGATGTCCGGCTTGACCTTGTAGTGCTCGCAGCCAAACATCTTCCCGGTGCGGCCGAAGCCGCAAATCACTTCGTCGATGATTAGCAGGACCCCGTATTTATCGCAAATCTGACGGATCCGGTCGAAATAGCCCTCGGGAGGAGGAAGGGCCCCCACCCCTTGCATGACCGTCTCGGCGATGAAGGCCGCAATGAGGTCCGGCCCTTCAAACTGGATCAGGGAGTCCAAGGCGTCCGCGCAGGCCAGGTCGCAGGCCGGGTACGTCAGATTTATGGGGCAACGGTAGCAGTAAGGAGGGATGAGGAAGACATGCCCCGGAACCAAGGGGGCCATGACATTTCGCATGGGGTTCAGGAATCCCAGGGCGCTGAGCGCCCCCATAGTTTGCCCGTGGTAGGCCATCTGCCGCGAGACGATTTTAAACCGTCTCTGCTTATTGGCATAGTAATGATACTGCCTGGCGATCTTGAAGGCGGATTCCACGGCCTCGGACCCGTCGCAGACGAAGCAGGTGGTCTGGAGTTCTCCGGGATAAATGGAGGCCATTTTCTTCGCCAGCTGGACCGCCGGGGGGGTGATGAAAAAACCGGGGGTAAAATAGTGCAGCTTCATCGCTTGATCGTACATCGCCTTGGCCACCTCTTCCCGGCCGTACCCGATGGCGTTGGGCCGGGTATTCCCGGCCATCAAATCCAGGTATTTATTCCCGCCCTCGTCAAAGACGTAGTCTCCCTCCCCCCGGACGATGACCGGTACCTTCCCGTCCCGAATGTCCTGTTTCGAAGTGTTATGAATGAAGAGATGCGCCAAGGCGTCCTGGATCACCGTTGATTCCATGGGTTCCCTCCCGAAAAAAATTGATGACCCATATGTATCAAGTCAAGGACTTGCCTGTCAATCTTTAAAATGGCTGGACGTTTGCGTCTTTATCCCCTTTTTAACTTGACATCCCTTTTCCGACTATTGAAGAATATCTTTTCATAGGGATACTGGAGGTCATCTTCTTGTCTCTGTTTTCCAATCGAAGGCAACTAACCTTGATGAACTCGTAAAAAGGAAAAAATATTCCCTCCCCCTGGATGGGGGAGGGTTGGGGTTGGGGTTGGGGTGATGAATGGAAGGATTTCAATGCCTTATCCATCCCCCGCCCCCTTCATCCCCTACCATCAGGGAAAGGGAGATATTACTTTTTACAAGATCATCAACCTTAATCCCCGAAAGGAGGCTCGGATGGACTTCAAGCTTTCAAAAGAGCAGGAACTCATCCAAAAGACTGCCAAGGACTTCGCCGAAAAATACATCATGCCCGTCGCAGACCAGATCGACAGGGAAAATAAAGTTCCGCCGGAGGTCTACCAGAAGATGTCCGAGTTGGAACTCTTTGGGATCCCTTTCTCCGAAGATGTGGGGGGCACTGGCGCGGGGTATTCCTGCTATCCCCTGGCGGTGGAACAGATCGCGCGAGCCTCGGGCGGGGTCGCCCTGACCCTGTCGGTGAATTCCCTGGCGCTGAGCGCCATGAACCTTTTCGGGACCCCGGAGCAGAAGAAGCGCTACATGCCCCCCTGCTGCCGGGGGGAAAAAATCGCCTCCTTCGCCTTCACCGAGCCGGGGACCGGGTCCGATCCCAAACAGATCACCACCACGGCGGTTAAAGACGGAGACAGTTACATCATCAACGGGACGAAACGCTTCATCTCCTGCACCGACATGCAGGGTCCCATCGTCATCTTCGCCAAGGACAACGAGACGAATTTCCCCACCGGGTTCATCATGGATAAATTCTGCCCCGGGTACAGCATTTCCGAACCCTGGCACAAAATCGGCATGCGGGGCGGGGTGATGACCGATGTCTATCTGAAGGATGTGCGGGTCCCGGCGGACAGCATTCTCGGGCCCAAGGGGCAGGGTTACTGGGTCCTCCAGGCGGGGATCGCTTATGGGAAGGTAGGCGTAAGCAGCGGCGCCCTGGGGGGAATGCAGGCCGCCTTGGAACTCTCCATCAAGTATGCCAAGGAGAAACAACACCGGGACAAGACCATCGCCAAGTTTCAGGGCGTCCAGATGAACATCGCCAAGATCGCCGAAAAAACCGAGGCCGCCCGGTGGCTGGTCTATCGCCTGGGATACCTGGCCGAGACCCTGAAGGACCCCCGGGCTTTCGCCAAAGAAGCGGCGCTGACCAAATCCTTCGTGACCGAAGCGGCGGTCGATGTATCCCGTCTGGCTATTGCGGTACATGGGTCGTATGGGCTCATGGAAGATTATGCCGTCTCCCGCATTTACCGCGATCTGATCATCGGCGAACAGGTGGAGGGGGTCGCAGACCTGCAGCGGGTGATCACCGCCAGCCTTCTGCTAGGATAAATGCGGAATTCCGATAGTTTTCACTCACCTCTCTATTTGACCAAGGGTTCCTCAGAAATCCCCCCGTTCCCCCCTTTGAAAAAGGGGGGCCGAGGGGGGATTTCAGAAGGTAAAAGGAATACGGAATATTTTGATGGAGAAGTTTGAGGTCATTGTGGTTGGTGCCGGACTCGCCGGCCTCTCGGCCGCCTATGCGCTTGCCCGGGAGGGGGTCGAAGCGGTGGTGATTGAGCGCGGCGATTATCCCGGGGCGAAGAATGTGACCGGAGGCCGGCTATATACGCGGCCCCTGCAGAATTTCCTACCCGAACTCTGGAGAGAGACCCCCTTCGAGCGGCCGGTCACCAACGAAATCATCACCCTGCTTTCCCCCGACAAATCCGTCACTCTTCGATTCCGGTCCGAGGAATTCGCCCGACTTCCGGCCCATTCCCATACCGTCCTCCGAGGAACCCTGGACCGTTGGCTGGCCAAGAAAGCCGAAGAGAAGGGAGCCATGCTGGTCACGAAGAACCGGGTGGATGACCTGCTGAAGAAGGACGGGAAAGTCGTGGGGGTTCTGGCAGCGGGAGAGGAACTGGGAGCCGATGTGGTGATCGTCTGCGACGGGGCTCTTTCCTTGATGGCTGAAAAGGCAGGACTCAGGTCCCCGGGGTCGCCGCGCGATTATGCGGTGGGGTTCAAAGAAATAATCGAACTGCCGTCCCAGACCATCGATGACCGTTTCGGCCTGAAGCCGGAGGAAGGGGTAGCCAATCTTTTCCTGGGAGATCTGACCAAGGGTAGATTCGGAGGAGGATTCCTTTACACCAATCGTTCTTCCCTATCCCTGGGCCTGGTCATCCGGATCAAAGACCTTGCAGAGGGCAACCCGCCTAAGGAGGCTCCTCTATTTCTGGACGAGTTCAAAGAACGGCCGGAGATCGCACCTTTGATCGCCGGCGGGGAGACGGTCGAATATTCGGCCCATCTGATTTCTGAAGCCGGGTATGCCGGCCTTATCCGCCCTTTTGCCGACGGATTACTGGTGGCGGGCGATGCCGCCGGCTTTTCCCTGAATGTGGGACTCACCGTCCGGGGCATGGAGTTCGCCATCGCTTCGGGCGTTATTGCCGCACAGGCGGTGAAACAGGCAAGGGAAAAGAAGGATTTCTCGGCGACGAGCCTTTCGGTGTATCAGAATATGCTAGCGGACAGTTTCGTTCTCAAGGATTTAAAAACCTTTCAACATGCCCCGGATTTTCTGGACAACCCCCGCCTCTTCCAGCATTATCCCCAAATGGCCGGCGATCTCCTCCAGAACCTATTTACCGTCGGACCGGAGCCCAGGCAGAAGTTCTCCACGGCCGTTTGGGAAAAGGTGACCTGGACCGAAACCTGGGAGATTCTAAAGGATTTACAAAAAGGATTGAAGATATGAGCCCGACCCTCAACATGAAAACCAAGCTAAGCAAGAATGTTTTCAAACTGGGCAAGGAGAAGCATATCCGTATCCGTCCCGGCTTTGAGAAAGACCCTCGCCTGAAAGCGGCCATTTATGCCTGCCCGGCCGGGTTGTATTCGGAAAATAACAAGGGGGAAGTGGAACTGGACATCGACGGCTGCCTGGAATGCGGCACCTGCCGGATTGCCTGTGGGACCGAAGTTCTGGACTGGACTTATCCAGTCGGGGGAGTCGGCGTCCAGTTCCGTTTCGGATAAAGCGGCAACGAGCAAAAAGCGAGGAGCATGAAGCCGAGAGTCAAAAACGAATTAGATGGATGTCTCGATTTTTCGCTATGCTCTATGCGCTCAGCAATATGCCCAATGCCGTGGAGGCGTTTTTATGAATATCGTGGTGTGCGTCAAGCAAACCGTTGACCTGCAGCAGGTCCGCATCCGCAAGGAGACCCGGCAGCCGGTCCTGGAGAATGTTCCCCTGATCCTGGGGGCCATCGACAAAAACGCCCTGGAAGAGGCAGTACGGTTGAAGGACAAGACCGGCGGGAGAGTCCTTGTTGTTTCTGTCGGCCCGGAGACCCTCGAAGAAACGATTAAAGAAGCCCTAGCCATGGGCGCGGATGAAGCCATCTTGGTAACAGCACCCGAACTCGATGGGGCGGAGAGCGCCCAGGCAGCTCTGCTGCTTTCCGGGGCAATCAAACAAATGGAAGGTTTTGACTTGATTCTCCTGGGAGAAGGGTCGGCGGACAATTACTCCGGGCAGGTGGGGCCGCGCCTGGCGGAGATTCTGGACCTTCCCCAGGTCACATATGTAAGGTCTCTCGAGGTAAATGAACGAAAGGTGAAGGCGGTCCGAAGCCTGGAAGATGTCTTGGAAGAGGTGGAGGTAGAAATGCCGGCCTTGATTTCGGTAGTCAGCGAAATCAACGAGCCCAGGATTCCAGCCGTCACCCAGATTCTTAGGGCCGGAAGAAAGCCCAAGAAAATCCTGAAACCCACCGATTTGTCCCTCCAGCTTGGCGGGGGTCGCTGGGTGGAGACTTTGAGCAATCTGGCACCCGTGCAGGAAAGAAAGGGTATCCTTTTCAAGGAAGGCTTAAAAGAACTACCCAGCCTGGTGCAGGCTCTGAAGGAAGAAGGGGTGGGGAGAAAATAGCATGGCTTCGATCCTGGTTTTCAGCGAGCGTGCGACTCTGGCTTTTGAATTGCTGGGCAAAGCCAAAGAGCTTGGCGGGCACATGGGCCTCGAGATGGCTGCGGCAGCTTTTAACCCTGCCGATGCGGAGGCATTTCTGAGACGAGGCGCATCGAAAGTTTTTTATTCCGATCAGGAAGAGTTGAAGGATTTCGAGGCCTCGGCTTATTCCCAGGCCCTCGCTCAGATAGCTCATAAGACAGGTGCCCCCTTGATCCTCCTGGGGTCAACACGCCGGGGGAAGGAACTTGCCGGGCGGCTGGCCCAGAAGCTTCAGGCCGGCTGCCTAACGGACGTGAAGTCCCTTGAATGGAAAGATGGAAGGGTCATTTGCGCACGGAACGCCCTCGGGGGAGCAACGGAGGCCGCCCAGACGATTACGACCCAGGTCCAGGTAATCGCCCTCATGCCGCGGGCTCATGAACCGGCCGCGGAAGGAGATAAGAAAGGGGAGATCGTGACCCTCCAGCTGGACCTCAAGCCCTCCCGGGTCAAAGTCGTAAAGAAATCAGAAAAAGACCCGGGAGCGGTGGATATCCAGGGAGCGGAGATCCTTGTCTGTGTGGGAAAAGGCTTAGCCAGGCAGGAAGATTTGAAGATGATCGAGGAGTTGGCTCAGGCGCTGGGCGGATTGGTGGCGTGCACCAAACCACTGGCTACCGACCTGAAGTGGCTTCCGGAGAGCCGGATCATAGGCCTCTCCGGCAAAATCGGAAAACCCCGTCTGGCCCTCTGCCTGGGAATCTCCGGCCAAGTTCAATTTATGGTGGGAATCCGGGAGGCCAAAACCATCATGGCCGTCAACACCGACCCCAATGCCTATATCTTCCAGATTACCGATTACGGCCTAGTCGCAGACCTGCACCTGGCCGTTCCCCAAATGACTGCTGCGCTTAAGGGATGAAGAGTTCCTTCCCCAGAGAAGACCAAATTTTTTATCTCGCCAAAAAAAGTCCAAAATAGGCCCTCCCCCTCGATGGAAAAGGGCCGATGCTTTGGTGATAACTTTAATTATATTAATTACTTATCAAGCCACATTCAAGTAAACCTCTCCTGCCAGGAGGGGGTGGGTTTACCTTGTGCGAGGTAACCGTATTTTGGGGGAGAAAAATTCTTCTTGACACAATTATATAGGGTCATTACAATTACCCAATATTATAATAAGGTAAATATTTTATGGAAAATATTCTGGATGATTTGAGTCCTTTAAAAAAAGATGATTACAAGCCTCTTTATGCCCAGATCAGCGATGCTTTGATCGAATATATTAAAAGGAACGGGCTGAAACCCGGGGACCCCTTCCCGTCGGAAACTGACGTTATCGAAAAATATGGAGTCAGCCGCACTACGGTGCGCATCGCCTTTCAGCGCCTGGCCACCGAAGGTTTGATAACCAAAGTCCAGGGGAAGGGTACTTTTATCGCCAAGCCCAAGATCAGCGGATTCATCCAGGGGATTCGCCCTTTGGAGGAGAGCCTGGCTGACCAGGGCATTGAGATTGCCACCATACCCCTTGATGTTGGCCTCCGGCTGAATCCTACCCAAATCTATTTGAAGGATCTCGAACTTCCCCCGGACAGCAAGGTTTTCCGCGTCTTCCGGCTGAAAAAGACGGGAAACAGTCCCCTGGCCATCGAGAACCGTTACCTTCCCCTTGAGATCGCGAAGATATTTTCCCTTCAGGATTTGAATGAAAAGCCCCTCGTGGAACTGCTCAACAGCGAACCGGAGACAGAGATAAACCGGGTTGTCTACCGGACGCGCAGCGAAATTCTCTTGGAGAGGCACGCGGAAATCCTTGAGGTCCCTCCCGGGACACCGGCCTTGATTCAAGGGGCGACCTATTACAATCTCCAGGGACGGCCGATTTTGACCGGCAGCATGATCTTCCTGGCGGACCGGATCGAAATCCGCTATGAGTACCGAAAACAGGACAACTCCTGGAGCAAGCAGCACGTTTTGAAAAGCCCATGAGAATCCGGGCCCTGGGAAAATGAATCGAATGGGTTGAGGCCGCATCCCGGCTTCGGCCGGAATGATGGAGAGAAAATAGCAAGGAAGGAACATGGAAACACGGACCCTTAATGCGGATATTCTGATCATCGGCGGCGGGAGCGCCGGGTGCATGGCGGCCAACCGGGCGCTGGAGATCAACTCTAATCTGCGAGTCGTAATTTTTGAAAAGGGGGACATCAAGTACAGCGGCTCCATCGCCCGCGGCATGGACGCCCTGAACATCGTGGCGATTCCCCATTTCACCACGCCCGAACTCTACGTGGAATCCAATACCCTCGCCTGCGACGGGATCCTGGACGCGCCCCCCTCATATGAGATGGCCAAGCGATCGTTCCCCCTGCTCAAGAAATTGGAAGGATGGGGCGTCTATTTTCCTCAGGACGAAAAAGGCAACTACCGCACGCTCCAGTACCACCCGGTCGGAAATTTTCTGACCGCCATGGAGGAGCCGGACCTGAAGGTCATCATTTATCAAAAGGCCGCGGAGAAAGGCTCGTTGGTCGTCAACCGGACCATGGGGCTCAGGCTGCTCCTGGACGACGGGCGCGCGGCCGGGGCGGTTGGGATCCACGTGCGGACCGGGGATCTGGTGGTCTGCCGGGCCAAGGCGGTCATTTTGGCCGCCGGCGGTACGGCCCGTTTCGGACTGCCGAACTCCGGTTATCTCTACGGGACTTTCGATTACCCGGGAAATACGGGAGACGGCTTGGTCATGGGCGCCGAAGCCGGTGCCGCCCTGACCGGGGCGGAATACGTCCGCCGGGTCAATTTGATCAAGGATGTCAACATCCCGCTCCTCGCCATCACCATAACCCGCGGCGGGCGGATGATGGACATCTTCGATGAAGTGGTCATGGAGTGGTCCTGCCACGACCAAACCAAAGCCAACCAGGCGGTTGCCGCCGGCAAAGGTCCCCTGCGTATCCGCCTCAGCCACCTACCCAAAGAAGTGATCGAGGAAATCGAAGGCATCCTTTTTTCGACGGAACGTCCGGTCCAGGAGAGGTTTTTTAAGGGGCGCAAAATCGATTTCCGAAAAGACGACATCGAACTTTGGCCCACGGAGCACCAGCTCTGCGGCGGCCACGGAATGTGCGGCTTGGCGGTGAATGAAAAGGCGGAGACGGGCGTTCCCGGCCTCTATGCCGCGGGAGACGTTTCCTGCGTCGCCAAGGGTCATTTGACCGGCGCCTTTGTTTTCGGAGAGATCGCCGCGGAGGAAGCGGCGCGTTTCGCCGACTCCCAGCCGTCCCCGAAATTTGACGCCGGACAGGTCGAGAGGGTTCGAAACGCTCTGCAGAAACGGTCGGCCAAAGGGGACAAGCGGGTCGATGTGCGCGATGTCGAGTACAAAATGCGACGGCTGATCAACGACTACGTCGTTTCCCCGAAGAACGCCTACAAACTGAACCGGTGGTTCGATTGGGCGGACCGTTTCGCCCGTGAAATTGACGAGGAAGTTGCTGCGGGGAACGGCCATGAGCTTTCCAGAATTTTCGAGGTCGAAAACATTCTCAAATGCGCCACCTATTCGGCCAGGGCCTCCCTGGAGCGTAAGGAGAGCCGGTGGGGCAATGCGCATCTCCGGACCGATTTCCCGAAGAAGGACGATGAGAACTTTCTCTGCCACGTCGATATCCGCTGCGGCAAAGACGGGGAGGTTACGGCTTCCCGCCGTCCCATCGTCCGCCATCTTCCTTCCGGAGGTGCCCGGTGAGATCCGACGTCAATATCTTCATAAAAAGAGAAAAATGCTACGTCTGCGGCATCTGCATCGAACGATGCATCATGGATAATCTACGTATGTATCTCGCGCCCTGCCGCCAGGCCTGCCCGATTCATATGAACTGCCAGGGATACGTCCGCCTGATCGCCCAGGGAAAAGAATAGGAAGCGGCAAAAGAGATGCGCCAGGACCTGCCCTTTTCGGGAATCGTCGGGCGGGTCTGCACCCATCCGTGCGAGGAGAAATGCGAGCGGCGGAAAGAGGACAACCAGGCGGTTCATATCCGCGCCCTGAAGCGGTATTTAGCCGACAACCGGCCGGATATCGCTTTGCAACCCGGTCTTTTGCCGAAGGAAACCGGAAAAAGAGTGGCGGTCGTCGGCTCGGGGCCGGCGGGCCTCATGGCGGCATACGAATTGGCGGCCAGAGGGCATGCGGTTACGGTCTTCGATTCCGCCCCGGAACCCGGGGGCATGCTCCGTTTCGGGATCCCGGCGTTCCGCCTGCCGGGCGAGGAAACCGCCAAGGCGGTCCGCATGCTGGAGCGGATGAGGGTCGTTTTTCAGACCGGCCGGGCATTGGGGAAAGAATTGGACGTCGAAAAACTCGAGCGGGAATGGGACGCCCTGCTCCTGGCCACTGGCGGGGGGCCGCCCCTAAAGCTAGGGGTGCCCGGCGAAGACCTGCCGGGAGTTTTCCAGGGTCTAGATTTTCTGCGGCAGGCGCGGGAGGGGCAACCCCCAAAAATCGGCCGGAGCGTCCTGGTCATCGGCGGGGGAAATACGGCCGTGGATGCGGCCTTGACCTGCCGCAAACTGGGGGCCGGGGAGGTGATCCTCATCTGCCTGGAAGAGAGAGACCAGATGCCCGCCTTCCCCGCCGAGAGGGAAGAGGCCCTGGAGGAGGGGGTGAAATTTCAGAATGGGTGGGGGCCGCGGAAATTCCTCCCCCACGGAAACGGTGGGCTGAGGCTGGAAATATCCCGCTGCCTGCGGGTCTTCGACGAAGCGGGACGCTTCTCCCCCCGGCTGGATGATTTCCCCGGGCTTTCGCCTTCGGCCGATTCGGTCATCGTGGCCATCGGCCAGAAGCCCGAAATGGCGGGGCTGCCGAAGGAATTTCAGGACCCAGGCCGAAACGGGCCCATCGCCGATCCGTTGAGCCTGCAGACCCGGCGGCCCAAAATATTCGCCGCCGGCGATCTGGTTTCCGGGCCGAAATCGGTCATCGAAGCCATGGCCCAGGGACGGGAAGCGGCGGTTTCCATGGACCGCTTTCTTTCCGGAGAAAACCTGCGCTGGGGGCGGGGGTACTGGCCCGGTGCCTGGATCGATGAATTCCCCATCGACCGATCCGGAGCCGTGGCCAGAGCCCGGGCCGTTCTACCGCGTCTTCCAGTCGGTGGAAGGGATATTCTCACGGAGGTGGAAAAAACGCTGGATCCGAAAGCCGCCCGGGAAGAGGCGGAACGCTGCCTCAACTGCGGCCGGCCGGCGGAGTTCAACCAGACCTGCTGGTACTGCCTGCCCTGCGAAATCGAGTGCCCGGTGCAGGCGCTGGAAGTCCGGTTGCCTTACCTGGTCAGATAGGAATCGGGCAAGCCATCTTAACTCAAAAAAGGAGGGGTTATGAGTTCTCTGACGCTGATCCTGTCGGTTTTTTCTTGCTTGGTCTTGCTTGCCGGAGGACCCGGGCTGGGTGCGGAGTGGCCCACCAAACCCATCACGGCCATTGTTGGCGTTGCACCCGGTGGGATGAGCGATGTTTCCACCCGGTTGATCGTGGAAAAATTCAAGGACAGACTGGGACAGCCGGTCATGGTGAGCAACCAGGGCGGCGCCGGGGGGATCACCGGATTGCGGGCCCTTCTGTCGGCACCTCCGGACGGGTATACCTTCAGCTCGGGCGCGCTTTCTTCCGCTCTGGTGGCCCCGTTTCTTCTGAATGCCCAGCCCTTCGACCTCGACAAATTCTTTTTCATCGGCGGATATTGCGTCCAGGCCCGCATCGTCTGGGCCAAGCCGGACCAGCCCTATAAGAATTGGCCGGAATTCGTAGAATACGCAAGGAAAAACCCGGGGAAGATCTCCGCCGGCTCGGGAGGATCCCAACTGGGGCTGGATGTATTTAAATCGGTGGCCAAAAAGGAAGGCATCAAACTCAACTTTGTCATGTTTAAAAGCGGGGGAGAGGCTTCGACCTCCATCCTGGGCGGTCATGTGGATGTTTGTGAGACCGGAACCGGTACGCCGGCCTATCAGGCCGCCCGTCAGGGTAAGCTGATTCCGCTGATTGGCCTCAGCCCGGTCCCCGACCCGAATTTCCCTAACCTGAAAGGGGTGTTGGATTGGGGGTATCCCTTTTCCATGACCTCCGATTATGGGATGGCCATGCGCAAAGGTGTTCCGGAACCCATCCGGGCCAGGCTCGAAAAGGCCCTGAAGGAAACGCTGGAAGACCCAGGAGTCCGGACGACCATGTTCACCATGGGTTTCCCGCCCCGCTTTTCTTCGGGCAAGGATTACGAGGCCATGGTCCGGAAAAACGTGGCCGATGTTCCTCGTTTGTCAGCGTACGTCAAGGATGTCGAATAGATACAGGAGGCCCATGGACCCTCTGCGTTCCGGGCCGCCGATGGATGCTCATCCAGAGGCGGAAATAGTTGGCGCAACCTGGTGGGCTGAGGAGAGACCTTCTCGGCGGGGGCGAGAAGGGAATTCGGCGGGCGGAGAGGGGGCCCCCTTCGCCCGGAGGTAAGGATAAAAGCGGTGAAACAGAAGCTGTTCGCTGTGGGTTGGTTTTGTTTTTCCGTCCTTTACCTGGCCGGCGGCTGGGGACTGAATGCTGGAACCCCCCAAAAGCCAGGGCCCGGTTTTCTCCCGCGCATCGTGGGGGTCGGCCTACTCGTCTTGACGGGCCTATACCTCTGGCAAACCCTCCGGAAGCCCGGGGAGCCCCAGAATGCATGCGGTCCTTTCCATTTGAAGAGCGTCCTCGGGCTGGCAGCAGGCCTCATGGCTTACCCCTTCTTGCTTTTCCACCTGAATTTCATCCTGGCAACCTTCTTGGTAGTCTATACCATGCTCTGGATATTGAAATACAAGGGTCCGGTTTGGGACTCGCTGATCGCCATTTCCCTGGCGGTCATGAGTTTCTCCGTATTTGCCCTTGGCCTCGGGGTATCCTTACCCAGCGGGCCGATCGAAGAAATTTTTTACCGACTGAGGGGTTGATCCATGGAAATGTGGCCGAGTCTGGTGCACGGGTTTTCCGTGGCCTTACAGCCGATGAATCTGATCTACGCCCTCGCCGGCTGTATCCTGGGGACCGTAACTGGCATCTTGCCGGGCATCGGCCCCCTGGGGGCGATGGCCATTCTCCTGTCCTTCACCCTGTATATCGACGCCACCGGAGCCATGATTCTTTTCGCCGGAATCTATTACGGGGCCATGTACGGCGGGTCCACGACTTCGATCCTTCTGAACATCCCGGGCGAGAACTCATCGGTCATCACCTGCATCGACGGGTACCAAATGACCCTGAGAGGCCGGGGGGGAGCCGCCCTGACGGTGGCGGCGGTGGGTTCCTTCGTGGCCGGCACCATCAGCATCATCGGATTGATGGTGGCCGCCTCCCTTCTGGGGCGAGCCGCCCTCCAGTTCGGGCCTCCCGAATTTGTGGCCATCGCCGTGTGCGGGTTCGTGCTGCTGATGAAGCTGGGGGAGGAATCGCTCCTGAAATCGGCCATCATGATTTTCGCCGGACTGGCCCTTTGCACGGTCGGGACCGATTATCTAACCGGCACCCTCCGCTTCACCCTGGGCGTGGAAGGCCTAATCCAGGGAATCGAATTCCTGCCGGTAGCCATCGGGCTATTCGGAATCTCCGAGGTTTTGGAAACGGCCTCCGCTTCCCTGGATGCGGGAAGGGCGAAAAAAATGAAGTTTCGCGAGCTCCTGCCCAACCGGGAGGAATGGAGACGCTCAACCGCCCCCATGCTTCGCGGCTCAGTCATCGGATTTCTGATCGGCTTGATTCCTGGACCCGCCCCGATGATTTCCACCTTTGTGTCCTATATCACCGAGAAGAAAATTTCCAAGCGCCCCAAGGAATTCGGGCGGGGAGCCATCGAGGGTGTCGCCGGCCCGGAGTCGGCGAACAACGCTGCGGTCGGCGGGGCCTATGTTCCCCTCCTGGCGCTGGGCATCCCGTTCACCCCGGCCATGGCCATGGTTCTGGGAGCGCTGCTGCTCCACAACATCACCCCCGGCCCCAACCTGATCCAGGAGAAGCCCAATTTATTCTGGGGGGTGATTGCCAGCATGTACGTGGCCAATTTCATGCTGCTTTTCTTGAACCTCCCCATGGTCAACGTCTTCGTGAACGTGCTGAGAACTCCCCGGCAGATCCTTCTGCCGATCATCGTCATGCTCTCCCTGGTCGGCGTGTACAGCACCAGCGCCAGTGCCCTGGACCTTTTCATCCTGGGGATCTGCGGAATTTTGGGATTCGCCATCCGGCGGGTGGGATTCAAGCCGGCCCCCTTGATCATCGCCATGGTCATCGGGCCCATGCTGGAAAATTCCCTGCGCCAGTCCCTTCTGATCACCGGGGGAGATTTCGCCAAAGTGATCTTTCGGCCTATCAGTCTTACCCTGTATGCCGTCGCAGTCGGGGTCATCGTGCTCCCCTGGCTTTGGGGGCGACGATCGAAGCCGCCCGTCCCGAAAGGATGACCCCAACCCCGGGGGGGATTCTTCAGTCGGACATTCGGGGGACATAATACTCATTAATCATAACAGACTCGTCCAAATAGCCCAATCTCCTTGGCTTGATGTCCCTTCCATATTACCCCAAACGACGTTCCATTCATTTGGGAAAAAAGGTCAGTCCGGGAATTTGGGATTGCCGCTTGTAATTTGAACCGAGTTTTTGGGGTCAGAGCGGTCATCCGCAATCAAAATCAACGGCTTGCTCTCTCATAACGGCGTTACAAGAAACTCCCTACTTACGGCGGGTTTGCGGCATTGACACTCCCCCCGCGGATTGCCAGATTTCTAATCTTATTGAAAATGGGCAAAACTCAGGCATCACTTGAACATCGTTTTTCTGTTACGTTCAATAAGCGGCTTCGATTCAAAAGGAAAGAAAACCAACTCAACGGTCAAACCTTTTCGAGTCGCACTGGTAAAACCAGTGGTTTACCTAACGACTGAATTAATTTCTAGACTTTGGCCAGCCTCCCGTACCCAATCACCCTGAATCCCTTAAAAGCCTTGAAAAAAATATTGACTTATCAATTCTTTTTTAATAAAATTTTATTAATCTTTTAAAAGATTTTTAATAAAAAACATTATAAATATCAATGCGTTTTAATAAAAAAGCGCCTCATGAAAAAATTTTTCATGTGATCCGGGACCGGATTGTTTACATGGAATATGCCCCCGGGAAACCCCTGCCGGAAAAAGAACTTTGTGAGGAGTTCAAAGTAAGCCGGACGCCGGTCCGCGAGGCGGTAAAAAAGCTGGAAGAGATGAAGCTGGTCACGGTAATTCCCCGCTTCGGCACTTACGTGGCCCCCGTGGACATCAACGAAATTCGTTCCGCCTTTGAGGTCAAGGTCAAACTGGAAGGTCTGGCCGGCGAGGTGGCGGCCAAAAGGATAACTCATGACAAGCTTAGGGAAATGAAATCGCTGATCGAGGAAGCGGACATCCTCCTGAAAGATGGGGGCCATCGACACTTGATCGAGATCGACGCTCGGTTCCATGAAATCATCTACCAGGCCGCCCAAAATCCGATTCTCCAGGAGATCCTCGAAAATCTGCACAGCCGGTGCGCCCGGCTCTGGGGCTCTTCCCTAAGCAGCGTGATTCCTATTCCGGAAATCCTTCATCAGTTGAAGGACATCTACTCCGCCCTGGAGAAAAGAGAACCGGAAACGGCCGGCCGGCTCATGGAACAGCACGTGCGCTATTTCATCGACCACATTAAGAGTCAGCTTCTTTGATACGAAAAAGCCTAATCCGGCATGGCCAAAATCAAACAGGATGTTGTGGGGGGCCCGCCGTGGCGGGATGGCCGCCCACGAGATGGGCAATCCCGCCATGGCGGAAGTTTTGCCCCTACAAGGAAATCAAAATTTCTATCAAATTGACTTTGGATCGCCCATGGGACATTCAACGGCCGATATTGTGATCTGCGGGGCGGGAATCGCCGGAATCGCCGCCGCCTACCACTTGAGCGTTAAGCGAGGCATCAAGAAGGTGGTCCTCGTGGATGAGGGAGCCCCGCTCTCCCTGACCAGCGACAAATCCACCGAATGCTACCGCAACTGGTGGCCGGGCCCTGGCGACGCCATGGTGCGCCTCATGAATCGCAGCATCGATATCCTCGAAGAACTTGCCCGCGAAACCGAAAACCGGTTCCACATGAACCGCCGCGGCTATCTTTTTGCCACCGCCGAACCGGAACGAATTCAGACTTTTAGGCAGGTCGCCGAAGAGGCCGCCAGCCTGGGGGCCGGGGAGGTGCGTCATCACCGCGGCCGACCGGGTGATCCCCCTTACCATCCCGCACCCGCCCAAGGCTATGAAGGGCAACCCACCGGCTCGGATTTGATCACCGATCCGGCCCTGATTCGCAATCACTTCCCTTACCTCTCCGACCGTACCGCGGCGGGGGTTCATCCCCGGCGCTGCGGCTGGCTGAGCGCCCAGCAATTGGGCATGTATTTATTGGAGAAAGCCCGGGAACACGGAGTCTTTTTTCGGCAAGGGAGGATTGAAAAAGTCGACGTGGCCGGTGGACGGGTGGAGGCGGTCCGTTTGCGGGAAGGGAGCGGGGACTACCTGATTTCTACGGGGAATCTAATCAACGCCGCGGGCCCGTTTTTTCCCCACGTGGCGCGGATGATCGGAGTCGAACTCCCGGTCTATCACGAACTCCACCTCAAGATCTCCTTCCGGGACCCCTTCCGGGTGGTCGGCCGTGATGCGCCTCTTCTGATATGGACCGATCCGGCCAGGATTCCATGGTCCGAAGAGGAGCGCGAAGTGCTGGCCCGGTCGGAAGAAACGAAGCATCTTCTGGATGAATTCCCCTCCGGGGTTCATGCTCGCCCGGAGGGACTGGGGGATAGCGATGTTGTTCTTGCTCTGTGGACTTACGATATGCGGCCAGTCCAGCCGGTCTTCCCCTTCCCGGTTGATCCTTATTATCCCGAAATTGTATTTCGAGGATTGGCGGTGATGATGCCCGGTCTGAGCGCTTACTTCGGCCGCCTCCCCAAGCCGGTGGTGGACGGAGGGTATTACACCAAGACTCGGGAGAATCGTCCCCTGATCGGTCCTATGCCTGTTAAAGGGGCTTATATGATCGGGGCTTTATCGGGTTATGGGATCATGGCGTCCTGTGCCGCGGGAGAGCTGCTGGCCGCCCATCTCACAGGAAGTCCGCTTCCTCCCTACGCCTCTGCTTTCATGCTGGAGCGATATCAGGACCAGGAATACCAGAAATTATTGGAGAAGTGGGGGGATACGGGACAACTTTAATTGCGGAATGCAGATTGCAGATTGCGAAATGAATTGCAAAAGAAAGAAATTCTAATGCGGAATGTGGATTGCGGATTGCGGAATGAGCAAAGCAGAAGTCCGGAGAGAGAATTCAGAATCCAGAAGCGCCGGCGGACGTTAATGGTTTCTCTTTTTTGTTCTGAATCCTGGCTCCCGAATTCTGTATTCTGATTCTTTCTGACGCTGACCATTTTTGAATCGAAAGGAGAAAACCATGATCGTAATGAACGTGAACGATAAAAAGGATCAGAAGATCGACACCTACCCTTATAAGGGGAAGCCCTACCCGGTGAAAGACGTCTGGATCCGCTGGCTCTCCCAGGCCGGTCCCAAAGATTCGGTGGAGTATGGCCTCCGCTATTTCACCATCGGTCCGGGCGGGGAAATTCCGATCCACAATCATTTGTACTACCAGACCATGTACATCCTGACCGGCCACGTGCGGTGCTTTCAACACGATTCGCAGACCGACCAGGTGGTTGGCGAAAAGGTATTGGGGCCCAACGATTTCATCTTCATTCCCACCATGGAAGTACACAGCATGAGAAATGAAAGCGAAAAGGAACCGGTGACCTTTCTGTGCTGTATCGCCAACGTGTATGAAGAAGAAGAAAGCATCTAGACTCATTAGAGGCCAAGGCTTTGTTCTCTCGCCCGCTTCGCTAGAGTCGCCGGGCTCACGAAGCGGAAAGGAACTTTTTTCAGGGACCCAAACCCTCAATTCTCCTTTTCCTCTGCGAGTTCTGCGCCTCTGCGAGAGAAAAAGGGCTTTGCCGTTCAGTAACGATGAACTCAGAAAGGAATCCTAAAGTGGCACAAGTCGCGAAACGTTTGGACTTGTTTAAAGGATATCTCGGGACCGAGATGAACATGAAGTTGACGAAGATGCGGGAAGAGGGGCGCGACGTGATCAACCTGGGGCTGGGGGACCCGGATGTGACCCCTCCCCAGCACCTGCTCGACGCTCTCCGGGATGCCGTCGGCCATCCCGACAACCATCACTACCCCAGTTTTTATTCCAACCGGCCGCTCAAGGAAGCCATCGCCGGTTGGTACGGGAGGAGATTCGGCGTTCCGCTCGACCCCAATACCGAGGTTCTTCCCTTGCTGGGATCGAGCGAGGGATTATTTCTGATTCATCTCTGCCTCCTGGATTGCGGCGATACGGCCCTGGTTCCGGACCCCGCCTACCCTTCCTACGAGGCCGGGGTCAAGCTCGCAGGCGGAGAAGTTGAATTTATGCCCCTCTTGAAGAAGAACGGGTTCCTTCCGGATTTGGATGCTATTCCTTCCGCAGTCGCCAAGAAAGCCAGAATGATTTGGGTCAATTATCCCAACAACCCCACTGGGGCGAGCGCCGACCTGGATTTTTACCGAAAGCTCGTTGAATGGGCTAAAACCTACAATATGGTGGTGGTTTCGGACAATCCTTACTCCGAAGTCTGCTTCGAATGCCGACCCCCGAGTTTTCTCGAAGTGCCGGGAGCCAAGGAAGTGGGGGTGGAGCTCCATTCCCTCTCGAAATCCTACAACGCCTGCGGCTGGCGCACGGGAATGCTCGTGGGCCATAAGGATATCATCGCCGGCATGGCCAAGATCAAATCCCATTCCGACCGGGGCATGTACTACCCCATGCAGGTTGCGGCCACGAAAGCCTTGAACGGCCCCATTGACTTTATGGAGAAAAGGAATAAGACTTTTCAGGAAAGGCGAGATGTGGTAGTAAAAGGGTTGCGGGATATCGGCCTGGAAGTGGAGAGCCCAAAAGCCACCTTCTACGTCTGGTCAACCATTCCCAAGGGTTACTCTTCCCAGGAATTCTGCTTCAAAATCTTGGAAGAAGCGAACGTCTGGATGATCCCGGGTTCCATGTATGGAAAATACGGAGAGGGGTATCTGCGCATAGCCTTGACCCATCCAAAAGAAAGACTGGCGGAAGCCATGAAACGCCTGCAGAAATATAAGCAATAAAATCGGGGAAGGGCTTTTAAAAAGACTGGACGAGTCCAAGCTAAACCGGCGCTAGAATATCCGTAGCATCTGAGTATTTAAGCTCGAGTTTCAAAACCAACCGAACACACCCGGCAGATTTCCGTGAACCTTCGGTCTTGGGAGAATCGAACCGGAAATCTAATTTATGCCAAAAGTGCGCAGCATAAAGGATTTCTTCGCTGGCCTGATGTTTGTCGCCTTTGGGGGCGCAGCCGTTTGGATGGCGCAGGCATACCCCTTCGGTAGCGCCGCCCGGATGGGGCCAGCTTATTTCCCCACCCTGGTCGGCGCCTTGTTGATTATCCTCGGAATATTGGTTACTATACGAAGTCTGGAACTGCGCGACAAGAATCCCGGCCGCTTTCATTTCAAACCGCCGGCCCTCGTTCTGGGCAGCATGGTTTTGTTCGGTTTGACTCTGGAACGCCTCGGGCTGACCTTTGCCATCTTCGTTCTTGTCGTTTTGTCCTCGCTGGGCGGAAACGAATTCCGGCTCCGCGGAGTCTTGTTTTTGGCGGCCACTCTGGCCGCAGGGTCTTTTTTTGTTTTTATTTACGGGCTTGGGCTCCAGATCCCCGTCTGGCCTTTCTCCTTTTAGGACCGCTTCATGGAACTGCTCAGCAATATCGGTCTCGGTCTGGGAGTTGCCCTTAGCCTGGGAAACCTGGTCTATTGCTTTTTGGGGGTTCTGGTTGGCACCCTGATCGGAGTGCTGCCCGGGCTAGGCCCCCTGGCGACCATGGCCATGCTGTTGCCGCTCACTTTCAATCTCGCTCCGGTCACCGCCCTTATTATGCTTGCGGGGATCTACTATGGGGCGCAATACGGCGGGTCCACCACAGCGATCCTGGTGAATCTGCCGGGAGAATCCTCTTCAGTGGTGACCTGCCTGGATGGGTATCAGATGGCGCGCCAGGGGCGAGCTGGCCCGGCTTTAGCCGTGGCCGCGATTGGCTCGTTCTTTGCCGGAACTTTCGCCACGTTCGTGATCGCCGCCTTTGCTCCCCCCCTCGCAGAGGTTGCCATTAACTTTGGCCCAGACGCTTATTTCTCCCTCATGGTTCTGGGCCTCGTTTCCGCAGTCGTTCTGGCCGCCGGGTCCCTTTTGAAAGCCTTCTGCATGATCTTGCTCGGCATCCTTCTCGGCCTTATTGGAACCGATGTGAATTCCGGCATGGCCCGCTTCACGTTTGACATTTCCGCGCTGATCGACGGCATCGGTTTCGTAATTGTGGCCATGGGGGTTTTCGGCTTCACGGAGGTGATCGTAAATCTCGAGGTGAAGGAGAAGCGCCAAATTTTCACCCGGAAGGTGAAAAATCTCTGGATCACCAAAAGCGATTTTAAGGCCGCCGCCCCGTCGATTCTACGCGGCACCCTGTTGGGTTCCATCCTGGGAATCCTGCCCGGGGGAGGGGCTCTGCTCTCCTCCTTCGCCGCTTATACGCTGGAAAAAAAGATCTCCAAAAACCATGCCCAGTTCGGGAAAGGGGCCATCGAAGGCGTCGCCGCCCCCGAATCGGCGAACAACGCCGGAGCTCAGACCTCTTTTATTCCGCTTCTGACGCTCGGCATTCCTTCCAACCCCGTGATGGCGCTTATGATCGGCGCCATGATGATCCATAATATCCAACCGGGTCCACAAATCGTCATCAATCAACCCCAGCTTTTCTGGGGAATGATTGCCAGCATGTGGATCGGTAACCTCATGCTGGTCATATTTAATCTGCCCCTGATCGGAATATGGGTCTGGCTGCTATCGGTCCCTTACCGGATCCTTTTCCCTTCCATTTTGCTTTTTTGCGGGATCGGGATTTATACCCTGTCCTATAATCCGTTCGATATTTATATCGCCTCCTTTTTCGGCCTACTCGGATACATATTTGTCAAACTCGAATGCGAACCGGCGCCGCTTATGCTCGGTTTCATTCTTGGCCCGATGCTGGAGGAATATCTCCGCCGGGCGATGCTTATATCACGCGGGGATCCGACCGTTTTTTTTACCAATCCGATCTCGGCCGGAATGCTGAGTGCTTCAGCGATCCTGCTGATGATCGTAATCCTACCGGCGGTGCGCAAAAAGCGCGAAGACGTTTTCGTAGAATGATTCGATCGGAAAAAGATATCTCAATCCATCCATGAAAGGGGAAAGCCAATGGTTAAAATCATCGCCCGATGCTTTGTCTTTTTAGCCGTCATCTCCCTTGCCTCCGCACCGGGGTATGCGCAGGATTACCCAAGCCAACCGATCCGTATCATTGTTCCCTACACAGCGGGAGGGTCGAGCGATTTCGTCGCCCGCACGGTCGGATTCAAAATGCAGGAAAACATCGGCCGGCCGGTGGTGGTGGAAAATCGTCCCGGCGGCAACGCCGTCATCGGCACCGAATTGGTCGCCAAGGCGAAGCCGGACGGTTACACTCTGTTGCTGGGAGGGTCCTCTGTGCTCTCGGCCAATCCCGCCTTGTACAAGAACCTTCCCTACGATTCGCTGAGAGATTTTATTCCCATCGTTAAAGCCGTAGATTCGCCGATTGTTGCGGTAATCAACCCCAAGCTTCCCATCCATTCCATTAAGGAATTGGTCGCTTATGCCAAAGCGAATCCGGGCAAGCTGAATTACGGGTCCGCCGGAGTCGGTAATACACTTCATTTGGCCGCCGAAACTTTTTGTATGGTTACCGGAACCAAAATGACCCATATTCCTTATAAAGGAGCCTCCCAGGCGCTTACCGATCTACTCGGAGGAAGCATTCAAATTATGTTTGATCTCCCCCAGACTCCTATGTCGAATATCCAGGCGGGAAGATTGAGGGCGCTCGCCATCACGGGCACCAGGAGACTACCCGTACTGCCGGACGTCCCCACTATGGCCGAAGCCGGGGTTCCGGAATTTAGCTTTTCCACCTGGATCGGATTCGTCGCCCCTGCCAATACCCCGCCCGCCATTGTCGATCGCTTGAACAAAGAAATGATGAAAGCCTTGAACGATCCTGCGGTCAGGAAATCTTTTGCCGAGAAAGCGATGGTCGTGAATCCGACTGAATCGCCGGAGGCCTTTAAGAAATTTATCGGGGACGAAATCGAAAGGCTTCGAAAGCTGGTTCAAACCGCGGATATTAAACCCGAGGGATAACCCCAAGGCAAGGAACCAAGGAGAACTTACGATGAATAAAATTGAAAGAGTTCGCGCCGCTCTCGCTGGGAAGCCTGTTGACCATCCCCCCTTTACGGTCTGGTACCACTTTGGAACGCAGCACGCTCCCCCCGAGCAGACCGCCGAGGTTCATCTCGGGTTTTTCGAAGCCTACGATTTCGACTTTCTGAAGGTCATGAACGATTACGACTACCCCATGCCCGGGGGAATGGAAACCATGGCCACGGCGGCCGATTTGAAGCGCCTGTCCGTCTTCGATGTAGCCAAGACGCCCATGGGAAACCAGCTCAAAACTCTCGAAATCATCGCGAAAACGCTGAAGGGAAAGGCTTTTTTCGTCGACACGCTTTTCAACGCCTGGAACACGATCCGACGGAATCTGGTCAAGGAAGCGCTGTCCGCGCTTATGGCGGACCATCCCCGGGAACTTCTGGACGCGCTCAAGATCATCAACCGGAATTTAATCCAGTACGCCCTGGCCAGCCTGGACCGAGGGTCTGCCGGGATCTTTTTTTCCGTGCCTGCCTCCGCGGAATTCGTCACCCTGGAGCAATATGAGAAGTTTATGCGCCCCTTTGACCTCGAATTCCTGAATGCCATCCAGGGAAAAGGGGAAATGCACATCCTCCACGCCCACGGGGAAAAGCTCTTCTTCGACAGGCTCTTGGATTACCCGGTCAACGCAATTTCCTGGGCCGATCTTAATGGAGGGCCTAGTATTTCCGAAGCTCGCAACAAGACCGGGTTGACCCTGGTAGCGGGGATCGACCATGTCAAGTTCCCCAATATTTCGGCCAGAATCATTCGTGAGCAGGTCAGGTCATCCATGGCCCAGGCGGGAAATACAAAATTCATTCTCGCCCCCGGCTGTTCCCTGCCCACTTTCAGCTATCCCCCTTTGATCAAGGCGGCCCGTGACGCGGTTCGGGGCAAATGATCGTCTCAGGGAATGGCCATTCTTCCAAAAGGTACTATTTGAATCGTCCCGAATTGGCATTCTAGGGAAAAAGCGTTGCGGACGGAGGGGATTGGCTTAGCCTCCGCAGCAACTACTTGGTTGCATTTGGATCAAGCCGGGATTTCACCCGGGGGGAGGCAGGAGGAAGATATCGATTGACAGTCTTTTGGGGTGTGGCATGATAAAAATAAGGATTTTTCGGGGC